>NZ_CP062182.1:304899-609798 GCF_022700675.1 Acinetobacter sp. ASP199
CTGAAGGGCAGCGTCGCAACTGGATTAATACCCATTGTCTACCAGTACAGCAGGAGCAGATCCGGATGCTGCATGGCGAGGAATGGATTCAGGACATGATCTTCCCGGCACGGCTGTTCTTAAAAAGTGTCGGTATTTCCAGCGTGAAATATAAAGACCTGCCCGCGGCACAGGAACCGTTATTGCTGGATAAATTACAGCAATATCAGGTACGGGATTTCTTGCTACAACAAGAGCAGGAGATTGATACCCGGTTGATGCTGGATCGTTTACCAGTCGGCAAAACACAAGAAGCGACCTGGCTAAGTACTCAACAGGAACAGGAATTACTGCAACAGCGCCTGCAACAGTTAGACAAACAGATTACCCGCACCACGCAGCAGAACTATCGTTATTCATCCGATCTGATTTTGCAGATTACTGTGCCGCAGCAGCCCAATGCACCGTATTGGCTGAGCATGCAGTCGGCTTCAGCATCAGAGCGCCGTCGCGCGCATGTCTGGCTGGAATATCTGCTCTGGCTGGCCTATTTAAATGATGACAGCTATACCGCAGAGCTGGAACGGATTGTGCTGTTTAGTAATAAGACTGTGAAATTCTGCAAGGT
This sequence comes from Acinetobacter sp. ASP199, assembly GCF_022700675.1. Classification (NCBI taxonomy): domain Bacteria; kingdom Pseudomonadati; phylum Pseudomonadota; class Gammaproteobacteria; order Moraxellales; family Moraxellaceae; genus Acinetobacter; species Acinetobacter sp. ASP199. The sequence goes on from NZ_CP062182.1 coordinate 305,507, forward strand.
GACGTCCTCTCAGGCTAAAGAATATTTATCGCATTGGTTTAAGGCCTGGGAAGCAGGTCAGCAGCAGCCGGTGGTGTTGCCAGCTGAGCTGATACTGAAAAAAGACTGGCAATGGCAAACCAATGAACAGGGGCAGATGATCATTGGTGATCTGGATAAGCTGCTGGCGGCCTGGAACAACACTTATGAAAGTACCCGACCGCTAAGTTCGGATGAGTCCTGTGTACTGCATCAGGACTGGCAGTTCATTTTGCAGGATCAGGACCCGGATCAGGCCCTGCAGCATAGCCTGCTGAAATTTGCCTATGATCTGTATGCGCCAATTCAACAACATTTAGAGTGGGTAAAATAAATGACCATGGCCCCTCAACAGCATCATAAAATTTCAACCAACCCGATTCAGGACATGACCTTTACGGGGCTGCACTGGATCGAGGCTTCGGCGGGAACCGGCAAGACCTATACTTTGTCCAGCCTGATGGTGCGGATTTTTCTAGATAAATACTATCCACATCAGGTGATTGCGACGACGTTTACCCGTAAGGCGACAGCCGAACTAAAAAGCCGGGTACGCGCACGTGTGGAAGAAACCCTACGTTATCTCCAACGCTATCAGCATCTTAATTCGGTAGAAATGACCCAGCAGATCGAGCAGGAATCTGATCCGCTGTTCCAGAAAGTGCTGCAAGATTATGGCAGTCGCATGGACTATGCCCGCCGTCGTCTAGGGCTAGTACTAAACCAGCTAGATGAACTGTTTGTGGGGACTCTGGACGGTTTTAGCCAGAAGCTGCTGCGTGAGTTTGCCTTTGAAAGTGGTCGAATAGAACGTGCTGAACTGACTGAAGATCAGGACCTGTATATCCAGCAGCTGATTCACGATGTGCTACGGGAATGGATCCAGCAGCAGCCACAATACGTCATCAATCAGATGTATCTGCAGAACCAGCTCAAAGCCCCGGAGCACTACGTGGGATTGGTACGCGATGCCTTAAATTTTAATGCTAACCATTTTCAGCCAGTACGACATGTGGAATGGGATCTGAGCGAACTGGATGAATGTATCGAACAGCTGGTCAATATCAGTCAGGCAGAACTGCTCAAGATGCAGACTTATTGCACTGAGACACCGAAATATTTTTATAAAAACTTTCACGCAAAACTGTCAGAAATCTGCAGCAATTTTTCTGATTGGTCGGTGCAGCTGAGTGAACAAAAGGGTATGTGCTTCTTTGATCCTGAGCGGAGCAAGCTGGTGCTGAAGCTGTGTCATCTGCTGCGTAATAAAACTGATTTCCAGCCAGGCAAGCAGCGCTTTACCAAAAGCTGTAGTGAAGAGGAGCAGCAGTATTTCCTCAGCCATCCGCTGATTTGCGCTATCGAAGTGCTATGCAACGTTAAAGAGGCACTGGATGAAAAGTTCAAACAGCTCACGGCTTATCTGGAATATCACCTGATTCGTAGTGTGCAGCATCGTCTGCCCCAGACCTTGCAGAAGCAGGGTGAAACGACCTTCTCGCAACAGATTCGTACTCTGACGGAAGCCTTGCAAGGTGAACAAGGCCGCCGTTTTGCCCAGTTTGTGCAGTCGCGTTATCCCTTGATTCTGGTAGATGAATTTCAGGACACCAACCAGGATCAGGATGATCTGCTGGCACGAATCTGGAGGGATGCTGCACGGGTACAGCTTGGTTGTATGATTATGGTGGGTGACCCGAAGCAGGCCATTTATGGTTTCCGTGGCGGTGACATGCTGACCTATAACAAGGCCCATGCTGATGTCCGTTTAAAGCAGGGCCATGAATATACCCTGACCCAAAACCACCGCTCGGTCAAAGCTTTGGTGGAAGTGGTCGATGCCCTGTTCCAGCAGCAAATGGATTTTGGTGAAAGCGTTAACTACAGCTTGATTCAGGCGGGTAGTCGTCCCCATCCGGACCTGATTGATTGCGGACAAGCGAATCCCTATCCCCTGCGCTGGGTCCAGCTGGGTGAGCAGGAGTATGAAGCCGATCAGGTGGCTTGGAAAATCCGTGAATTACTGAATCAGTCAGCGCAGAATCAGCTTTATTTTCAGGGTCAAAATCAGCAGCAAGCATTAATAGAAGATGATATTGCCGTACTGTCCTTTGGACATTATGCACTGGAGCAGGTGAAACAGCGCCTGCAACGGATGGGGATTGCCTGTTATAAAGAATCCAAGCAGAGCGTATTTTCCAGTCTGGTCGCGCAGGATGTCGCCGCGGTGCTGACTGCGATTATGGACCCGTTTAATGAGGCCAAGGTCCGCCGTGCGCTTGTGACCCGTCTGCTCGGCTTTGACCTGAAAAAGCTGCTGGACCTGCAACAGCAGCCAGTGGGCCTGAGTACCTTTATTGCCGATTTTGAAGCGATCCGGGAAATGTGGTTCGACAAAGGCTTCCTCAGCGCCTGGAACTATGCCCTGAATCTGTTTGATGTCTGGACCAATCTGGTGGCGAACCAGAGCATTGACAATGAACGGGTCGTGGTCAATCTGCGTCATTTGACCGAAATCCTGTCGCAGCAAAGTGAATATTATCAGGGTGCGCAAAAGCTGTATCACTGGTATCTGCGCCAGCTACAGTCTCCATCCGGCAAGGACAGTGAAAAAGAACGCAAGCTGTCAGGTGACCGTGGCGTACAGTTACTCACTATCCATGCATCCAAGGGGTTGGAGTTTAAAGTCGTATTTCTGATGGGCGCTGATGCACCGTTCGACGTGAACAAAGGTAACCTGAACTTCTCGCTGGCGGGTCATGAGCAGGACGAGATTCTGAATCAGTCACGAGTGATTGCGGTAAACCGTGGGGACCTGCATGAACAGGCACAGCTACAGAATGCTGCACGGAATGCTGCAGAGAATCACCGGCTTTGGTATGTGGCCCTGACCCGTGCCAGTCACCGGGTATATGCCATGCTACAGGATCAGAGTGGTCAATCAGATTCCTGCCTGGCCTATTGGCGAGGGCAGGGCGAACAGGCCTTCCAGCACCCGCTCAGTTGTATGGAAAATGCCTTAACGGCGGAACCACCGCGTATTGCATTAGAACAGATGAAAACCACAGTGGAACTGGTTGCACATCCTCTACCCGAACAGCAGTTTTATCCACGGACCAAAACCAGCTTCACCGCTTTGTCGCGACATCAGTTACATGCAGCCGTAATGCAGGATGATCTGGTTAGTCTGAATGAACAGGCAGAAAGTGCTGCCGATGAAATCCATCTGGAGACAGAAGCAGAAGTGCTGCAGCAGCCACTGGACTGGATCAAACTGAATTTTCCCAAAGGGACCGTGGCCGGAACTTTCTTGCACAGCATTTTTGAACATCTGGATTTTCAGGATAGCAGTTACTGGAATTTGGAAATTCGTCGCCGTTTCAAGAACACCGCACCGCATCTCTGGACGGAACTGAAAGACCGGTTGCAGCAGGACTTTCAGATTCTGGAACGGCTGCAGCAGGTGTTCCAGCAGCATTATATGCAGGCCACGATTAACCTGAATACCTTGTTCAAGCGGATAGCCAGCAATGCCGGCTTAAAAGCAGAAGCACTCGCTGAGGCTATCAGGCGTGTCATGGCCAGCATCAACTACAAACTGCTGACCACTATCCGCCTGCATGACCAGAGTGTTGCCTATCGGCATACATGGCGCAGCTTCTTCCAGCAGCCACCTTTAGATGTCACTCATTTTCTACAGTTCATGGCGCAGTTTGAGCATTATTTTCTGGAACTGGAGGGTGATGCCTTTATTCAGCAGTTTGAGCAGGAAATGGCGCAGCTGCCTAAAGCAAGCACGTATGAAAATATTGATGTGACAGGTCTGATGCAACAGTCAGCAGAGTTATTCTTTGAGGAATTATCTGAAGATATTCTGCTGAATTTGATGCACGACTGGGTCGGAGAAATCCTGAATACACCGATTCAAGCTGAGTTTTATTTAAGCCAGCTGGATCAGCAGAGTTTCCTGTCGGAATTCCCGTTCTATCTGTCTTTGAGTGATGCACCGCTACAGATCCGCCAGATTCAGCAGCTGTTTACGGATTATGGCCTGATCATGCCGGATTTCAATGAAGCCAAATCGGCACGTTACCTGACCGGGGCAATCGACCTGGTATATTTTGATGGTCAGCGCTATCACATTGCCGACTACAAGAGTAACTATCTCGGTGCCAATCAAGAAGATTATCTACCGGAAGCAATTCATAACAGCATGACCCATTCCAGTTACTGGTTGCAGGCAGCCTTGTACCTGGTTGCCATGCACCGCTATTTAAGTGCTCATCTGCAGGGCTATGACATCCGGCAGCATCTGGGTGGAGCGACCTATCTATATCTGCGTGGTATGAATGGGCAGGTCGGGCAGGGGCTATATCATTGGCAACCTGAAGTCGAATTTATCCAAAAATTGGATCAGATTCTGGGCTATTATGCGATGAATAAATCGGCATAAAATGGCGAAATTGAGAAATATTTACAATAGAAACAGAAAATTATCCTGTGGATAAATTTGAGGATAACTGTGTGGAAAATGAGCAAAATCACGTGTCACAGCTGACTTCACTATGGATGCCGTGGATTGAGCATTTATCTCAGCCGCCATTTAGCTCGGCCAGCTTTGACGATGAGGCCAAACTGCTGATACATGCTGTACTGGAAGCCATGCAAAATGGGAACAGCTGTATTGACGCGGCAGAGGAGCAAATCACCTTGCTGCACAATCTGGTACGCCGTAGCGAGTCTGATCAGCATGCGATTGCCCCCTTTGTTTTTCAGGACCAGCAGTTGTATCTGTACCGTTACTGGAAACTGGAACAGGCAGTCGCTGCCCATGTGGCTCGCATCAAATCCCAGCAGTTGAAAGCAGTTCCGTTGAATGAACGTCATCGCAGTCTGCTTTCCGATCCGCAGCAGCAGAAAGCGCTGGAAATGGTGGCCAGTCAAGGCCTAAGTATCATTACGGGTGGTCCGGGAACCGGGAAAACCTATACGCTGGCGCATATCATTGCTGTGCTGAATGAAAGTCTGCCGGACATCCGGATTGCCATGGCGGCACCGACCGGAAAGGCGGCACAGCGTATGAAAGAAGCATTGCAGAATGCCTTGAGCAGTCCGGCACTGGCCCAGTTTGATCTGGAAACTCTAAAACAGTTACAGCCTGTGACCTTGCACCGTCTGTTAGGTTTGGGAACCACTGCACAGCCAAGATTCCATGCCCGACAGCCATTGCCTTATGATGTGATTGTAGTCGATGAAGCGTCTATGCTCGATTTAAGCCTGTCACAGATGTTGCTGGCAGCGGTGCCAGAGGGTGCGCGTTTGATCCTGCTGGGCGATGCGAATCAGTTGGCTTCTGTCGATGTCGGTACCGTACTGGCTGATTTGCAGCAGGTGCCGGCCCTGGCCAATAACCGGATTAATCTGGTGAAAACTCGACGCTTTGCTGAAGGTGCACGGATTGGTGCACTGGCGCATTTTATTCAGCAAGCTATTCCTGGCCCTAATCTGTTAAACGAATTTGAAAAAGAGGTAGTGCCTGCATCTGAGCTACAGGCGATTGATCTGGAACAAATCGAAATTGACCATGTGCAGCTGCAATACCTGCCTGAAAATGTGCTGTTCAATGATGCTCAGCCCTATTATGACCAGCTCATGTATGGCTATCAGAGCTATATACAGGCACTAAAAGCTGGGGTGGGCAGTCAAGATTTTAATGCATTTGTGGAGCAGATCATTCGTCATTTTGATGATTACCGTATTCTGACTGCGATCCGTCATAGCGTTTTTGGTCTGACCCGACTCAATCAGCAGATTGAACAGCGCCTACTCACTGCAACCGGGCAGATCAAGCAGGGCGACTGGTATATCGGCCGTCCGGTGATGATGACCTATAACGATTACCAGCTGGGACTCTCTAATGGGGATATTGGTATCTGTTTCCTGCGTGAGCATCTTGGACAGCGTCAGTTTGAAGTTTATTTCCCGAGTCTGGAAAAATGGGTTCTGGCGACACGTTTACCAAAAAGTATTGAGACGGCCTTTGCCCTGACGATTCATAAATCCCAAGGTTCAGAGTTTCGGCACACTGCAGTAGTGCTGGACCATAAGGCCAGTAACCTGCTGAGTAAGGAACTGATTTACACAGCAATTACCCGTGCAAAAAAAGCGGTCACATTATTGGTAGATCGTGAAGCATTTACACAATCATTAAGCCTGAAAACTACCCGTCGTAGTGGCTTGAGCAAAAAAATCATTGAAGAGTGTCATAACTTTTCAGATGATAGTGAGAAGGTTTAATGTAAGCATATGCTTACGCCGATTCAGGAGATTTGCGGATAGAGCTTCGCTGCCCTTTTTGAGAAGATGAGTCCTACAAAGAACTCAACAAGGAAAGTTGAGAATAATCGCATAATTATTATAAGAAAGCCATAAGACAGCGAGCTTACATTGATGTAGGTGAAAAAAGAGGAAACTTACAGCCGCTAAGCCTTGTAGTTTTGGGAGAGACTACAAGGCTTTTTTATATGTTGAGTTTATAGAAAGGTGGCGTAATTTTATAGATTATTTAATTTTTCTAAATCATTCATATAGAGTGAATAAGATGGGTTAAAAGTGAGATTTGTGTAATATTAATCACAATTTAAGTTAATTAATGTAAGAAAAGGCTTACATATAGATACGAAAAATGCGTCTATGAGTAGCCCGACTTTGTGGCAGAATTTACTACACAGGGACGTTGTAGTAAGAATAAGGGAAGTTTTTATTAACAATGATAATTATAAAACGCGGTACAGCGTAATAAAAACAATAAACAATAAAAAAATAATGAAAAAGAAGAAACTACAGCGCACAAGAAGCCCGAGCTCGCTCGGGCTTTTTTTTATAGTTGAATAAAATTGAGCTTTATATCTAGCCTGGGATTCGAAACATAAGCTGTATTGCATTTGACCGAAATAAGTAAGGCATTTTTCATAATCTTTAGCTTAATCTCTAAACCAGTTTGGCAAGTTTTATCTTGCAGATAAATGATCTGCTTCTAGTGAACTGAATAGGTTTCTTTAAATCCATAGATAGTCACATGATCTATTTTTGCAATCTAACGTAATTTCCCTTAAAATATGCAACTTGCTGTAGTGATGCACGGCAGTCAGTGTTTTGAATTCTCATTACATTGATTTTTATCAAGATATATAAGCATCTCGGAGAAATCGAATGGCTTTAACAAACGCAGATCGCGCAGAGATCATCGCTAAATTCGCTCGCGCTGAAAACGACACTGGTTCACCAGAAGTTCAAGTAGCTCTTTTAACTGCTCAAATCAATGACTTACAAGGTCACTTCAAAGAGCACAAACACGACCACCATAGCCGTCGCGGTCTAATCCGTATGGTTAACCAACGTCGTAAGCTTCTTGACTACCTAAATGGTAAAGACCACGGTCGTTATGTTGCTTTGATCGGTGCTTTAGGTTTACGTCGTTAATTCGATTTAAGCTTTATTTTCGGGTTTATTGCATGCATTGTGCTTTACAGCTGAAAACTAAAGTCGGTTTAGCCTTTGGCTAGATCAGGGGAAGGGGCGAATGTTTCGCTCCTTCTTTGTGTTTAAAAATAGTGTTTATTTCTGGTGAGGTCGGCTTCTAAGCTTTGTCATTTACTCAATCACTTGATTGTGAATGCCAAACCTTAGGGGTCTCCACTAGAATAATTGTTCACAAGAACTAGGAAAAAATAAAACATGTCGATGTTTAATATTGTTCGTAAAGAATTCCAGTTTGGTCAGCATCAGGTGGTTCTTGAAACTGGTCGTGTTGCGCGCCAGGCAAATACTGTTGTGATTACGATGGGTGGCGTAACAGTACTGGTTGCTGTTGTTGCTCAACCAACTGCTAAAGCAGGTCAGGACTTCTTCCCATTAACCGTGAACTACCAAGAAAAGCAATATGCTGCAGGTCGTATCCCAGGTGGTTATGGTAAGCGTGAAGGTCGTCAGTCTGAAGCTGAAACTTTAATTTCACGTCTGATTGACCGTCCAATCCGTCCATTGTTTCCAGAAGGTTTTTACAACGAAGTTCAGGTTACTGCGACTGTAATTTCTTCTGATAAGACTATGGATGCTGACATTGCTGCAATGCTGGGTACTTCTGCTGCTCTTTCTATTGCTGGTACGCCATTCCGTGGTCCAATCGGTGGTGCACGTGTGGGTCTGATCAACGGCGAATACGTTCTTAACCCGAACTTTGAACAAATGGCTCAGTCTGATCTTGACCTTGTTGTTGCAGGTACAGAATCTGCAGTATTGATGGTTGAATCTGAAGCGAAAGAACTTTCAGAAGACCAGATGCTGGGTGCTGTATTGTTCGGTCATGACGAAATGCAAATCGCGATCCAGGCGATTAAAGAATTTGCTGCTGCTGCAGGTGCAACAGAGTCTACTTGGACTGCTCCAGTTAAGAACGAAGAACTTCTTGCCAAGTTAAAAGAAGCATTCGAAGCGAAAATTTCTGAAGCGTATACGATTGCAGTGAAACAAGACCGTTATGCGGCACTTGATGCACTTCATGCAGAAGCACTTGCTCAGTTCGTTCCAGAAAATGACGAAACAGGTATTGCTGACGAAGTAAACGAATTATTCGAAGATCTTAAATACCGCACAGTACGTGACAACATCTTGTCTGGTAAGCCACGTATTGATGGTCGTGATACAAAAACTGTTCGTGCAATCGACGTACAAGTTGGCGTTCTAGACCGTGCTCACGGTTCTGCATTGTTCACACGTGGTGAAACTCAGGCGTTGGTAACTACAACTTTGGGTAATACACGTGATGCGTTGATGGTGGATACCCTTTCAGGTACCAAAACTGACAACTTCATGTTGCACTACAACTTCCCTGCATATTCTGTAGGTGAAACTGGTCGTGAATCTGGTCCTAAACGTCGTGAAATTGGTCACGGTCGTCTGGCACGTCGTGGTGTTCAAGCTGTTCTTCCTGCGGCTGATCGCTTCCCGTATGTGATCCGTATTGTATCTGATATCACTGAATCTAACGGTTCATCTTCAATGGCGTCTGTATGTGGTGCTTCTTTATCACTTATGGATGCAGGTGTGCCAATTAAAGCACCAGTTGCAGGTATCGCGATGGGTCTTGTGAAAGAAGGCGAGCGTTTCGCAGTTCTTTCTGACATCTTGGGTGATGAAGATCACCTTGGTGACATGGACTTTAAAGTAGCAGGTTCTGCAAACGGTATTACTGCACTTCAGATGGATATCAAAATCGAAGGTATCACTGAAGAGATCATGGAAACTGCATTGAACCAGGCTTATGCGGGTCGTATGCACATCTTGAACGAGATGAACCAAGTAATTTCTCGCGCTCGTCCAGAAATTTCAATGCACGCGCCGACATTCCAAGTAATCAGCATCAACCCTGACAAGATCCGTGACGTGATTGGTAAAGGTGGTGCAACAATTCGTGCAATCACTGAAGAAACTAAAGCAGCGATTGACATCGAAGACAACGGTACAGTTCGCGTATTTGGTGAAACTAAAGCTGCTGCGATGGCTGCGATTGCAAAAATCCAAGCACTTACTGCTGAAGTTGAACCAGGTACAATCTATGTAGGTAAAGTGATTCGTATCGTTGAATTCGGTGCGTTCGTGAACATCCTTCCAGGTACTGACGGTCTGCTACACATTTCTCAAATCTCTAACGAGCGTATTGCCAACGTTGCAGACGTATTGAAAGAAGGTCAGGAAGTGAAGGTACAGGTTGCTGACGTTGACAACCGTGGCCGTATCAAATTGACAATGAAAGACATCGAACAAGCATAATTGTAAGATGACTTTGAAAGTCTGAAAAAAGCCTGCTTTATGCAGGCTTTTTTATGCCTGGAATTTATAAAATCAAAACATATGAACTGATTTTGGGTGAAATCCGTTATAAATTTTATTTAAAATTTAGAAAAAATCGTAGTGCCAAGACGGAACAAAATGAATGTAAAACATAAAATCTGGATCAAAACTTGAATCACAATGCTTACCACGATGTTGCTTGATGATTATGTCCTGATCGTATGTTCAGATTTTATTTTGACAATACAGCGCTGGCATCAAGTTAAAGGCAATTTAATTTGCTTCTAGGTGAGATGTGAGCTAAATAATAGATCTCTTTCATAAATCAAAAAATGATCGTTATATTCATGTTTAAATGGATATTGAAAGTTCCTTCTCCCTCTGGGAGAAGGTTAGGATGAGGGGATTTCTTCTAAAAAACCTCTCCCTGAGGAGCATGTGCTCCGCAAGTCTCCTACAAGGAGAGGGGATTCCCTTTGTAGTGATTAAAAAATGATTTATGCAAGAACCCTAATATGCACCTTATTATTCCGCTGATGAACAAAGTGTTATCTGCGGATCGTTTGGACCACCTTATGTTTTTTGGCACATATACAGCAGGCAGGAAGTATGATTCCAAAAATTCTCATGCCTAGAATCACTTTTAGATGGTTATAGCATGAGCTTCCTACCTTTAATTACCATCCTGAATCAGGTCAAAGGATCTATCTCCGAACTCTTGAGTAGTCTATAGATTTCATCCTTTAGCTTTAATTTTTTTCGCTTGATTGCTTCAATGTCTGTATTGACAAGATTTACAGGGTCTAATGCCAGCTGTGCAATCTTTCGATCCAGTTCATCGTGTTCTTCAAAAATACGTGCGAAATACGGATTTTCATCCCGAAGCTGGCTAATGAGGTCACGATATTCGGGGAACATGTACTTTAATTTTTTATTGCAATCTCTGGTTTTCATAATCAGTTATAAACTCAAAAAAATAATGTAAAAATCCCCGAACCATCTCAGTATCATCTGAGATAGACCAGGGGGTAGCGGGATTATTTGAAGTGCAGATGTTTCACTTCGCGACGTAGCTGTTGAACTTCATCAATCAGATCCAGCATCATGGCGACAGCACTAAAAGATGCATCAAAATCACGTTGTAAGCGGTATGCTCGTTGTGCTCGGGTAACATCTTCACCAATGAAATGATAGGAAGTGTTACGACTACGGTTAGGTAAAATGCCATGTTCCATCAGCTGTATTACCCATTCCGGGCTTTGCCCGCATGCTTCTGCAAAATGGCTGAGATCAAATTGATGGTCATCCATGATTTCTGAGGGGATAAAACCCTGAGAAAAATTTTCTTTATATTGAATGGTGGTCATGGCCTGCTCCTTAAATATCCAGACTAAAGTCATTGCTGTGAATCAGATCGGGGGCATGTTGTAATAGATAGGATTTGAGGTAATGCCTAAGATCAGATTTCCCATGATTCAATATATGAGTGGCAGCATTGCAAAAACTACCGGAGGTACAAAACCTGCTGAAATTTAGGTTAGGCAGGTGATGGACTAAAAGTGGTGTATATTTGCCATGCAATAGCAACTGTTTTGCCGAACATTGGTCGAAAATAGTTTCAGATGCATCACCATATTGCTTATTTTTATTTTTGGACATCCCTTTGCCGTGACCCACTATTAATAAAGAGTCAGGTAATCGTTGGAGCATATAGGTATATGATCTGAACATAGTGAATGGATAAAAAATAACCGTGTTCGATCCATTATTCTGAGTTTTAGTGCACTACAAAAGTGAAGATTTGTACCTTATTGTTTCAAATCATGACAATAAAAAAGCCTCTGAATAGAGGTTTTTTAAAATACTAACTAAATTAGTGTTTTATCCAAGTTACGCTGCGTCCAATTACGGAAACGCCTACATAACCACGCAGGGTTAAGCGTTTACCATTAGCGTTCAAACGTGCTTTACCTTTATAAATCTTGCCCCCAATTGGATCCAAGACTTGACCATCGATGTATTCATTTGGCTTATTTGGATTTTGTTTAAAATTCCAAATAAAAGGTAAGCCAATGAACGGTTTACCTTTGAGCTTGCCAGGGCAGTTATGGCAAATAACTTGTTTTTCGGCACCTGGTAGACTCCGGGTTTCGACAATAATCCCTTCATAGGTGCCATCAGGTTTTTTGCGGATTTCGACATCTGCACGTGAATAGCCACTTTGGTCATCTACAGTCTTCCATATTCCAATCAATGGATCTACATTGGCTAAACTGCATACTGATACGGTTGCTAAAGAAATCCCCATACATAAAGCGCGTACTAATTGTTTCATATCCATCCTAGGAAATTATCGTGTTTTAAAAATAGATTTATTGCTCTAATTTATAAATAATAACTTTATAAATCAATTTATTATTTTGTGATGAAAGTTGTTTTAATATGGGTTAAATGAACGAAGAATCATGTTTTATCGAAAATGTTTGAAGCTTGTCCAAGTCATATCGCATAACTTGGACAACGCAATTTTCAATTTTTGATCCAAGTCATATTACGCCCGACTGGAGATCCTTCAGTTCGGCTATGAATTGCCAGATGACGGCCATTATTTTTCAGACGTGCACGTGCCTGATAGAGTTGTCCAGAGACGGGGTCGAGCAGGGTGCCATTAATAAATTCGTTGTTATTTTCTGGATGGCTGCTCAGACCTTTAAGCATGGTCAGTCCAACCAGAGGCTGATCCTTGAGAGAGCCTGTGCATTGGATACAGTTCTGTTGTCGGGTTGCCCCCGGAACCTCACGCACCTTTACAATCTTGGCAATATAGCGATCATTAGCGTCTTTGCTGATGATGACATCTGTCAGAGAATAACCGGTACGGTCATCAATGGTTTTCCATTGTCCAAGCAGTGGATCATTGTTGGCAGATACTGACAGGCTAATCGTGCTGGCTGCTGCAAAAATTATGGAACAGAACAGTTTAAATTTCATCCCCACACATCCCCCCTAGTCTTAAAAATGCGTTTAAAATTTTAAAGGCATATAAATATTATGGGATTAATATAGCGTGAAAAATCTACTAATTACCAGTGGATAATCAAAGAAATTCAAGAAAAATTAAAATTTAACTTAATGAAAAATCACATTAAATAATGAATGTGGGATGTGGTTGGTATTTGATGGGTAAACGTATTAAAAAGAGGAAAGACTGAAAACTGTCCAAATAATCAGATCAGACAGTCCTAGAAATAAGGGTTAATTAATAGGGGCGTCAGTCCATATTTATCAAGGATACGGTGCGGCCAAGTATTGATATCCTCCCATTACTATGTAGAGCTGAATGAGAATCTAAGAAGTAAAAAAGCACTCCTATTGAGTGCTTTTTTACTAAGGAAGATAGCTGTAATTAACTGAGGTGTTCACCGAACAGACCTAAGGCTTCTTCAGCAGTGAAGGTGTATTGGCTATTACAGAACTGACAATCCATTTCAATTGGATTTTGCAATTCTAAAGTTTCACGAACGGATTCAGCACCGATCTGTTGCAGTGCAATCGCACAGCGCTCTTTAGAACAGGTACAGCCAAATTTCAGATGTTCTGCTTCAGGCAGACGTACTTGTTCTTCGTTATATAAACGATAGAGGATTTCATTGGCATCCAGACCGACCAGTTCTTCTGCTTTCAATGTTTCAGTCAACATGGTCACGCGTGGCCACAAATCTTCATCCACATAGCGTTGTTCTTCTTCACTATTACGTGGCAGCAGTTGAATCAGCAAGCCACCTGAACGCTTCTGGTCACTTGCCAGCACAATACGGGTTGGAATCTGTGCAGACAGATCATAATACTGCATCAGACAGCCAGCCAGATTGTGTTTATCCAGCGGTACGATACCTTGGTAACGCTCACCAAATTCAGGCTCAATATTGATAAACAGTACAGGACTGGTCAGGGCTTTTAGAACTGTACTGCTGTCTTCTGCTACCTGGAAACGAGGGTCTTCCTCATAATCAGCCAACGCACGCACTTCACCAAGATGGTTACATTCCGCCATCGCCCATTTGAACGTACCTGAAGCCTGAATCTGCAGACTGATGCGCCCCTTAATTTTCAACGTACTTGCCAATAGGGCAGTCGCACTGAGCATTTCGCCCAAAAGGATTTGTACGGCAGGAGCATAGTCGCGCTGCGCTAAAATTGTTTGTAAAGCTTCTTGAAGATGCACTACTTCACCACGAACAGGGCTATCCTCAATAAAAAAGCGTTGGCGTAAATCAGACATAAAATTCTCCATAACCCTGCTTTAATGGTGACACTATTGTAAAACACAAGTTATGCCAGATCATCTGTTAAGGTATCAATTCCTGTGCCGTTGACATTCTGTTGCTTCTGTAGTGGATTTATTACACTTTTACGATGTTGATCCTGCTCAAACAGATAGCTTAATTCTGCTATGTTGTTGTGATTTTGAATATGTAAGGACTCAGCACCAGATTCGGCTTGTTGTTCGGCTTTAAGCAAGGTTTCATCATGCTGACGGAACTGTAGAATAGCCTGCTCAGCGACTTCTGCAGATTGATGGGTTACTGTTAGTAATGACTGAGTCAGCGATAAAGCAGAAAGATAAGTCTCACGGAAAACCTGTTCCACACCTAGCTCATGTAGCAGATGGGCATGATGACGATTTCGTGCACGGACCCACAATTTCAGATCTGGATAATTCCAGCGCAAATGACGTACGACCAGCAACGAATCTTCAATATCATCAATCGCAACAATCACCTGATCTTTGGACGCAATATCCGCCAGCTGTAGCGCTGAAGTCTCAGTCGCATCTGCCTGAAAGAAAGGAATAGCCTGATCTTTAAGTAGATCACTTGCTTCAACTGTATTGTCCATCACACTAAAGCTAAGACCTTGCTGATGAAGTACACGCGCTACGATTTGCCCAAAGCGGCCAAAACCAATCAGTAAAATCGGTGCAGGGGCTAAAGTCTCTGCCTGAGTGTCAAACTCTGCGACCAGATGATGCGAGCGATCTAATCGCGGTAAAATGTGTTGATCGAGCAACCAGTAAAGTGCTGGTGTCATGAGCATCGAGAGCGCCAGCATATACAGTAGCGGTGACAACACGCTGATATCGACAATGGTGTGAGTCATCGCAACGGTGAGTAACACAAATGCAAACTCCCCGCCTTGAGCCAGGCTGGCAGCAGTCAAGGTACTGGTGCGCCAGCTGTTTTGATAATAACGGGCAATCGCCAAGCTGAACGCAAATTTGCTAAAGACAATGAGCAGGGCACCACCCATGATCAGTCCAGGCATGTGCAAGATATCACTCAGCTGGATCGATAGCCCAATACTGATAAAACATAAACCGATCAATACACCATGAAAAGGCTGCACGGCATTTTCAACATGAGGTCTGAAATCAGAATCTGCCAGCAGAATTCCGGCAAATAAGGCCCCTAAATATAGCGTTAGTCCCAGCGTCTGCATCAGGACCAGTAAGCCGAGTATCACAAAAATTGCCACCAGGACATGCAGGTCATGACTGCTGCTTCTGGCAATCCAGCGATACAAGGGTTGCATCAAATAGCGGTTACACAGGAACAGTCCGGTAAAGGTTGCCATAATGGCAGCAAAATAAGCCACGCCATGTTCAGTAGAACTTACGCCTGAAAATAGCGGAATAATGGCAATCAGTGGAATCAGCAACAAAGCTTGAATTAATAGACTGATATAACTGAGCTGACCATGAGACGTGCTGAGCTGCTCCTGCCTCATCAGATGTTGGAGACTTAACGTCATCGCAGACAGACTACCCGCCAGTCCAATAACGACACTGGTGATGAGGCTTTGCTGTAAAAA
This sequence comes from Acinetobacter sp. ASP199, assembly GCF_022700675.1. NCBI lineage: Bacteria > Pseudomonadati > Pseudomonadota > Gammaproteobacteria > Moraxellales > Moraxellaceae > Acinetobacter > Acinetobacter sp. ASP199. The sequence goes on from NZ_CP062182.1 coordinate 321,248, forward strand.
AATGACAGAACATAAAGTCAGAAAAATACCTGAGCCTAATAGCAGTGCAGCCGTTGAGATCCAGGCAGATTGAGGTATCTGGACGAAGCGTTGTGGTCGTAGCTGTAAACCTACCCAGAACAGCAGAGACAGGATGCTAATTTGCATCAGCATCGACTGAAGTTGAGGATCAGTAACAAGATTTAATGTTTCAGAACCAAGCACCAGGCCTGTCAATAAATAACCCAGCACTGCTGGCAGTTTCAAATAGCGGGTGATTGGCACAATCAGCAATGCTGCCACCAGAATTAATGTAATTTGCAACAGTATCGACATGTTCAACCTTAAATCTTATTTCCGTATTGCAGCTTGCAGGACTAGCTCAGTTCTTGTGGATCGACATCCAGACTTAACTTCATCGAGGAAGGCTTGTCTTGCAGCATAGCTTGCCACCATGCCCTGACATAATAGTGCAAACGTGGACGGTCTGCGGACAGGAGCACCATATGGGACTGATAGCGGCCCGCCTTACGTTCCATCGGGGCTGGAATAGGTCCCCAGATTTCCAGCTGCAGGTCCTGATATTGCCTTAAGACGGCAGCATGTTTCTGTAGAAACTCTGTATTTAATGCCTGATCACGTGATTCGCAACGAATCATCACTGCATAGCGATAGGGTGGCATGCGGGCAATCTGACGTTGTTCTAAAGTCTGTTTGGCAAAAGCCCGGTAGTTATCCGTGACCAAGGTGTTGAGCAAAGCATGGTCGGGACGTAAGGTCTGTAAATAGACATCGCCTTTATGCTCACCACGACCGGCACGACCCGCCACTTGTACAATCAGTTGGGCAGTACGTTCGGTGGCACGGAAGTCGACACTGAGTAGGCCAGAATCGATATCTAAAATAGCGACCAGTGTGACATAAGGGAAATGGTGACCTTTGGCCAGCATTTGCGTACCGAGCAAAATCGCCGGTTCACTTTTCTGAATCTTGTCATAGATTTTCTGCCAGCTACCGACCCGACTGGTCGAATCGCGGTCTACACGAATGACTTCATGATCGGGAAAGAGTTCATTCAGCTGCTCTTCGACCTTGCCGGTTCCCATGCCGAGTGTTTTGAGTTCAGTATGATTACAACTCGGACAATGATCCGGCATGCGGTGCAGGGTGCCGCAATGATGACAATGCAGATGCTGATAGGGCTGACGATGCACGGTAAAATTGGCATCACAATTCGGACATTGTGCCTGCCAGCCGCAGCTGTCACAAATTAAAACGGGTGCATAACCGCGGCGGTTCAGGAACACCAGTACCTGTTCTTTTTTCTCCAGACGTTTACGTATTTCCTGAATCAGATGCAGGCTGATGCCATGCTGCTTCTGTGCCACTTTTAAATCTAAAATATGGATCTTTGGCATTAATGCCGTACCAGCACGCTGATTCAGTTCCAGCGCCTGCATTTTGCCATTGGCAACCAGCGCATAGGTATCAATACTTGGTGTGGCTGAGCCCAGAAGCACCGGACATTGCTGCAAATGTCCGCGATAAAGTGCAACATCTCGGGCATGATAACGGAAGCCTTCCTGCTGCTTAAAGGACAGGTCATGTTCCTCATCCAGGATGATCAGTCCCAGATTAGGCATCGGGGTATAAATGGCAGAACGGGTGCCCAGCACAATCGAGGCTTTACCGGTTTCTGCAGCTTGCCAGGCTTGTAGGCGTTTCGAGTCGTTTAAACCCGAGTGCAACAAGGCAATATGACAATGGAAACGTGACTGGAAACGGCTAATGGTTTGTGGGGTCAAGCCAATTTCCGGTACTAGCACTAAAACCTGTTTCCCCTGTTTCAGTACCTTTTCCATGATCTGCAAATAAACTTCAGTCTTGCCGCTACCAGTCAGACCATCCAGTAAAAAAGCCTGGTATTTATTTTTAAATTTCAATACTTGCTGAATGGCATGCTGCTGTTCCGGATTGGCTGTAAGTGGCATTTGTGCCAGTTGAACAGGCTGCGGGCTGAAATCCTGTGCTTCCAGCACACATTCACAAATTCCTTTTTTCTCTAAAGCTTTTAGGGTTGCTGTCTCGATCCCTGCCAGGTTCAGTACCGTTTCCGTGGTGCCGACTGGATGCAATTTTAAAATTTTATAGGCTTCCTGCTGGCGCTGGGAACGACGCACCTTGGCTTCTGCCTGATCATCTAACAGTTTCCAGTTCCGGGCCAGAAGGTTATAAGGCTTACCTTGACGAAGCAGTGTGGGCAGGGCACTTTGCACCACTTCACCAATCGGGAACTGGTAATATTGAGCTGACCAGTTCAGCAGATTCAGTACCTTGGCATCAATGAGCGCCCGGTCATCCAGCAATTCAGTAATATCTTTAAGTTTAAAACTGGAATCCAGTGGAGCATCTAAAGGCAGTTTCTCCATAATCACCCCAACCAGATTCTGCCGGCCAAAAGACACCGCCACGCGGGCACCCACCTCAGCCTGCTGGTATTGCGCTGCACTTAAACTGTAATCAAAACAGTCAAATAGGTGAACAGGAACAGCAACACGAACACGATAAACTGGAGTAGTTGAGGCTGGGTGATCTGAGATGGGCAAGTGAGACATCCTGATGAATTTTCGTCGTGCTAAAAAGGCAGTTGTGGTAGAGTGAACAGATATTTTATATCTAAGAATATGAATGATTTTGATGGTCTGACGCAACTGCGTTGAGGCAAATTTTTGGAAAATTAGAGCATTACAATGCCAGCATATCAATTTATTGCACTTGATGCCTCGGGTAAGCAGCAAAAAGGCGTATTGGAAGGGGATTCTGCACGTCAGATCCGTCAGCAACTTCGGGACAAAGCCTTGATTCCGGTGTCTGTTGATCCAGTTGAGCAGAAGGACAAGCATTACCGGCCGCGCTGGTTTGAAAAAAGCCTTACAGCTTATGACCTGGCACTCATGACCCGGCAACTCTCCGTGCTGGTTGCCGCCGGTATTCCCTTGGAAGAAGCCATTCGCGCCGTCGGTAAACAGAGCGAAAAGGTACATGTACAGAACCTGCTGATGTCAGTACGTTCCAAGGTGCTGGAAGGTCATAGTCTGGCACAGGGCTTGCAGCAATCTGGCCGTTTTCCGGAACTGTATATTGCGACCATTGCTGCTGGTGAGCGTTCCGGGCATCTGGACCTGATTATGGACCAGCTGGCGGACTATACCGAAAACCGCTTTGCCATGCAGAAAAAAATTCAGGGTGCGATGATTTACCCGATCATTTTGCTGCTGATGTCCTTTGCGATTGTGATGGGTCTGATGACCTATGTGGTCCCAGATATTGTCAAAACCTTTGACCAGAGCAAAGATGCTCTGCCATGGATCACGGTCACGTTGATGAAAGCCAGTGACTTTATCCGGATGGCCTGGCCTTTCCTGTTAGCTGGTAGCGCCGTGGGTATTTTTCTGCTGATTCGTTTTCTGCGGACGACTGCTGGGCATTATGCTTTTGACCGTCTGACCTTGAAATTACCGCTATTTAGCAAACTATCACGAGGCATTAATGCAGCCCGCTTTGCCAGTACTTTGTCTATTCTGACCCGTTCTGGTGTACCGCTGGTCGATGCCTTAAAAATTGGTGCGGCGGTGAGCAATAACTGGGTCATTCGTGATGCCGTTAATCTGGCCGCAGAAAAAGTGACTGAAGGCGGCAACCTGGCGACCCAGCTGGAGCGTAGTAGTTATTTCCCACCGATGATGGTACAAATGATTCGCAGTGGTGAAGCTTCTGGTGAACTGGACCGGATGCTGGAGCGGGCATCGACCATGCAGGACCGTGAAGTGGCCACACTGATTTCGACTTTACTGGCTTTGCTGGAACCACTGATGCTGGTGCTGATGGCGAGTATTGTGTTAGTAATCGTAATTGCAGTGATGCTGCCAATTGTGAATATGAATAATATGATTTAAATAAGGTGTGGGTAGAATTCCAATTATAGAAAGCCCAAACAGATTTTCAAAATTGAGCAATGAGAGACATGCAATGAAAAGGACTGAGATGATGAATGAACAGCCAGGTTCTTCAAAAGTACGCTCACATATGACGCGTATCAAAAATACTTCAGGTTTTACCCTGATCGAAGTCATGGTCGTGATTGTGATTTTAGGCGTATTGGCTGCACTGATTGTACCCAACGTGATGGGCCGTGGTGAGAAAGCAAAAGTTGATACTACCGTGATTAAACTGCAAAGCATTGCCGGGTCTTTGGACCAGTACAAGCTGGATAATGGTAAATATCCAAGTATGCAGGAAGGTGGTTTAGATGCTTTAGTCAACAAACCTGCATCTGCAAAAAACTGGTTACCAGGTGGCTATGTTAAAGGTGGTTATCCGAAAGACAGCTGGGATAATGAATTGCAATATGTCATTCCTGGTACGGATGGACGTTCATTTGATCTTTATTCATTTGGTGCCGATGGCCAGTCTGGCGGTGAAGGTACAGATGCTGATATTTATTATCAACCTTAATTGAGAATCATTATAAATTCTCATTTATGGGATATATCACTTCACTTAATTGGGTGTCTCAATACTAAGTGAAGTGATAATAACTCTTAATACATAAATATAATCTAGGTGCATGAATTAAAAAATAATTTTATAATCCATTCTATTTGAGAGTCATAATAAGAATTATTTCCATATTTGTCGATTACAATTATCTTAAAATAGCAATAAATATAGACTTTTCATTTCTATAAAAAAGCTCATAATGATTTCCATGGCAAAGATTTAGCCAAAGGAGTGGGTATGAAAGCATTAATTTTAGGAGATGAAATAAACCAGTTTCATTGGTCGATGCTGAAATCTGTCCTTTTGGTTTTAAGCATTCTTCCGGTGAGCCAGGGCGTTTTGCATTTGTGGCAAAGCACGGAAGGTAGCAGCCAGATTATGGTGGGTTTCTTTGCACTGAGTCTGATGAGCAGCCTGCTCGCTTTGTGCTTCTGGTCGGCCTTAAAAGCCAGCGTGATGAATGTGAAACAGGAAGAAGTTTCATCCTTTGAGCGTGGTGTGGTTCAACTCTACCGTTTTCTGCCAATGCTGTCATTGGCCAGCATGCTGTCCTATCTTGCTGTACAGATTTAATCATCTTCCCCAATAAAAAAACCGAGGATTATGCCTCGGTTTTTTTTATTGCTCCTCTCTTTTACAAAGGGTGAGAAGCAATGCTTCGCAAGGGAGGGATTTATAAGATTAATCCCCCTAAATCCCCCCTTTTGCAAAGGAGGACTTGTTAGAGATTTATCTTCTTGACTTAAAGCTCACATCCACTTTACGCGGACGAAAGCGCCATCCAAGTAATAACAGCAGGGCCGAGAAAATCAGTACAGGCCAGTCACTCAGTTTCATATACAGTGTTTCACCCTGCATCGCTGGCAACTCACCGCGTAATACCGCTTCCTGATCCATAGGTGCACGTTTCACGATATGACCATGATGATCAATAAAGGCGGTTACACCGGTATTGGTGGCACGGATAAACCAGCGACCATTTTCCTTGGCACGCATTTGCACCATTTGCAGATGTTGCTGTGGTCCGGCAGTTCCAGTAAACCAGGCATCATTCGATACTGTTACCAGAAAGTCGCTTTGACTGGCATTGCGACGGGTCAGATTCGGATAAGCGACTTCATAGCAGATCGCAGAGCCGAGATGCTGATTTTTGATATTCAACGGTTGCTGGTTATCTGCTCCACGAGAAAAACCACTCATAGATGGGTCATTTTGCAAAGCGGGGAGTACCCAGCTAAGTGCACCAGAGAGTGGAATGTATTCGCCAAATGGTACCAGGCGCTGTTTCTTGTATAGACCACTTGCTTCATCACCGCTGGCCATGATGCTGTTGTAATACTTAGGTGTGCCTGCGGTCTGGGATTCTTTTAAATCCCAATAAGGAATACCGGTTACCCAGGAGGTTCCAGATTTCTCTGCCTGTGCTTTCATCGCGTCAAGAAAATCAGGAATATCAGCCTGGAACATTGGAATCGAAGATTCCGGCCAGACGATTAAATCACGACCCCATTCGGTCTTGGTCAGATTGGCATAGATCAGCAGGGTCTTGAGCTGATATTCAGTCAGCCATTTCAGATCTTGTGGAATATTGCCCTGAATCAGGGAAACACTGAGTGGCTTGCTGCCTTCTTTCTGTTCCACAAACGTCAGTTGCGAAGCACCCCAGGCCCCCAGCAAGAGCAGCAGGGAGGGGATTGCCCAGAATATACGACGATTCAGGATTTCTACCAAGGCACAAGCCAGTATGATCACCACGAAGGATACGCCAAACACACCGAAGAGTGGTGCATAGCCATCCAGGAAGCGTTCGGTAAAGGCATAGCCGGCAAATAGCCATGGGAAACCTGTGAAAACCCAGGTCTTCGCCCATTCAAACAGTACCCATAATGGCGCAAAAGTTAGGGGTGTTTCCGGGAAAAAGCGGCGGTAGATAAAGGTTTGTACTGCAGTAAACAGGCCCATCACCACAGCCATAAACAGGATCATCAGTACGCTGAGAAATGAACTGGTATCTCCATACTCATGGATTGAGGTATACAGCCAGAAAGCACCGACAAACCACAGACCAATCCCGTAAGCCCAGCCAATGCTAAAGGCCTGTTTGGCACTACGTTTACGCAGACAAGCATAAAGCAGCGCCGGCGACAGGATGGCCAACCACCAATAGTGGTACGGCGCCAGCGCAAAACTAAAGATGGCACCGGAAAGTAAAGACAGCAGCAGGGGATAAATCAGTGGAAGTTGCTCAGAACTTTCAGACAGCTTCAACAACTTGTCGAAATGTGCCCTCATTGGCGCACAGCCCGGATCGAATGAATAGAGCGAGCATCTGCTTCCAGAATGGTAAAGATCCAATTTCCAAGCTCAATCACCTGGCCTTCTAAATCGCTCACCAACCCGATTTCTTGCAATAACAGACCACCCATGGTTTCTACTTCATCATCAGAGAAGTCGGCATTAAGCATATTGTTAAAATGCTCAATTGGGGTTAGTGCTTGCACAATCCAGGTATTGGCTGTAGTCGGGTCATTGTCTGGAACAATATACAGTGCTTCTTCATCGGCAATGTCATGTTCATCTTCAATTTCACCGACAATCTCTTCCAGAATGTCTTCTAATGTCACCAGACCAGAGGTTGAACCATATTCATCAATCACGACGGCAATATGGGTCTGGGTGTTTTTCAGCATACGCAGGACCTGATCTGAACGTGCACTTTCAGGTACGAACAGTGGCTGGCGCATTAAGGCACGGATATCGACTTTAGACGTCGGTTCGGTCAGGAAAGGCAGCAAGTCTTTGGCAAGGAGAATGCCTACCACATTATCTGGCTGATCTGATGAAAATACGGGAAAGCGTGAATGCGCTGATTCTACCAAAACATGCAGAATATCAAGAAGCTGGTCATCTTCCTGTAAGCTGATCATGGAAGTTCGTGGTGTCATCACTTCACGAATTTTGGTCGCTGGAAGGTCGAGTACGCCTTCAAGCATCGCTACAGTATCGGGTTCTAGAAAGCGACGTGAATCTTGTACTAATTTTAGCAGTTCGTCGCGAGTTTCGGGAGCGGTTCCCAGCCATTTGCGTAAGCCGCGCATACCCCACGACGGGCCTGATTCCTCGTGCATGATCTTTCCTAAAAACTCTTAATATCTAAAAAAAATGTAATTTTATCATACCGCAGAAAATACAGTTGTCTATTGCAATTATTTAGGACGACTGTGACCGTCGCAGTCAGCGGATTAAAATGAAAATGGCAATAAAGCCAGTCATGGGTACAAACACATGTTTATGTTAAAATAAGGCAGTCTTTCCCTCCTGAGCATGCCGATGTCTGAAGCTGAAATTACTCCTAGCCTGCAATTGAATACCCGTGGTTTACGCTGTCCGGAACCTGTGATGATGCTGCATCAGGCGATCCGTAAGTCCAAGTCAGGTGATGTGGTTGAGGTCTTCGCGACAGATAATTCAACTTCATGGGATATTCCAAAATTCTGTATGCATCTGGGGCATGAATTACTGCTCCAGGAAGAACGCCTCGATGAAAATGGCAATAAAGAGTTTCATTATCTGGTAAAAAAAGGTTAATAACTTATTGGGCAGATGAACTGAATCATTTGCCCTGATTCAATTAATCAACACTTTTTAGGCTTGAAGCCTATTACACACTAAGAACTCGAGTCTAAAACGATAAAGTTTAACGAAGCCCATCTCTTGATCAAACCAATATCTTTTCTCAGGTCAGATTAAAATTAGAGCAAATCTACCGGACCAAACTGGCTAGGCTTAATCAACTAAATTTATTATAATGCCGCAAAAATAATCATAAAAAAATAAAAATGATCAGAAGTTCTATTGCTCAAATACTCGAACAATTAGGGTTAAGCGCACAGAAACGTGCTTTACATATTCAGTTTTCCAATCAGCAGCTCAACTCTGAAGTCCTTTTGCAACAGATCGATGGTCAGCATGTGCTCAATCAAGGGCTGAAAATAGAGCTGATCTGTTTATCTACCAATGCTTTGATTCCTTTAAAACGATTTATAGGCACACAGGTCGCTGTAGATCAGGTCACGGATCAGGGACAGCTGTTTCGCAGTTCAGGAATTATTACCCAGGCAGCTCAGGAGCAAAGTGATGGCGCATTAACGCTTTATAAACTTAGCTTGGAAGATGCCACTTCACTTTGGCATAAACGCCGGAATAGCCGTGTGTTTATGAACAAAAGTGTCCGTGATATTACCGAAATATTATTTAAGGAATGGCAGAGTAAAAGTCCATTATTTGCGGCTGCACTCAAGCTGGATTTATCAGGTTTGCTACAGACCTATGATGTGCGTCCTTTTAGCATGCAGTCAAATGAAACGGACTATGAATTTTTAACCCGTTTATGGCGCAGTGAAGGCATTAACTGGTTGATTGATGAATCTGAGCTAATGGTCCTACATTCCTCAGCACCGATTGAAGCACAGAAACTCAGATTGATTGATGACAATAGCCAGTATCAGGCTTTAAGCCGTCGGGTAATCCGTTTTCATCCTTCCAGTGCGACAGAGCAGGCGGATAGCATGACCAGCTTTATTGCAGAGCGACAGTTACAGCCGACTGCAGTACATATCCAGCGCTGGCATGCCGATCGCTTGAGTCAGGAAGAGGGTGCAGGTTCAGTCCAAAGCAAGCATCAGCATAGTCAGGTTCAGGATAATGCCAGTCTGGGACTGGAACAGGCGTGGAATTTCAGCCCGGCATGGGTCACTGATCTTAAGCATGAAGATCAGGCGACACCAGCATCCGCTGTACAAATTGAGAAAGTTAACCAGAACTTGCAACATTTTTATGATTCGCAGGCCAAGCAGTTCTCGGCAACATCCACTGTACGTGATGCGCAAGTTGGTTATTGGTTTCGACTAGATCAGCATCCAGAAATTGACCAGCATCAGTCAGCAGATCAAGAATTTCTGATTCTTTCCAAGCAATTTTATAACCAGAATAATTTGCCCAAAGACCTGAATGTACAGGTCAATATTTTAATCCAGCAAAGCCAATGGCAGCTAACAAAAGTTAAAGATGCTGATGAGCGCCAGGCAAATCATTTAGTCTTGCAACGTCGCAATATTCCTGTGGTTCCTGAATTTCAGCCCTTATTGCATCGACCACAAGCCTATTCGCAACGGGCAAAAGTAGTCGGGCCAGAAGGTGAAGACATTTATGTGGATAAATGGGGACGCATCAAAATCAGGTTTTTATTCACTCGTCCTGATGATCATACCCATGATAATGGAGCCGGAACGAATGATAGTGATACTGACTCGGCCTGGGTGGATGTACTGACCCCGTGGGCAGGGGAAGGTTATGGTGTGCGCTTCTTGCCACGCATTGGTGAAATTGTTGTGGTCGACTTTTTTGATGGCAATATTGACCGGCCTTTTGTGGTGGGCCGAATTCATGAAGGTCAGCGTTCACCAACAAAATTTGACAAGAAAGGACGCTTACCAGAGACCCAAAAACTTAGTGGTATCCGTTCGCAAGAAGTGCAAGGAGAAGGTTTTAACCAGTTACGTTTTGATGATACCACCGGACAGATCAGTGCACAGTTGCATAGCAGCCATGCTGCGAGTCAACTTAACCTGGGTGATTTGAGCCATCCGAAACAACAGGCTGAAAGTGAAGGGCATGGAGAAGGTTTTGAACTCAGAACTGACCAATGGGGTGCAGTCCGTGCCGGTGAAGGTTTGTTGATCTCGACTCATAAACAGCGAGCTGCAGATGGTTCACATATGGATGCTGAACCAGCGAAAAGCCAGCTCCAATCAGCTCTACAGGTAAGCCAGGCGCTCAGTGATGTGGCTAAAAATCAGCAAACTGATCCATTGGAAATTTTTGAGAATTTAAAAAGCCTGATTGAGCAGATTGAACAACAGGATCAGAAAAAAGCTGCTGCCTTTAAACAGGCAATCATGATCCTAACGGCACCACAATCGATTGCGCTGAGTACCCAGCAGGACATTCATCTATCTGCTGATGGCCAGATTAGTCAAAGTGCAGGAGAGAGTATTAACCTGAGTACACAACAATCTTTGATTGCCCATGCCAGCCAGAAACTAAGCCTGTTCGCAGCGCAAGACGGAGTACGCTTATATGCAGGTAAAGGCAAAGTCGAGATTCAAGCACAAGGAGATGGAATAGATGTTTTTGCGCGTAAAGATATAAAAATTATCTCTACTGAAGATCAGATCGAAATGACCGCAGCCAAGAAAATTGTATTAACCGCAGGCGGTTCTCAGATTGAAATCAGTAATTCAGGAATTTTGCCAACCACTGGTGGCAAGTTTGAGGTGAAGGCCGGGCAGCATCAGTTTGTACCTGGCACGAAAGTAAATATGAACTTACCATTCTTCCCACAAAGTGTGTGTTGGGAATGTTTGGCACGAAGAGCAAGCCAACGTGGTGCATTTGTCAATAAAGGGGAGGGTTTATAAATGATAAATTTATTACATCCTGATTTACAATATTTTTTTGAAGAATATCCATCTGGGGAAAATAAGACTTATTTTATTTATGCTTTGGCTGATGCAGCACAAGACAGTCGGTTTTTAAAAAAGAATTCACATTTACATGATCGTAATTTATTAACAGAAGCTGCTGGTGATAAAGCTGCAAAAATATCACCTCATTTGGTTCAACTCGGGCACAATTATAATATCGAGTGGCAATATATCTCTAAACGCGTGGTTGGGACTCCTCGATTAACTTTAATAATAAGTCCTTTAGATTTTGATAGTTTATATTCACATTTGAGGCAATTTCTGAATGTCCAGTTTGAAAGTGGATTAGAGATGTATTTAGCATTTTGGGATCCAGCTATTCTTGGTACTTTAGTCGGTCAAATTTCAGACCAGACTCTTTATGTTAAGCAGCAAGTGTTATCAGACCAGCAGAAGAAAGTTTTATTAGAGCCTATTCATAGTTGGTGGTATTGGGATCGAAAAGACAAATTACATAAAATCATCGGCGGTAATGGTCATGAATCTTTGAAATTTTATGATTGGCAAAATCCGTTTACGTTTACGCCAGTACAAGAAGACATGATGGTAGAAGCAACCTTTCCTGATCATTTGATTTATTATCTAAATCTGAATAATCCTTTCTTGGTTGAGGACTTTAAGGAATGGGAGCTTTACCCATATGTTGTGGAAAAAATAGCATTAGCACGTGAATATGGTTTGGAAGGTACTCGGGATATTTTAAATTTTATTTGTCTAACTTTGATATATAAAAATAATTTCGAACAAGATGACCTTCTTCAAAGTGTGCTATTAAAAGTGAAGAATAAGATGATCACAATGGATCAGGCGATGGAAGACTTAGAGAGTTCAGTTGAAGAAAACGAATAAATCATAAACTTTATGCTAACACAATTAATTAATCATCAAAGCAACGCGTGAAGTTAGGAATATTCTTTAAGTAAATTAAAAATTATAGGGGATGTTATGAATATATTTAAAAAAATTGTGATGCTACCAGTAAGCTTGGCTTTAGGTTTGGTGGGATGTAGTTCAGGCTCAAGTAAAACTTATGTACTTACGACAACATCGTTCGGTTATGACCCAAGATATAGACCTTATATTGTGCGAGTGAATGGCGAGGAAGTTGGAGGAGGATTTGGGGCAGCTACCAAACGATCTGCAGTTATTACAGGTCCACAATACATCAAATGGGGGGAAGGAAATAGCTATAAAGAGCATATTGCAAAAAATGTCCCATACTTAACCAAGGAGGACTTAAAAGGTAAAAGCTATTTAGCAGTGCACCTTTATCCAGATGATATGGTTGAAATTACATTGACTGAAGGGCGGAATATGCCTGATGCTACAAAAAAAGGATTAGAGGTGAGATCGAAATTAATTGATGAATTAAATGAGAATGATAAAAAAATAAAAAGGTAAGAATATGGTTTCTCAATTACAAAACATAGTAATCAAGATATAAGGAACCAGCATCTCAGTATTAACTTTTCGAAGCTGTTTGAAAAGAAGTTGGAGTCTTGATAGGCAATGTTATGAATATATTTAAAAAAATTGTGATGCTACCAGCAGGCCTGGTTTTAGGCTTGGTGGGATGCAGTTCAGGTTCCGGTAAAACCTATGTTCTTACGACGACATCGTTTGGTTATGATCCAAGATATAGACCTTATATTGTACAGGTAAATGGCGAGGAAGTCGGAGGAGGATTTGGTGCAGCCACCAAACGATCTGCGATTATTACTGGACCACAATATATTACATGGGGACAAACAAATATTCGTAAACAACACGTCGCAAAAAATGTTCCTTATTTAACCAAAGAGGATTTGAAAGGAAAAAGTTATTTAGCTGTACATCTTTATCCGGATGATACGGTTGAAATCACATTGACGGAAGGGCGGAATATGCCTGATGCTACAAAAAAAGGATTAGAGGTGAGATCGAAATTAATTGATGAATTAAATGAAAATGATAAAAAAATAAAAAGGTAAGAATATGGTTTCTCAATTACAAAAAATAAAAAATAGCAATCAAGATGTCAGTAATCTGCATCCACAATCCAAGCAAGATTGTGCTGATGTAGTTAACATTTCTGTTTTTTTTGATGGGACAGGAAACAATTTAGAAGCAGACCAAGATAAAGGAAAACTCGCCAATCCAGCAAAGTTATGGCGAAATGCACAATCTTATAGTTTATTCGAAATTGAGCGTACAAAGTCGCCAGTGAAGTTCAATCATCCTATTTATGTTTCTGGGGTTGGAACCCCATTTAATGGTGAGCTGAGCAAAGTTGATAACATAATAGCTAAAGTGCAAGATCATGATCTTTCGGGCGGTTTTACAGGCATTGGTGGTAGAAGACGCTTAGAATATGGTGAGAGTCAGATTAGTAAAAGTTTGGAAAACACTTTAAAACAAAAAATAGCCCAAGCCGAGGCAACCTTAAAGCCTCAGGTTGAAGCGCGAAAAAATGAAGCGATAGTTAAAATGGAGGCAAAGCTCAACGAACATCGTCTAATCAAAAAAGTTAATTTATCGATCTTTGGTTTCTCACGCGGGGCTGCACTGGCACGGGTATTTTCTAATGAAATGATTTGGAAGACTGAAACTGAGGACTTGAGCCTAAAGTATCAAATCTCAGGTCAAGCAGAACTTGCACCAATGGAAATACAGTTTTTAGGTATATTTGATACGGTTGCTTCTTTTGGATTGCCTGCGACCAATATGCCAAATAAACTTAGTTTTAAAGGACGAGACATGGTGGTCGATCCGAGAGTAAAAAATTGCTTACATCTAGTGGCAGGTAATGAATTACGCTTCGCTTTCCCAGTTGATTCTATCCATATAGATGAAAAATTGGCTAACCCAAGAAGATGGAAAGAAATAGTCTATCCTGGGATGCATTCCGATGTTGGTGGTGGCTATGAGCCAAGTTCACAAACAATTAGTAATAATTTTGCTCGTATACCTTTAAAGCATATGCTTGAAAGTGCAGCGGTATCAGGTGTGAAAGTATTTGGTTATAGCGAATTAGAAAATAATGACATTAAAATCTTTAATGAAGAGTTTAAGATCGAAGAAAAAACCCAGCAACTTTTCGAGGCCGTTCAAAAAGCAGCAGGAGCCTCGACAGGTGATGTAAAAAAAGATATTAAAAATTATCTCTGTACACGACAAATTTCACAGAACCCTTATCCTATCAGGATTCTGCTTTCTTAAAATTGCCAAAATTTCCTTAAACTCTTCTTTTTTCCCAAAACCAATTAAACGCTGAATCGCCATTTGAACATAGTCTAAACCATAGCGAAATAAACTCATTGAGAGTCGTCCATGCTTCTTTATTTTTATCGCTTTTTTTTGATTATGTTGCCATTCACCCGTTAAGTAACACCAACAGAAGCTTATAGCTAACACCGCAATCAATTTTTTCACTCGTCTAGGGTCTGTCAAGCGCGTATTTTCAAGATTAAACCCGCGTCCTTTGAGACAACTGAATAAGGTTTCAATTTCCCAGCGTAATGCATAATCCTGAATAGCATTGGCATTAAACTGAGGAGAAACGACGAGTAAAAGCTCTCCATTTTCTAACTGTAGTGCACTTATATATAGTTTCACCCGACCAACCAAAATCCGTCGTTTACGACATTCAATTTGACCAACTTTAAGATGGCGAAATAAATCACTAATTTTATGATTCTTTCCTAAATGATTGGTGACAATGAAGTTTTTTTAACACGAATGCAGAAGTTGATGTCTTGTTCAATTAACCATGTAAACCACTGCTCACCGATAAACTCTCTGTCTGCGAACACATTCACAATACGGTCTTTACCAAAAATGGCTATAAAGCGTTGAATCAAAGCAATACGCTCTTTCGTATCTGAATTTCCACGTTTATTAAGCAATGTCCAAAGGATAGGTATCGCTATTCCACGATAAACGATTGCGAGCATCAGGATATTAATATTTCGTTTTCCCCATTTCCAATTGGTTCTATCTAAAGTCAGTTGCACTTGGTCGAATGAAAACATATTGAAAATCAACTGAGAAATTTGACGATAATCAAAATACTGACCTGCAAAGAAGCGCTGCATACGTCGATAAAATGATTGTGGTAAACACTTGATGGGCAAGGCTTTAGATGCAGAAGAAAGATTACATGTTTGCTTTAAAATAATCACAAGCATGATGAGCGCAAAGCACTTTAAATGTGACTTGTTCCATTTTAGAGATTTGTTTAAGATAAGATATAACTCATTGAGATGTGTCATAGTATTCGTCGTTAGAAAACAATTATTGTGACATTATTTCAATGAGTTATCTATTTTTGTCGTGTACAGAGAAAAATTATATGAAGATTCAATATGGTGCCTATGGAACTTTACATCGTCAACGACAACAATATTTAGCAGCAGATAAATCAAAAGAAGATCCAGCCTATCTTTCAGTGAGTCAAATTGCTCGAGAAGAAGCAGGATTTTCTTTACCAACAGGTCCTGCTGATATGGCCACTGAAGTTGAAAGAGTTAAAAAAGCTAAAAACTTCACCACATTTGATCAATCCAATTTAACAGGTATAAAACACGTATTTAGAATTATTTATCCATTTGCTAAAGCTTATGAGTTTTTAGTCGATATAGATGATTGGGAATTACAGAGTTGGGAAAAAAATGTTTCACAAGAAGCAGTAGATTTTTATTCAAGCTATGTACACGATTCGAAATATGGTTTCATCTATAATGCAGAGCCATTTAGTTACTTTAGACAACGAACGGTATATGAATCAAAACGAAGTTGGAAAGGTAAAAGAGTGGATAAAAAATTAGGGCCTATCCACGAACAAATAGCTTATGAAAATAATGAATTTGAAAAAACTCAGAATAATTAGTTTTAAAAGTTAATAAAAAATCTGTATATGAGAATCCTTTATTCAATAAATTAAATATTAGATAGTTCGGCCATCAGCAAGATCAAGTATAACGCACATAATATTCTGTGAAGGATCTTTAATGTCACAGGTCTTACAGCGTGCGCAGTTGGCTGTATCAATGATGAGTAAAAAAATAATAATGAGTGTTTAAATGTATAACATGTTAAAAATTGAAAGTCGAATCCAGCGCCCGGAAGTTTGGATAATGGTATCTGTTGGATGAGAAAGTCTGAGTTTGTTAAGTTAAAAAGTCGTAAGGAATGGAGAGATATATTTGCATTAGGGTGAGCTGGAATAGTAAGGGTGAATATCTTGAATATACAGTTCCAAAAGATTAGAAACTCTATGCTTGGGAAGGTCCAGCGATATATCAACAGCGAGGTGAATTCTATTTAAAAGGTGGAGTCCCGCGAATCAGTCTGAATCACAGTATTTTGTAAAAGGAGATATTTTCCTAAAATTAGAAAGTGATTGGGGTGAAACAATCTGGTATTTAAAAGCAACCAATAAAGAAAAATAAAATTAAATTTTCTAAAAATACTTAAGTGCTTTAAAAGGGATATTATAAAACTTATATAAATAAACCCGCTCGAAAGCAGGTTTATTTATATCTCATAAGAGATTACATATTTGGATAGTTTGGACCACCAGCACCTTCCGGTGTTACCCAGGTGATGTTCTGAGAAGGGTCTTTGATGTCACAGGTTTTGCAGTGCACACAGTTGGCTGCATTGATCTGGAAACGCTTCGAACCGTCATCATTTTCCATGATTTCATATACACCCGCCGGGCAGTAGCGCTGAGCTGGCTCATCCCATTTTGGCAGGTTCACGTTCACTGGAATTGAAGCATCGGTCAGTTTCAAATGCGCAGGCTGGTTTTCTTCATGCACGGTGTTCGATACAAACACTGAAGACAGGCGGTCAAAAGTCAGCTTGCCATCCGGTTTTGGATAGTTCGGCTTGAAGTTCACCGCATCAACAGTTTTCAATGTCTTAAAGTCTGGCACCAGGTCATGCAGGGTAAATGGTACTTTAAACACGTTCTGGTCAATAAAGTTGAATGCACCACCCATCCATTGACCGAACTTATGCATTGCAGGGCCAAAGTTACGCGCGCTATACAGCTCTTCTTTCAACCAGCTGTTGTTGAACTTGTCTGTATACGCAGTCAATTCTTTCACGAAGAAATCTTCGCCTTCAGTTACACGTGCAACTGCCAGGTCACCGCCTTTCTCTACACCGGCCTTGATTGCTTCAAATACCGCTTCACCGCAGAGCATGCCTGACTTCATCGCAGTATGTGAGCCTTTGATCTTGGCAAAGTTCAGGAAGCCCGCATCATCACCGATTAAAGAACCACCTGGGAAAGTGAATTTCGGCAGAGAGTTAAAACCACCTTTAGTTACCGCACGCGCACCATAAGAAATACGTTTACCGCCTTCCAGATACTGCTTGATTAGCGGATGAGTTTTCCAGCGCTGCATTTCCATGAATGGATACATGTGTGGGTTTTCATAAGAAAGATCCACGATCATGCCCAGAGTCACCTGGTTATTTTCCGCATGGTATAACCACCAGCCGCCAGAAGAACCTGTTTCATTCAATGGCCAGCCGGCACCGTGCATGACCAGACCTGGCTTATGTTTCGCAGGATCAATTTCCCACAGTTCTTTAATGCCGATACCGTAATGCTGTGGATCCGCATCTTTGTCCAGGTTGAATTTCTGGATCAGGCGTTTACCCAGGTGACCACGGCAGCCTTCAGCAAAGATGGTGTATTTGGCATGCAGTTCATAACCTGGAGTAAAGTTATGTGTCGGTTCGCCATCTTTACCGATGCCCATGTCACCGGTCTGGATGCCTTTGACTGAACCATCTTCATGGTAAAGGATTTCAGCAGCTGCGAAACCTGGGAAGATTGAAACTTCCAGTTCTTCAGCTTTCTGGCCTAACCAGCGCACCACGTTGCCCAATGAAATGACATAGTTGCCATCATTGTGCATGGTCTTTGGCACCATCCAGTGTGGTGCTTCTTTAGAAGTCGTTTCAGACAGCAGGAAGAATGTTTTGTCTTCTGTCACTGGAACATTCAGCGGAGCGCCTTCTTCTTTCCAGTTCGGGAACAACTCATTCATGGCACGCGGCTCAAGTACAGCACCAGAAAGAATATGAGCACCGACTTCGGAACCTTTTTCCACGACACAAACAGACAGATCATTCAGGTTGTTTTCAATTGCAAGCTGACGGATTTTGATCGCCGCAGAAAGACCCGCAGGGCCTGCGCCTACGATGACTACGTCAAACTCCATCGATTCACGTTCGATGTGCTCCATGTGGGACTCCTCATATTACATTCGGTGGCAACCATAATCGGATGATCGGGTGCTGCCATGAGTATCTATAATTCCTGGACACAAAAAGATTAGTGTCTTTAATATTGTGGGCTAGTATAGTTTTAAACCCAGTTTAAGCCAATTGGCTGAAACATATTATTTTTCCGTCATTAAGGTCTTCTACTATGGATAAGTCAGCAGAAACGAATCATTCGACGAAAAAAACAGTCATGAGTGATGATAAAAATTTAACAAACATTGCACAATACATAAAAGATGTACAGGGCAGTCATAAAAGGTCAATACCCCCTTTGGAACAGTGGAAACCAAAGTATTGTGGCACAATGGATTTGAAGGTTTTAGCCAATGGAGAATGGTGGCACGAAGGTCAATTGATCAAACGCCAGACGATGATTGACCTGTTCTCAACAGTACTCTGGAAAGAAGATGGCAAGTTCTATCTAAAAACCCCGGTTGAGCAGATCGAAATTGAGGTCGAAGATGAGCCCTTATTTGTAGGGCAGGCTGATCAGGTGGAAATTGATGGAAAAAGCTATATTCAGCTAACGACGACTACGCAGGATGTCATTATTGTAGATAAAGAACATCCGATTTTTATGCGTGCTTTTGCTGATGAACAGCGTCCTTATGTACATGTGCGTTTTGGCATTAATGCATTGATCCAGCGCGCCGCCTTTTTACATCTGGTAGAAATGGGTGAGCTCATCGAAAATTCTGAAGGTGAAACGGTATTAAACTTGAAAAGTGGTGATTTAGACTTGCATTTAGGCACCTGAGGTTTAAGCTTTGTGCCATGTCTGTCCATTTGAGCAAACAGCCCCTGTATGAGCGCCATTTATCCGATTCCGTCCACACTTGATCCCATTACTGATGTTACTGCAGATGCACCCATTGGGATTTTTGATTCAGGAATCGGAGGTCTTTCTGTCGCACTAGAAATCGCACACCATTTACCGAATGAACGCTTTGTCTATTATGCCGATACGGCCAATGTGCCTTATGGTCCGCGCGAGGATCAGGACATTCGTGAACTCACTGCACAGGCAATTGAATGGCTGTATCGCAAAGGCTGTAAGGCGGCTGTCGTGGCATGTAATACTGCTTCAGCGTTTAGTCTGGATTATTTGCGTGCGCATTATGGTGAGAGTTTTCCGATTATCGGTCTGGTACCCGCTTTAAAACCGGCAGTTTTGGCGACCCAATCTAAAACTGTGGCCGTGCTTGCGACACCAGCGACCTTCCGTGGTCAGCTGATTAAAGATGTCATGACCCGTTTTGCTGGACCAGCAGGCGTAAATGTGATCCCGGTCACCTGTCTGGATCTGGTGCCTTTTGTTGAAGCTGGCGAGCAGATGAGTTCCGCGTGCCTAGCGACATTAACCAATATTTTACAACCAGTTGTAGATCAGGGTGCAGACTATTTAGTGCTTGGATGTACACATTACCCCTTCCTAAAATCGTCAATTCAGTATATTTTTGGTCATAAAATGACATTGATTGACTCTGGATTGGCTGTTGCAAGACAAACCGCCCGTATTTTGATCAAAAATGAGTTATTATTTGAATGCGAGCGTAAACAAAGTGTGAGAATCGAAATTTTTGTCAGTGGTCAAAATGCTGAGCAAGTTCAACCGATTATACAGCACCTGATGCCAGGCGATATTCAATGGTCTGTAAGTAATATATAAGCTGAGCTGTCAGTCAGTGAGTTACATTATTTTAAAATTTGATGTTTTTAAGTGGGGCACGCATATGCAGCAGCTCATGGAGATAGAGGTGAACTGTGCATATTCGCGGTAGTTGGAGAGGGTTTGGAATGCTGGATAAACGTTATCAGGTCTTTATATCCACCTCTGGTTCGGAAATGCAGCCAGAGCGTATCATTTTGTCACAGACACTGGTGGGTATGGGCTTCTTCTCTTGGGGGTTGGAACAGCGCAATCCACTTAGTACTGCCTTTGCTCGCCGTCAGATTGATGACTGTGACTATGTGATGATCCTGCTAGGAAGCCAGTATGGTGAACAGTCTGTCTCTGGCGTGGGCTACATGCACCTTGAATATATCTATGCGGTGACCAAGCAGAAACCGATTATTGTATTTATGCATGATGACCCTGCCTCCCGTGAGCCATCCCTGCATGATGCCAAAGCGGAATTGCGTGAAAAATTTAATGAATTCCGAAAACTGCTACAGAATGAAGCCGATCAGGTCTTTACCTACCGTAGCCTGCGCGACCTGGAAATGGCAGTTCGCCTGAATATGCCGCAGATGCTGGAACGCTATCCGGTGACTGGCTGGGTGCGTCCCCAGAATGCCCAAGCCCTGCATGATCAAATTGACGAGCTTAAGGCGCGCATTGCCCAAATGGAAGCAGAGGCAGGCAAACGTGAGCCTGATCCATTCCTGAGCTTGCCTAAAGTGTCCATGCATGAAATTTTTTCTTTTGAGTACCGCATGCATGCCTATCAGGATGGTAACTTTAAAGAACTCAAAGTTCAGAAAAAACTGACCTGGGCTGAACTTTTAGCAATTCTTGGATCTACTTTCGTCAATCCAACGCCAGAAGAATTCTTCTCTAAGCGCCTGAATGAATATTTAAATGAAACTGGTCTGGAAGATGCGCGTATCGAAATGCCACGTGCTCATGCTGTGGCGCGTGCACAGATGAACATTCGTGCTTTGCATAGCTTGAAAATCCAGATGCGCCAAAATGACTGGATTGTGCCAACCGGCCGCGATGACCGTCAGCGCTTACTGTGGCAGATCACGGCTAAGGCCCAGAAACTGTTAGAAAGTAATTTACTGGATAAAGATCGGGTTTTTCAATATAAGTCAGCCTATTAGTCCATATTATAAATTTATTGAAAACTGTTAAAGTACAGGGATTGACCTCTCCAGATGGATGATCTGAATGCTTGCTAAAACCAAAGTCACCATTATCCTGGCAAATCTCGGTACTCCTGATGCTCCTACCGTTCCTGCAGTACGAACTTTTCTGCAGCAGTTCCTGTCCGATCAGCGGGTCATTGAAATTCCCAAGCCGATCTGGCAGATCATTTTGCGTCTGTTTATTTTACCATTCCGTCCTAAACGGGTTGCGCAGGCTTATGCACAAGTCTGGGCTCAAGATTCACCCATGCGCGAAATCCTGCTGCAACAGGTTGCAGCAGTAAAAGCAGAATTGACTCAGCATTATCCGCAATTCGAACTGAATGTGGTGCCCGCCATGACTTATGGTAACCCGAACATTCAGGCAGTTCTCAACCAGATCAGCGAACAACCTCAGGATCACGTGATTCTGTTGCCATTGTTCCCGCAGTATTCAGCCACTTCAACTGCACCGCTGTACGATGCCGTGGCAAAATGGGTGCTGACTCAGCGTAATCTTCCAGGTTTATCACTGATTCGTGATTATTATCAGCATCCGCTGTTTATTCAGGCATTGGCACAGAGTGTGCGTGACTATCAGGCAATTCATGGCAAGCCAGAAAAGCTGTTGATGTCTTTCCATGGTATTCCACAGCCTTATGCCGATAAAGGCGATCCCTATGCTGACCGTTGTCGTATCACCGGTCAACTGGTGGCAGAAGCTTTAGGCCTATCTGAAGATCAGTATGCGATTAGCTTCCAGTCACGTTTTGGCAAGCAGGAATGGGTTAAACCCTACACTGATGCCTTGATTGAAGAGTGGGGCAAACAGGGGGTGAAATCGATTCAGGTCATGAGTCCGGCTTTCTCGGCGGATTGTCTGGAAACGCTAGAAGAACTGGCAATGGAAAATGCAGATACCTTCAAGGCCAATGGTGGTGAACGCTATAGCTATATTCCGGCATTGAATAGCCGTGAGGATCATTTGCAATTGCTCAATTCATTGCTACAGGCTAATCTTGATGCATTGACTCATACTCTCGCTCACTAATTTCTTGAGGTTTTAAAGCCTATGCTCCAAGTCAAAATTGTTCCTGTAACTGCCTTTCAGCAAAACTGTTCCATTTTATGGGATACAGACAGCAAAGAAGCAGTTTTGATTGATGCGGGTGGTGAGCCTGAAAAACTGAAATCAGAAGTCGAAGCGCTCGGTCTGACGGTAAAGGCATTATGGCTGACCCATGGTCATTTAGATCATGCTGGTGCAGTAGGTGCTTTAAAAAAAGCTTGGGATGTGCCGGTGATTGGTCCACATAAAGAGGATGCTTTCTGGCTGGATATGATTCAGGAAGTGTCTGCCCGTTATGGTTTCCCGATTCCGGAAAAGGTGGAAGTGACCGAATGGCTGGAAGGCGGTGAAGTATTGAAACTGGGGGAGGAAGAATTTGAGGTTCGTTTTGCACCCGGTCATACACCAGGCCATGTAATGTTCTATAATCGCAATCATGGCTTGCTTTGGACAGGTGATGTACTGTTTAAAGGTTCGATTGGCCGTACTGACTTTCCACGTGGTAATCATCAGCAATTACTGGATTCAATTCAACGTGAATGCTTTAGCCTGCCCGAAGAGACTCAGTTTATCTCAGGACATGGTCCAATGAGCACGATTGGTTTTGAAAAGCAGCATAATCCATTTGTGGCAGGGACTGCGGGTTAATACTTTGCTTATCCTATAAAATAAAAAAGGAATCTATTGAGATTCCTTTTTTGCTTTTCGGGGAGGAGTAAAATGGACGATATTTATGCAAAAGGATCATGTTGCAACTGCCGAATTTGCAGTCTTAATATCCAGATGGCCAGAATCAGCAGAATACCAATCAAGATAAAGATATAGTCCTGTTTCCAGAATCCAAGGCCAATGCTGGTACAGCACAGCAAGGTCAAGAACAACATAAAAATTTTAAGCAGGAGGATAAACATCGGTATGTCCTCTTTTATTTTTGTTATTTTATTGGAATAGTTATTTAAATTTTATTTTAATAATCAATCATATATTATTTTTAAGTTAGTCTAGCACCAAATGAAAAAGGAATTCAATCCGAATTCCTTTCCTCTGGTCAGTCTCATTTAAAACTGGTCTTCTTCACGGCCTCCATCAGCTTGCGGGGCATCTTGAGTTGGCAGCTTATAGTCTTCATTGGCCCAGGCACCCAAATCAATCATCTTGCAGCGTTCGGAACAAAAGGGACGAAACGCATTGTCTTCCCACGTAGTCAGTGCACCACAACGTGGGCATTTCAGGGTGGTTGGCATAGACAATACTCCACAAAAAACAGGATTCAATTAGGCAAACATAGCCGCACTTGTTAGACTTATGCGGTTTTCATTAGTTTGATCTGATTATGCCGATTCGTCAATTTCAAGCGCAGCGTATGCATGCCCCTCGTGATTTTCAAAGCATCAGCCCTGAACCGATTTGTGTAGAAATTGGCGCAGGCAAGGGCAAGCATGCCTTGTTATTTACCCGGACACATCCAGAGCACAAACTGATTGCGATTGAACGGACCCGTGAAAAATTCCTGGCGATGCAAAAGCAGCATGAATTGGAAGGTCAGCCGAACTTGCAAACCGTACATGCTGATGCCCTGCCATGGGTGGTACATGCGCTATATCCTGCCCAAGTGGAGCAGTTTTTTATCCTGTATCCAAACCCGGAACCACATAACCCGGCACAGCGTTGGGCCAATATGCCGTTCTTTGAATTTTTGCTGTCACGCCTGAAAACAGGCGGCTCGATTACTTTGGCGAGTAACATTCCAGAATATATTGATGAAGCTGAACAGCAGATGAAAGAGTTATGGAGCCTGCCTTATGAGAAGCAGGTGATTGCCTCTGATTCGGCACGTACCCATTTTGAGATCAAGTATCTGGAGCGTGGTGAACTATGTCAGCAGCTGATTATTAGCAAGCCTGAGGGTTATGTTACCCGTTTTGATGATTTCCAGCCTCTACAGGGGCAAAATGCTGCGGTTGCGGAATAAGCCATGAGCAAACGCATAGCGATTGTCGGAGCAGGTCCGGCAGGGCTGATGGCAGCTGAAGTACTGAGTCAGCAGGATTATGAAGTGCATGTCTATGAGCAGAAACCGTCTGCTGCACGCAAATTCCTGATGGCAGGTAAGACTGGCCTGAATATCTCGCATGCTGAGCCAGTGGAACAGTTTGTCCAGCGTTATGATCAGGCTGAATGGCTGGCACCGTGGGTAAAACGCTGGGATGCCATCTGGATCCAGGAGTGGATGCAAGGCTTGGGTATTGAACCTTATATCGGTTCTTCTGGGCGGGTGTTTCCAACCGAAATGAAAGCAGCTCCGCTATTACGTGCCTGGTTAAAACGTCTGGCCGAGCAAGGTGTACAGTTTCATTACCGCCATCAGGTGACCCAGTTAAAACAGAATCAATTGGAACTGTTAGATTTGAAAACTGATGAGCCACGAACAGAACTCTTTAATGCGATTATCCTTGCCTGTGGCGCGGTATCCTGGTCTAAACTCGGTAGTGATGGAAAATGGCAGGCCTGGCTACAGACAGAAGAAATTGAACCTTTTCAGGCCAGCAATGCCGGGGTAGAATATCCATGGTCCAAGTTTATGCAGCCCGTTTTTGGTCAGCCACTCAAACGGGTCGAGGCCTGGGTGGAAGGCAGTGATAAGACGATGGGCGATATCGTTATCAGCTATTATGGTCTGGAAAGCGGTCTGATCTATAAACAGGGGCGAGGCTTACGTGAGCAGGTCAAATGCGGTCAGCCAATGCAGCTATATCTGGATCTATTCCCCGATCAAAGCACAGTGCAACTGGCGAAGAAATTACAGCTAAGCAAGAAACAATCTCTAAGCAATGTCTGGCGTAAGGCAGGACTGGAAGGCGCCAAAGCTGCACTGGTACGTGAGCTGGTGGCGAAAGAGATCTGGCAGGATGCTGAACGTCTGGCACAGCAAATCAAACAGTTGATGATTCCCCTAACTGGCTTCCGTCCAATTGAGGAAGCGATTAGCTGTGCCGGTGGCGTGAAATGTGACGTTCTGACTGGACATTTGCAACTTAAATCTAATCCTCAGGTTTTCCTGTGCGGGGAGATGCTGGACTGGGATGCACCCACCGGTGGTTATTTACTCACTGCCTGTATGGCAACAGGTCGTGCGGCGGGTGAAGGTGTGCAGCATTATTTAACCCAAGATTAATACTAGATCTCTTTCATAAATCAAAAAATGATGATCTATTCATCATATTTAAATGCGTATTGAAAGCTTCTTCTCCCTCAGGGATGAGGAGCATTCTCCGCATCAGGATGAGGGCATTTTTTGTAGAAAGCCTCTCCTTTTAGGAGAGGGGATCCAGGATAATTTTTTACTCGTTAAATAATGATTTAGCAAAGAAATTTGATGCTTCTAGTCTGTACCAACAATTGAAGCTTAATTATCCCTCTATAAAATTAAGGAAGCTTTTGCTTCCTTAATTTTATTTTGTCTCTGCTTTATTTGCAGCAGTTGTTTCTGAGTATTGTGAACGCCAGTGTTCCAGTTGTTCCTGGGCATGTAGATACTGTCCCAGACCTTTTACATTTTCCTTGGCATCATGCTGGATGGTTTGGTCTGAAGAAGTCTGGTCCAGCAGTTTTTGCTGCTGTTCCCAGTATTGATAAATCAGCCCCTGAATATAGCGGCCCTGTTCAGTTTTTAGTTCCAGACTTTTTAATAAAGCCAGTGCCGATTGCACATGGTCGCGCTGGCGTTGCTGCATAAATTCTTCCGTCAGGTTGCCTTCGTTACGCATGCGTTCAGTTTCGGCTTCTATATCATCATTTAAGGATTGCAAGCGCTGCTCAAAGTCATCCAGTACGGCAATATCCTGTTGATCATCAGCCGTTTTTGGAAAATCCTTCACTGGCTGTGTTTTCAGTTCATTCATCATTTCTTCAGCTGCTTCATTTTGCTGAGTTGCTTCCGGCTTCGGTGCATCTTTCTGATTACACGCCAGCAGAAACAGGGTAGAGCTAAGCAAGGTGATTCGGCTGAGGTTTTGGATATTTAGCATTGTTCTGTCCTATAAAGTTTTATTAAGGCGTTGGAATTTTTTGAAAGATATAAACATGGGTGACATAAGGGAAGTCAATCTGTTCATCAGGCTGCTTGCCAGTATGCGCTAGAACGATTTGTTCAAACTGAGATTTCAGTTGCTGTTGTACATCGTCAGGCTGGGCGGCAATAAAACTGGTCGAGAGCAGACGTTTGGAAACCACCTGTTCCACAGTGCCTGAATGGATCTGCTGCAAGGTTGTTTCTGCTACGGGGCGAAACAGCTGCTGATCCTGAAATACATCATGCCACTGACCGCTATGATAACGGGGTGTATCACCTTCCATCGGCAGAATAAAATCTGCCAGAGCTTTGACCCAGCCGACATTAACATCACGCTGGTTCCAGATCAGTACCAGATAGCCCCGATCTTTCAGTATCCGATGGATTTCTTTCAAACTATCCAGATTGGCAAACCAGTGAAAAGATTGTGCGCAAAACACGGCATGGATCGAGGCATTCTCCAGTGGCAGGGCGTCACTCATCGCCTGCAAGGTCGGAATATCTGGATGAACCCGCTTGAGTTGCGTTAACATCTCCGCGACAGGATCAACTGCCAGAATATGTGAACTGATGAATTTCAGCTGGGGCAGAAATTTGCCAGTACCGCTCCCTAAATCAAGTAGTTGGGCATCCGTAGTTAAGCCAAGCTGCTGTTGCAACCAGGGCACTAATGCTTCAGGATAACTTGGGCGCACCTGCTGATAGCGCTCAGCAGCGCTGCTAAACCCCTGTTTTGCAGCAGGATGCAATGATTGTGTCATATTTTGCGCTTTTTAATCTTGGTCTTCGCTATAAAATAGCATATTCATTTTTGCATCGTTTTGCGCCATTGAATTTGTAATGGAAGCGTACGTTTTACAGGCATGGGAAAGTTATGGAAAAACAAATCGTCTTTGAAGATGAGCACATTCGCGCGATCTTTATGCCGGGATCATCTTCAGAACTGATCTTCTCCTTCGGGGATCTGATTACCCGTGCCAAGGGAACCACCATCAATGCAGAGAAGTCGCTGCAAAAGTTTGAATTCAATGTGCTTGGGATTATGCCCAAAGATAAATCCTGGTTTCCACAAGCGTCTATGCAAGCCATGCTGGATGCGATTGCTGAACTGATTGCGCCATTTGAACAGCGTATTGCCTATGGCGGTTCAATGGGCGGTTATGCGGCCATTAAATATTCTAATGCTCTGGACGTGCAGCGCGCCGTGGCGATGGTGCCGCAATACTCGATTGATCCGGAAGATGTTAAAGATGCCCGCTATAACATGTTCTATCAGCCAGAACTGAATGGCGAAATGCGCATTACCCCGGTAGATGTCAGTGAAGATCGTGAATACATTATTATTTATGATCCACACTATGCCCAGGATCGTGCGCATTATCACAAGCTCAGAGACGTGCTGCCAGTGCACCATGTGCTGCATCTGGCCTTTACCAATCACGATGCCATTGCTGTATTGGCAAGCTCGGAACTGGTCAATGACTTCCTGCGACATGAATTTGATGCCAGCTATTTTTATCAGAAGATGCGCCGGGTCAAAAAGAACAGCAAATTTTATTACCGTAAGGTGATTGAAAACCTGTTGCCACGACATCGTATGGCACTGGGTCGTATCCTGAAAAATAATGACCTGCAGCTGGATTCACAGTTCTTTGATGCCAATCAGAAGCAGACCATTCTGCGTGAATTATTGAGCAACAAACAGGTCGATCAGCATGATCTGATGAAACTCGGGATTCAGGTCAATCTGCCTCAGGAAAACCGTCAGATTCTGCTGGATGTGTATGGCCATGGTCTGGTGTTTAATGTCATCAGCAACAAGATTGAAAGCTATGCCGATCAGGCAATTGCGCTCAACCATAAATTCCTGATTCCGATTTATGCGCGCGGCAATGGCTTGCTGACCATCAACCTGAATGATGAACGTTATCTGGTGGTGATGAATGACCGTCATATAATGAAACTGGTCAAAGAGCAGGAGCCACTTTCGGTCGGAATGCACCCAATTCTGATGAAACGTTATACCGATTTCTATATGCTCAGTTATAAGGAACTAAGTCTCAAAACTGATGAATACGGTGCCGCAGCTTTTGTAGATGACAGTGACAAAAATACGCACTTTGTGACACGCAGTGAAGCAAATTAACTTGAAATAACAATAAAAAACAATGACTTGACTTATTGTGTGGCTGGCATAAGATGTAGTTATGCGGTATGGATCTTTTCATTGCCGCACGCGATTGTTTTCGTAAGAAGGGGGTACATCTTATGCAATCTACACAGTTCGCCACCATATTTTTAATGCTGACTTTGGGCCTGCCCAACGTGGCATTCGCCAAAGACAGCGTACACCCGACGATTATTTTCCTGAGTGCAACCATTGTATTTTTGATGATCCTGACAGTTTATATCGTTTATAAAATTCGTCATTCTGTACGTAATCATCTGGATAAACCACTCGATTAAGCCAGGCAGGATAAAGTCTAAAAAACGGTTGAAAACCCTGAATGACTTGTTTTAAATGACAGGATGAATTGTCTAACAAGATTGAGGGTAGGCCGTGAAAGCCGTATATTTGGATTATGCTTCTCTGGATCAACAGGATCTCGACTTTCAGGCACTGCATGCCGTATTTGACGAGTTAACACTTTATCCTGCAACTTCTACGGCTGAGCTTTTGGCACGTGTCCAGGATGTTGATGTCATCATCACCAATAAAGTCATGGTGAATGCTGAAACCATTCAGCAATGTCCTCAACTGAAGCTAATTTTAATCTCTGCCACAGGCACCAATAATGTCGATCTGGCCGCAGCCAAAGCGCGCAATATTGTGGTGTGTAACTGTCAGGCTTATGGTACTTCCGCCGTTGCTCAACATACCCTTATGTTAATGCTCAATCTGGCAACGTCTTTTCTGTCTTATCAGCAAAAATTACAACAAGGCGAATGGCAAAAAGCTTCCCAATTTTGTCTGCTAGATTCCCCGATTGTAGAATTGTCTGGTAAAACCCTCGGCATTGTAGGTTATGGAGAACTGGGTAAGGCTGTGGCTAAACTGGCAGAAGCTTTTGACATGAAGGTGATGATTGGATCATTGCCAAATCGTCCGGGTGATGCCTCACGTGTACCATTCGCCGAGCTATTGTCTCAGGTCGATTTCCTCAGTTTGCACTGTCCTTTGACTGAAGAAACCCGTGACTTGATCAGCCATGCCGAGCTGGATGCGATGAAACCAAGCGCTTTTCTGATTAACTGTGCACGTGGCGGCATTGTGAATGAAGCGGCGCTGGCACAGGCATTACGTGAAGGCAAGATTGCTGGCGCTGCCACCGATGTACTTACGGTAGAACCACCGAAAGAAGGTAATGTACTGCTCGACCCAAGCATCCCAAATCTGATTGTCACACCGCACAATGCCTGGGGTAGTGTCGATGCCCGCCAGCGCATCGTGGATCAGATGGTGGAAAATGCTAAAGCCTTTCAGGCAGGCCAGCCGATTCGTCAGGTGAACTGATCTTATTTCGTCAATCCAGACATTATTCTCTTCAGATTAAAAAAGCCCATTAAGGGCTTTTTTTAAATATGCTATTTTTAGAGATCATCCACTGCATAACTGGTTGCACCGCCTGAGCTGGATTGTGGCTGCGGTGTAGTGCTTTGCGTTGCCGTTGAAGACTGACTCAAAGGCTGCTGCTCAATCGGGACTTGCTGTTGCGGATTGCCCAGCCAGACATCTTTGGTCTGCTGAATTTTCTGACCTGTTTGCTGAGCCACTTGCGTTGCGCCTTGGTCTACTTTTTCAATGGTCGTTGCTGTGGTGGATTTGGTATTGCCCCAGACCTGATCAACTTTCGGTTTTACTTTCGCGATACCTTTTTCTGTTGCTGCTCCAACTTTCTCAGCAGTATTGATTACGCCTTGCTGGGTTTTATAGGCAAATACATGCAGCAGGTTTGGATTATCACCATACGGTGCAATCGGTTTTGCATGTTGCTGCTGGGTTTCACTGGCTTGCACGGTTTGAGTCAAAATAGGTGCACACAGCAATAATGCGCTGCTAAAGATCTTGGTTTTTTTCATCGTCATTTTTTTCATAGTCATAAGGGGAGCGACCTCGCAGAGTGAGATAACGGTCTTTGATTGTGTTTTTCAGTGTAATGGAAGGTAATGTAAAAACAATGGATATTCTGTGCAATTCACTTAACTGATCTAAGAAAGATGAAAAGCTGGCTGATTTCAAGAATAAGTAAAGAATGAATTTGATAGGAAGATGATTTACAAGAGAAGCTGCCCCATATTTGAGGTAAATACAGGGCGAGATGCTTAGTCACACTGTTCGATGGCTTCTTTGGCAAAGTGGTTGCGTAGTGCCAAGAAGTTCTTTTGCGCGGTTTCACTGTACAAGTCAAATTTCTGTGCAGTACTGGTATTGTCGCGCTGGAAAGTTGCTGAACCGGCATCAATCAGGGTTAAACCCTTGAATGACCATTGTTCTACGACACGGCTGTTCTCTAGGTTGCCGATAAATTCAATCACGCATTTGTCATTGAACTTGGTCAGTTTGGCTTTATTGTTTTTGGTTTCAGGATAAACCTCAAGATTCTGTACTTCCTGTAATACGCCCAGTTGAAGTTGTGGAATAGTCGGTTGAGATGTACACGCTGAAAGAGCAATACCCGCAAGACCAGTCAAAATAAGAGCTTTAAATTTCATATGATTCTTTCTTGTTGAGTGTTGTTAGGTTGAGTATAGGCAATTCAGATGAAATTGCCTATGATCTAAAAACTAATTTTTAAACAATACTATACCCTTATAGATATAAATATGGATCACCTACTAGACTCGTTGGATCAAATAGAAAATTTAGAAGATCAGCTACGTGATCATATTAACCATGGAGTTCTTCATTACCAATTATTAAATGATAAGCATAAGTGGTGGATGTTATGTAGTGCTTTAGATGTATTAGGAGATACTTTTATAGCCTTTAAGGATTATTTACAAACGGACTTTCCTAAAGAAACAGGGCTGAAATATATTTATTGCTATGGAATTTTGCAATGTTTCATTCTTCAACAAGATAGCTTGAAGCATTTATATGAAGTATTCGAAGTGCAGTGGGAAACCACGAGTGAGCTGAAAAAGATCCGTAAGATTAGGAATGCTTCGATTGGTCATACAGTTCTAAACAATCAAGGAGGAAGAAGCGAGAAAGATAGGAATGAATTTAACAATTTTATTTCTCGTATCACTATTAATAAATTGGGATTTGACTTGCTGAGGTATTCAAAAAAGGCAGAAGATACTGTTTATGAAAAAATTTCTATTCATGAATTACTCAAGAAGCAACTAGATGAAGTAATTGTTCTATTGAGACGATTAATTAAAGGAATAATTAATATGGAAAATGAAGTAAAAAAGAAATTTGAAAATGAGAAATTAGTTGACCTACTGCCAATTTCTTATTGGTTCGAAAAAATCCATAGCATTTATAGTGAACAAAATAAGTCATTTGCTTATACAGCTTTAGATCATATCCAAAAGCAATATTTAGAGTTGAAACACTCTTTAGAAAATAGATTATTTCAGAGTGAAGACTGGTTTAATGAAATTGAAGATTATCTGGTCGGAATTGAATTAATGAGAAAATCAATGTTAGATAATGATGAGCGTACTGCACGTATATGCAACTTTTATCTTGATGAAAAAAATGATTATTTCAAAAAATTAATGTTAGAAATTGATGAAAAGTATGAACGCAGATTCAAATACCAAGTGCGACATATTTGTAGTTAGTTGAAAAAGTTAGGTGTATTAAAATCATTAGACTTTTTTCAACTCGCAATTGGAAAGCACCCAATGAAGCAATACACCCAACTTTCTCAAGATGAAAGATACGAAATTTATGCTGCTTTGAAAAGCAAATCTTCAATCTCTACCCTTGCCAGGGAGCTTGGACGTTCTCGATCAACCCTTTATCGTGAGATCAAAAGAAATACTGGAAAACGTGGATATCGAGCTCAACAGGCAGAGAAATTTTCAAGTCAAAGACGATATCGATCCTCTTCACAAATGACAGATTTTGCTCTCGTTTATATTCGTTATCTGATTGGCTTAGATTGGTCTCCTGAGCAAATTTCAGGTGCTTTAACACAACGAGGTTGGCTTGATGTGCCTTCACATGAATGGATTTATCAGTATGTTTATCTAGATAAATCTAAAGGTGGTAAGCTCCACCTTCATTTAAGGCATCAAAAGAAATATCGTAAACGAGGTTATAAAAATACAGACCGTAGAGGCCAACTCGTTGATAGAACAAGTATTCACTGTCGCGATGAGGTCGTCGAGAAACGTCAACGCCTAGGTGATTTTGAAGGTGATACCGTGATAGGCAAGAATCACAAGGGGGCATTATTAACTCTGGTTGAGCGCAAAAGCTTGTATGTACATATCGTTCATTTGGGACAAACTAGAACCACAACTAAAACGATTTCGTGTGCTTTAGCATGTTTGCGCAGCAGTCATGCCTACAGTGTAACCTTTGATAATGGTAAGGAGTTCTCCGAGCACCGGCGGATAACGGAAGCAGGGATAGAGACGTACTTTGCAGATCCATACAAGTCGATTCAACGAGCCAGAAATGAAAATACCAATGGTCTGATCAGGCAATATCTGCCAAAATCATCTTCGTTTGATGAAGTGTCAAATGAACAAATAGAGCAGATAGAATTTGCTCTCAATCATCGCCCTAGAAAAACACTAGGCTGGTATACGCCTAGTGAAGTTATGGCTGGTTTTTATACTGTTGCACTTGCTGCTTGAATCCGCCGAAATAAAAAACCCGCTCTAAAGCGGGTTTTTTGAATCAATCAGAACTTAATGCTGCAACACCGAAATATCAGCCACTTTCGTAAACAAGTCACGAAGTTGAGCAAGCATACGTAAACGGTTTGCTTTCAGATCAGCATCATCCGCCATGACCATGACACCATCAAAGAATGCATCGACTGGCGCACGAAGTGCAGCAAGTGCAGACAACGCAGCAGTGTAGTCTTTCGCAGCAAATAACGGCTCAACTTGAGGCGCAATTTTCGCAAGTTCAGCGAACAATGCTTTTTCAGCATCTTCAACCAGGTTAGCTTCAACCACAGCACCTTCAGGCGCAGTTTCTTTTGCTAAGATATTCGCAACACGCTTGTTGGCAGCAGCAAGCGCAGCCGCTTCAGGCAATGTGCGGAAGTGATTTACCGCATTTACACGCTTGTCAAAATCAAGCGGAGATTTTGGAGACAATGCTTGAACGGCTTGAATCACATCAACAGCCACGCCTTGGTCTTCGTATTTCGCACGGTAACGACCTTCAAGGAATGCAACCGCATCAGCTAAAGTCTTATCGTGATCTTTCAATACATCGCCATAGGCAGCAAGTGCAAGTTTGATCAAATCTTCAATTGAAACATCAAGCTCGTTTTCAGTCACAAGACGCAAAATACCAATTGCAGAACGACGCAGTGCAAACGGGTCTTTAGAACCTGTAGGCGCTTGACCGATACCGAAAATACCTGTGAGCGTGTCTAAACGATCCGCAAGGGCAATCGTAGTACCTGTCTTAGTTTTCGGTAAAACGTCACCTGCAAATTTAGGCAAGTATTGCTCACCTAAAGACTCAGCCACTTCAGCATTTTCACCTTCAAGACGTGCGTAGTAAGTACCCGCGATCCCTTGAAGTTCTGGGAATTCACCCACAAGCTCAGATGTTAAGTCACATTTTGCAAGAAGGGCAGCTTTTTCAGCATCTTCCGCTTTAGCGCCAGTAATCGGTGCAAGTGCTACAGCCAATTTCGCAATACGTGTCGATTTGTCCCAAAGCGTACCCAATTCAGCTTGGAATACCATGTTTGCAAGTTTCTCTTTACGAGATGCAAGCGGTTGCTTTTGATCTTGTAAGAAGAAGAATTCAGCATCTGACAAACGTGGACGAACAACTTTCTCGTTACCTTCAATAATTTGTGTCGGGTCTTTCGACTCAATGTTTGACACAGTAATGAAGTAAGGTTGAAGTTTATTGTCGCTATTCACTAAGCAGAAGTACTTTTGGTTGTCCTGCATTGTAGTGATGAGTGCTTCTTGAGGAACCGCAAGGAAGCGTTCTTCGAAGCTTGCACGAAGCGCAACAGGCCATTCAACCAATGCAGTCACTTCGTCACGAAGATCCGCAGGCACGATTGCAATAGCATTTACTTCATCAGCCAATGCTTTCACTTGTTGGTCGATGATCGCCTGACGCTCTTCAAAAGAAGCCACAACGTAAGCTGCTTTTAACTTCGCTAAGTAGTCGTCAGCGTGCGTTAAAGTGATCGCTTCAGGTGCATGGAAACGGTGACCGAATGTTACGTTACCCGCTTTGTGATCTTGAATGGTTGCATCAACCACATCGTTGTCTTTTAACAACACCACCCATTTTACCGGACGTACGAATTCGGTACGGCTTGCTGCTGAACGCATGCGTTTTGCGATTGGTAGGTTGTCTAAAGCATTTTGTAAAATTTGCGGTAAAAGTACATTAAGGTTTTGACCTTTCACGTCTTTTAGGTAGCACACTTTTTCAATTTTACCTGCTTGGAAAGTCGATACTTGATCAACCGTGATGCCTTGACCACGCATAAAGCCTTCCAAAGCTTTAGTTGGTTTTCCTTCAGCATCAAATGCCGCTTGTTTTGCAGGGCCGTCAAAACGCTTTTGCGTGTCTGCTTGTGCGCCATCTACATTAACAATTTTTAATGCCAAGCGACGTGGTGCTGCATAGGCTTCGATAGAATCAAACGCAAGACCTGCATCTTTTAAGCCTTTTACTGTTTCTGCTTGCAGCGCATCACGTAATTTTTTCAGGCTTTTTGGTGGAAGTTCTTCACAACCCAATTCGAACAAAACGGTATGTTTAGACATTATTTGCTCTCCTTAGATTCAACTTTTGCTTCTGCTTCTGCTTCTGCTTCTGCTTCTGCTTCTGCTTCAACTTGTGCTTTGAGCTGTGCCAACACTTCATCACGTAAAGCAGGTTCTGCCATTGGGAAACCAAGTTCCGCACGTGCTGCTACATAGCTGGTCGCAATAGAACGTGCCAATGTACGTACACGTAAAATGTAACGCTGACGTTCAGTCACAGAAATCGCGCCACGTGCATCGAGTAAGTTAAAGCTGTGTGATGCTTTAACCACTTGCTCGTATGCAGGTAACGGAAGTTTTGCTTCGATTAAACGAGATGCTTCAGCTTCGTAGAAGTCAAACAGTTCAAACAGTTTATCAACCGGTGCATATTCAAAGTTATACGTCGATTGTTCCACTTCATTTTGATGGAATACGTCACCATAAGTCACAGTGCCGAACTGACCTTTGGTCCAAACAAGATCGTAAACAGAATCGACACCTTGCAGGTACATGGCAAGACGTTCAAGACCGTAGGTAATTTCGCCTGTAACCGGATAGCACTCAACACCACCGACTTGCTGGAAGTAAGTGAACTGCGTCACTTCCATACCATTTAACCAAACTTCCCAACCCAAGCCCCAGGCACCCAGTGTCGGAGATTCCCAGTTGTCTTCTACAAAACGGATGTCGTGTACAAGTGGGTCAATGCCAATCGCTTTAAGCGAGTCGAGGTACAACTGTTGGATGTTGTCTGGGTTTGGCTTCAATACCACTTGGAATTGGTAGTAGTGTTGCAAACGGTTCGGGTTTTCACCATAACGACCATCTTTCGGACGACGTGATGGCTGAACATATGCAGCGTTCCAGGTTTCAGGACCTAATGCGCGTAGGAAAGTTGCAGTGTGGAATGTCCCTGCACCCATTTCCATGTCGTAAGGTTGTAAAACGACGCAGCCTTGCTCCGCCCAGTAGTTTTGTAAGGCAAGAATTAAGCCTTGGAAGGTATCAATATGCGATATGGCGCGACTCATGGTCATCCACTTAAAATTAGAGAAAAATTGTGCTTGATTATAAGGATTTTGCGAAGGCGTGGCAAAGGTTATCCATCAATTGCCTAGGCTGCTTTTATTCGGCTGCCGATACAGCCTGCTCATGCGCACACAGACTGAGAAAGATAAAAAATCCAACAGAGGGCAGGCTAAAACAGGAAATCATGAACAGGGTGCTAAGCAGGTCATCGGAACTTAAGGCATAAGCTAAAATGAGTGTCCCCAGAATACCCACTACCACAATACTGAAAATATGAAACTGCCGCAGATGGTGTAATAGGAACAGGCTGATACATAAAGGAATATAGATCAGACAGAGATAAAACAGCAGCCCGAAAATATACATGATCAGCATAAAGGTCACCATCGAGAGTAGAAGTGAGCTCGAAGTCATGGCCAGGAATAACAAGTGCAAGATCAGTAGCACGAACATGAAAGGACCATAGAGTGCGGCTAAGCCGAGCACAGGGGCCAGCAACAGTTGTACTGCAATTCCGGTTTTGGTCTGTCGTAAAGGCTGTATCAGAAAGTGCATAGTTTTTATTCTAGTTTGAGAGAAGAAAATACGCCGGTTAAGCGCGGCTCTGATTATATTTTTTAGATAGAGCACCCTCAGCATAAGCAGAAAAACCAATGAGTAAAAGATATAAAATAAATACATCTTTAAAGCTTGGGGTTTTATAATGCCTGCACTCCCCAAAACAATAATTCAGGCCAACCGTGTTGCATAGTTCCTTAGAATGGCTACAAAGCCTCAAGCCAGATTTTAAAATTCTCCCTGTCAAAGACCGTATCCTGTGTGGTTTAGGTGCGTTGATTGGTCTGGCATTGTCATCTTTAATCAGTCTGTGGGCGCTGGGTGACTTTCAGGCCTGGTATATCGCACCGATGGGTGCATCCTCAGTATTGTTATTCGCCGTACCTGCCAGTCCACTTGCGCAACCGTGGAATATGGTGGTCGGAAATACCATTGCCTCGATCGTGGGGGTGAGCTGTACTTTGCTGTTTCCAAGCCTGACGCTTGCATTCAGTCTGGCAGTAGCAATCGCTATTATTTTAATGCTGAGTACCGATTCTCTGCATCCACCGAGCGGGGCGGTGGCGATTACCGCGGTACTGGGCGGAAATGCCATTCATGAACTGGGTTATGCCTTTGTATTCTATCCGGTATTGCTGAACTCGGTACTGTTAATGGTGGTAGCGATTGTATTTAACCGGATGCTGGGTAAGGCTTATCCGCAGCAGCTGCAGCTTAACACCCGTTCCAAAGATCCAACCCCAACTCAGAAAGTCACGATTCAGCCGCAGGATATCCAGGCGGTGTTAGATCAACAGACCCAGTTGCTGGATATCAGTGAATATGACCTGCAAAAAATCATTCTGGAAGCGCAGAGCAAGGCCAGTGAACGTGCTGATAGCCCATTTCTGTGTCAGGACATCATGAGTAAAGACGTGGCTAGCCTG
This sequence comes from Acinetobacter sp. ASP199, assembly GCF_022700675.1. Classification (NCBI taxonomy): domain Bacteria; kingdom Pseudomonadati; phylum Pseudomonadota; class Gammaproteobacteria; order Moraxellales; family Moraxellaceae; genus Acinetobacter; species Acinetobacter sp. ASP199. Next base: position 359,048 of record NZ_CP062182.1, read on the forward strand.
CAGGAAAGTGATGATATTCGACATGCTTTGGCGAAGTTTCGACAGATGAATCTGATGAGCCTGCCAGTAGTGAATGCTGAGAAAAAACTGGTGGGGACTTTGGCGATGTATCAGCTGGTGGAATGGTTTGAGCGTGCTACCGACATTCGTAATGGCTGGGAATCAGAAGTAGGACATATCATGAGCCGAAAGGTAGTGACTGTACAGCCAGGTCAGCCGATTCAGGACTTGGTGCCATATTTTGTTGAGCGTTCCTTCAACTATATTCCGGTGCTGGACGAAGGTCAGTTGGTCGGTATCATCAGTCGCGCTGACATAATTGCTGCTTTATATCAGGAGTTAAATCACTTCAAACTGAGTGCCTGATTTGGACTGATTTAGATATATCTTTTAAAATAAAAAAGCACGCCGTGGCGTGCTTTTTCATGTCGAAAATGGCGTTTAGATAAAGTACCAATATACAAATAGTGATACCAAGAATACGCACATGATGTTGAGCACAAATCCGACTTTCATCATTTCTGATTGTTGGACATGACCTGTACCAAATACAATCGCATTTGGTGGTGTTGCTACAGGAAGCATAAAGGCACAAGAAGCACCAATACCAATCACAATGACTAGAATCTCTTTAGGCATACCCATTTGATCTGCAATAGCAGCAAATACAGGTACAAGTAAAGCAGCAGAAGCGGTGTTACTGGTAAATTCAGTCAAGAAGATAATGAAGGTTGCGACCACGAAGATAATCACCAGTGGTGATGCATCACCAAAGGCATTAGCAAGGGTTTGTCCGAGAACCAATGAGCTACCAGAATCTTTGAGAACAGCGCTCAGCGTTAAACCACCACCAAATAGGTAAAGCACACCCCAGTCGGTATTATCGGAAATCTGTTTCCATGTTGCCGTACCTAAAATCACCACCATACATGCAGCGACAATCGCAACCCATGTATCTGGTTGAGAGATACCGAACATTTCAGTCAATTTTTTACTGAAAATCCAGGCAATCGCGGTACAGATAAACAACAGCATGGTTGCAATACGTGTGCCTGTCCAAGGAATATCTTCAGTAACAAATTGCACTTTGTGATTCAATTTCGGGCGCAGTACCAAATATAAACTCACCAACATTGCAGGGAGGATAATGAACATCATTGGTAAACCAATTTTCATCCAGTCTGCAAAGTCATAATCAAGCGCTTTGGCTGCAATCGCATTCGGTGGAGAGCCGACAATAGTCCCCAGACCACCAATACTTGCTGAGTAGGCAATACCTAACAGAATAAACACGAAAGTTTTACGATCTTTGTTTACATCCAGGTGTGAGAGTAAGCCGAGCGCAAGTGGAAGCATCATGGCTGCAGTTGCAGTGTTGGAAATCCACATGGATAGGGCAGCAGTCACGATAAAAATTGCCAAAACGGAAATCCCTAAATGTCCACCTGACATCGAGATAATCCACATTGCAATTTTTTTATCCAGTTTTTGGATATGTAAAGCCGCGGCTAAAGCAAAACCGCCGAAGAATAAAAAGATTACCGGGTCAGCAAAGGTTTGAAGTGCCACTTTGGTGGTAATCGGTACAAGTTCATCACCTTTTGCCATGGGCATGGCTAAAAGGACGGCTAATACGGGCACCAATAAAGCCGTAATGGTGATGTGAATCGCTTCAGTCAGCCATAAAATGGCAATAAAGGTCAGCAGGGCAAGACCTTTATTGGCATTTTGGTCATACGGTAAAATGTTGTATAAGCCGAACGATAGAAGCGCAGCGATGATAATAATCACCCAGCCTTTGACAACCCCCTTGGGCATAGCATTGGTGGGCGTAGCAAAATTTTCAGTCATAAAAACTCCACGATAAGTAATTAATTTAATGAATGTTCAGTTTTTATAGTTGTACTTTAACGCTTTGTGAATGAAGAAAATATACTACCTATAGATGATTTAAGAATGTTGTAATAGTGCAACACCTTGCCAAAGCGCGTGTAGCGCAAATGCCATGAGGACCATTAAAACCACGACTTTAAAATGCTGCGCAGCTAAGACATGGCGTAGGCGACTACCCAGCCAAATGCCAAAAAGGGCAAAGAGTGTGATGAGAATGAGAAGATTAAATTCAGGGCGCTGGAAGCTGAGTATGACCGGTGTAAGCATCGCCAGTTGTACCCATTTGCTGGCGACAAAACATAAGTTACTGACCACCACGATTTCAACTTTGGCAAGTCGGGCACTAAGTAAATACATCATCAGGAAGGGTGCCATCGCATTGGTTGCACCGCCAATGAGACCTGCAAGCGCACCAAAGATCAGCATGTTTTGGGTATTGCTGGCGAGACTGAAAGGTTGGCGACGAAACTGATCTAGCACATAGATCAGCATACTGACTCCCATCAGTAATTTGAGATAAGCCTGATCTACAAATAAGAGTAACTTGACCCCCAAAATGCTACCAATCAAACTGCTGAGTACCAAAGGCCAAAACTTTTGCGTGTAATAGCGCAGACTTTGTTGCCAGGAGCGGGTAGGGTCTGCACCTAGCATGACCATATTTAAAATTAGGCAAGGAAGCGTCACCAAAGCAACTGCATGGGCGAGATCATAATGGCTCGACAGTGCAGCAGTACTCATCATCGGGAAGCCAATACCACTTATTCCATGCAGTACGGCGGCCATTAGACAGAGACCGAGAATGATCCCTTCGTGTTGTGTCATCCTGAATCCATTGCAAAGGGTTTTTCACTAAGCTATATGGAAATCAGCCGGTTGGCAAAGGCTAGAGAAATAATTTAACAATTCATTGAATTGCTTAAAGCAGGCAAAAAAAAGCTGTGGTCATTAGGGGAAATGCCACAGCGCAAAAGGGGTAAAGGGAATTAACTATCTACTCTATAAAAGAAGCTTATAACGGATCTTTATTGACATCACGAATTGGTCGTTGATAGCCCATAGACTGATATGGGGTATGTTCAACCATAGCTTGCTTTTTTGGCATGACCAGCCAAAGTACAAGATAAACCAAGATACCTGGGAAAGCGGCACTCATGATAGAGATCACCACGAAAATCAGACGCAGTAAATTTGCATTCCAACCAAAACGTTCAGCAATACCACCCATCACACCTGCAATCATGTTCGAGCGGTTAGAGCGATATAAACCAACATTGGCCATTCAGGTCTCCTTAACCATTGAGATAAAAGAACAATGACGTTCCTATTAAAATATGGAGCTAAGTTATTCTTTTTAAAGTGTCTAAATGCGGTTTATTCGTAAATTTATGTAAATTTAGATTAAGTATTTTTCTCGGAATCTTTAACATGAAGCCAAAGGTTCCTGAATTCAATAATAATCGTCTACCTTTGATTTTATAAAAAAACGCTTGGCTGTTCATCATCTGGTTGAATTAAATGAAATTTAAAGTTTTTAAAGCTTTCAAGACACTGGAGTATCGGCTTGGGGTGATATTGCTGGGTACACTCGGGCTGATGGGTTGTGAGCGTCATTCGGGTAAGCCGATCAGTGATAATGAACTTCAGTTGTCCCATAAAGAGGGGGTGGCTGTTTCCCTTGCCAATCAAGCTCTAGATGAAAATACGCCAGCCAAGAGGCTGACTGATATTGCCGGTCATGCTACTTTTAGAGAAGAAGATGGCTTTAATGAGCAGCCTATTCCAGATTATGCGGTCGACTTCGTTGGACGCTATTACACGGAAGTCAGTTGTGACGATGGCTTTTCTCCCTGCAAAAATGGCAAGGCAATGTTTATTCTTACCCTTGCCCCAAATGGTCTGGTATATCGCAGTATCTTGCAGCATGGTCAGGTATTTACCTTTCAAAACAAGATGGCGACACCTTATTCAACCTATCGCAAAGATCGTTGGGAATTAAATCCGACACGTAAGGAGCTGGTGATCTACCGTAAGGAAGGCCTGGTTCTGTATTATACCGTTAAAGATAATACCAAGCTGGTGATGAATATTGCAAAAACTCAGGAAGAGAATCATCACGAACTGATGGATCAGCATTATGTGCTGCCACGTATATCCTATGAGCTGGTGAAAGATGTGAATGATCAATTATTGACTTCGCCAGAAATAGGCGATGGTGGACTTAAAAAAGCTGACCAAATTAGGGATGAATTGAAACAGCCCAAATACAGATAAAAAATACAGATAAAAATTATAACAAGATTAAGAGAAAACCGCAGATTGGGGTGCAGGACTTAAAACCAGGATCCATAGCTTAAGAATCTATTGCTCTACCAAGTGGACTAATCACGCACAAATATACCTAAAACAATTCAAACATATTTTAAAAGTGGCATAGCGAAAATTCGGAAAAGGCAAATCAAAACCATGATCAGTTGATTGGAATATATAGATTTGATTCTCTTCGCAGACTGGAAGAAAGAATGGTGGGTCGTCCGCGACTCGAACGCGGGACCAACGGATTAAAAGTCCGCTGCTCTACCAACTGAGCTAACGACCCTGAGGAGTAGAAATGATGAAGATCATTTTTACGACGCAAGATTTGGTAATTGCGCTATCCCGAAGGATAAGATGGTGGGTCGTCCGCGACTCGAACGCGGGACCAACGGATTAAAAGTCCGCTGCTCTACCAACTGAGCTAACGACCCATCTTAGGCTGTCAAATAAATGGTGGGTCGTCCGCGACTCGAACGCGGGACCAACGGATTAAAAGTCCGCTGCTCTACCAACTGAGCTAACGACCCATATCATTTGATGGAGCGTATTGTAGCAAGATATGAAATCAGCGCAAGTAAAAAATAACAAAGTTGCCTATGTTTGATTATAAATGCAACAAATTGAATTTATATACACAAAAAATAGGCAACTTCGGTACTTAGAAGCGATATTGATAGGCCTGGATGTTGGCAAAAACCTCTGGCGTTACATCGCAATAAGCATCCGATCCTGGTAAGCAAACCAGTAGACGCTCATCTGTTTTGCTTGGGTCAAATGATTGCTCTTTCAATTTATTTTTCTGATATTTAAAAGTACCCGTGGTTTCGACCTGTTGCTGTATACGCAGGAATACCGGAACAGCATAAGCAGGCAGGCATTTCTTGAAACAGCTCAGCATGTCTTTCAGGTCAGTATCGCTCAGCTCAGCTTCCGGTTTCAGCGTAATGGCTGCCATACCGGCACGACCATTGGTATTTGGAATTTCCACCCCATACACCACTGCTTCCACAATCTTGTCATACTCGGTCAGCATGTTTTCCACTTCAGTAGTCGATACATTTTCACCTTTCCAGCGGAAAGTATCACCGAGACGGTCAACAAACTGCGCATGACGGAAACCGATGTCGCGGACTAGGTCGCCGGTATTGAAATAGGCGTCACCTTTGCAGAACACATCTTTTAGAATGACAGACTTATTCTTTTCCGGATCGGTATAGCCATCAAATGGGGAACGACGGGTAATTTTACCAATCAACAGGCCTGTTGCGCCTTTTTTGACGCGTTTACAGTGGCCTTTGGCATCACGTACCGGCTCGTTTTTGTCTTTATCGAATTCAACAATGGCATACGGAGTCGGAGAGAAACCGACAGTATTGTCAAAGTTAAACACATTACTGAAGCCGACATTACCTTCACTGGATGCATATAGCTCCAGTACTTCTTCAATGCCGAAACGGTTTTTGAATTTATCCCAGATGTTCGGACGCATGCCGTTACCGATCATTTTCTTGACGCGGTGACCTTTTTCCAGCTCGGAAGGCGGTGCATCCATCAGGTAACGACACAGTTCACCGACATAACCAATCACAGAAGCATCAAATTTTTGTACATCTTTCCAGAATGAAGAAGTTGAGAATTTACGGCGAATCGCAAATGTCCCTGCACCGGCAATCACGCCACACCAGCACACCACCATACCCGTTGCGTGATACAGGGGCAGGGTGCAGTACATCACATCCTCTTTACCCAGATTTAGCACATGACCATAGGTGCCATAGGCAAGGGTCCAGCGGCTATTGGTAAAAATGACAGCTTTTGGTAAACCGGTTGTGCCGGAAGTGTAGATGTAAAATAGACCATCTTTACCTTGCACACTATGTGTTGTTGATGGATTAAACTTCGGGAAAGTATCAATAACTTCAGCGAGATTGATAAAACCTTCAGGTGCCTGGCCAGGGTTTTGCTGAGTAGGTTGATCGGCAAACCAGTGGAAACGGTCCGATGCGATATTTAATTCATGACGGATTTCGGCAACTGCGGCGTGACATTCTTCACCCACAATTACTGCAATCGGCTTGACCAGATTAATGCTGTGCGCCAGCACCTTACCGACTTGTGAGGTGTTCAGCAGGGCAATGGTCACACCAAGCTTGGCCAGACCAATCACGCTGGCGATCATTTCCGGACGGTTCTCGACCATCAGGGCAACGACATCACCTTTTTTTGCACCTAGCGACAGGTAGTAATGTGCAATCTGGTTGGCCCAGCCATTCAGTTCTGTATAGCTAAAGCTCTGATCTTCAAAACGCAGGGCAATGCCTTCAGGGTTGCACTGTACCGCTTTTTCAAAGGCGAGACCCAGACCTGCAGCGGTATTCGGGGTACGTAAATAAGCCTGCCTAAGTCCATTTACCAAGTTCGGCACTTTTTTCAGGAAAGCGGGGATTTTGGCTGCGACATCAGCAATACCAATCAGATCATGTTGTGTGGTTTGGCTCATGGTAATCCTATTTCTTTTACGTATCCGATACGTGCACTGAATATGTAATAACTCTCTGTTATAGTTTTAATGGTTGATTTAAAGAGTAATCAACCTAATTTGACTAAATCTAGCAAAAAAAACCTAGTCACCGAAATGACTAGGTTTTTTTAGATTACTACAATTGGGCGAATTATGACTCAGTTGCAGTATTGGCTTTTTTCGGTGGACGGCCACGTGGGCGACGTGGACGGGCAGGAGATTTCTCTGCCTTTTCAGCTTCCGCTTCCACTGTTTCAACTTTAACTTCGGTTGCTTCAGCAGTATTTTCAGCTACTGGGGCTACTTCTTCGGTCGCTGTAGCTGTTTCTGGAGCCGCTGGTGCTTCAGTCGCCGCCGGAACAGTTTCAGTCTGTTCTGCAACTACTGGTTCAGCATGGGCTACAGGAGTTTCTGCTTGTGGCACTTCTACTTCAGCAACAGGTGTTTCAGGTGCAGTCGTTTGAGCTTCACTTGCTAGCGTAGCAGAGTTTTCTTCAGTCTGAGCTGCCTGTTTTACTTGTACCAGTGCCTGTTCCGCAGCAAGTTTTGCTAAACGACGACGTTCACGCGGATCGTTAGCAACACGCTTGTCTGACACAGGTTTTGGTGGCGTCAGATCTAGTACCGGAGCGGGTTCTGGTTCTGGCTGAGCCTTGCTCACTTCCACATCACGTGTCACCGGCTTTTTCTCGGCAGTCACAGCCAAAACAACAGTTTCGTTGTATTGCTGAGTGAACTTGTCCAGCGCGCGGTTAAAGGTTGCCATCAGACCAAACTGTTCAATCAGTACTGAACAATCTTCACCGTACACATGACGGATCAGGCTGCCTACAGTGTACTGACCAAGTGTTGGTACTTGTGAAGGACGAAGCTGAGTGGCTTGGGCCTGCTGACCTTGTGCAGCACGACGCTCACGACGACGTTGACGTGGGTCATTGCTGGCACGAGATTTTTCAGCCTTCGGAGCTACTTGCTCAAGCGCTGCTGCTGGAGCAGGTGCTTCAGTCAGATCGGTCGCTTCAGTTTTCTCTTCCAGTTCTGCTGCCATCGTTGCTACAGCTGGCGCCTTTTCAGGTGCAGTTTCAGCAGGAGCAGCAACCACAGGTGCAGTACTGTTCAGTGCCACAATGTCACTTTGGCCTTGATCGATATTCACAACCATGGCTGTTGGGGTCACTTCCTGACGCGGTGCATCAATCAGTTCTACACGGACTTGCTGCTCATTTGTAGCAGGTGCTTCAACAACAGCAGGTGCCTGAGGTGCAGCAGCCTGTTCATTCAGTACACTTTGATCGCGGTGGCGATTTGGGCGTTCTGGACGTTGCTGGTTGCGACGGTCACGACGTGGTACAGCATTTTGCTGTTCAGCTTGAGCATCCTGGTTGTGCTCCTGCTGATGGCGCGGGTTCTTGCGCTTTTGCTCACGTTGTTCTTGACGCTGTTCCTGACGAGACAATTGAACCACTTCTTCATGCACTTGCTGCTGTGCATTGTCATGTTGTTGTGGCTCGCGTTGCTCTTTATGCTTGTTATTGCGCTGTTTTTTATTGCTGCGTTGTGATTTTTCTTCACGTTCAGCTTTTTCAGCCTGATCACGCTCTGGTTTGTGCGCCACAGTTGATGGTGCAAGATAAGCATTGCTGCTTGCAGCAGCTTGCTGTGGTACATGTTGCGGTGCTTGCTGTGCAACAGGCGCAGCAACCTGACCGAATTGACCACGGCTCACTGCACCGCCATTGATCATTTGTTCAATCGCAGCAGCTGCATTGTTTGCAGTACGTGATTGATCAACAGTCGCAGCCTGTTTTTGTACAAACAGGTTTTCTAACCATGCACATGGGCTTGTCGATGCTTGAACAGGGGCAGCAACTTGCGCAGGCGCTTGTTGAGCAACCGTTGCTTGCTGTGCATTCTGGTTTTGATTTTGATTATTGCGGCGTTTATTGTTTCTGCTGTTGTTTTGTTGCTGAGCAGGCACTGGTGCGGCAGCATGTGCATGCTGCTCTTCTTCTAAATGCCATTCAGATGCTTCATAACCCAGTTCTTTTTCGCTTGAACGTGTTGCTTCAGTACGTTCATAGCTCGTTGGTGCAAAACCTTCAGGATTATAAGAAATCTCGTAATGCGGTGTTTCCAGGTGTGGGTGTGGCAATACAGTCACACGTGTATTTGAAGTCTGTTCCAGGTAAACCAGGCTGTGACGCTTTTCATTCAACAAGAATGCTGCGATCTCAACCGGTACTTCAACCTGAACTTCACCATGTCGTTCACGCAGGGCAATCTCTTCCACTTTACGCATAATTGAAAGTGATAGCGAGCGAAGATCACGTACCATACCTGTGCCATGACAGCGTGGGCATACATAGCCAGTCGCTTCTTCTAAAGAAGGACGCAGACGTTGACGGCTCATTTCCATCAGGCCAAAACGTGAAAGTTGACCAAACTGGATACGTGCACGGTCACTTTGTGTTGCTTCACGCAGTTTCGCTTCAACCATACGCTGGTTGCGGTCTTTGGTCATGTCGATAAAGTCGATCACGACTAAGCCACCAATATCACGTAAACGTAACTGGCGTGCAATTTCTTCAGCAGCTTCAAGGTTGGTATTTAACGCTGTATCTTCAACGTCCTGACCACGAGTCGATTTTGCCGAGTTAATGTCGATTGAAACCAATGCTTCAGTCTGGTCAATTACGATTGAACCCCCTGAAGGAAGTTTGACTTCGCGCTCATAAGCCGTTTGGATCTGGCTTTCGATACCGAAGTGAGCAAATAAAGGCTCATTTAGTGTATAGGTTTTCAGCTTGTCTAACTGACGTGGCATCACCGCTTTTACGAAGTTATACGCTTCGTTATACGCTTGCTCTGAGTCAATCAGGATTTCAGCAACATCATCACGTAAATAATCACGGATCGCACGAGTCACCACGCCTGCTTCTTGATGAACCAGCATTGGTGATGGACCAGAGCTTGCAGTGCTTTGGATTTGCGCCCAAAGATCCATCAAATGTTGTAGGTCAAGTTGCAGTTCTTCTTGAGAACGGCCAATCCCTGCGGTACGAACGATCACGCTCATGCCACGTGGTACATTTAAAGATGCCAGCATTTCTTTCAGTTCTTCACGCACTGAACCAGAAATCTGACGGCTAATACCACCACCTTTCGGATTATTTGGCATCAATACCAAATAACGGCCAGCAAGAGAGATGAAAGTAGAAAGGGCAGCACCTTTATTGCCACGTTCTTCTTTTTCCACCTGAACCAAAAGCTCGGTGCCTTCAGTGATCAGTTCGCGGATATTTGAAGTCTGGCGAGGATCTGCTTTGTAATAAGTATTGGCAATTTCACGCATCGACAAGAAACCTTGACGACCCGCACCGTATTCAACGAATACAGCTTCTAAAGAAGGTTCTACGCGAGTCACGTGACCTTTATAGATATTAGATTTCTTTTGTTCACGGGTACGATTCTCTAAATCGAAATCGTAAAGACGCTGACCAGTGACAAGTGCAACGCGAATTTCTTCGGCATGTGTTGCATTAATCAACATACGTTTCATGGGTGTAACACCTTATAGTGATACACAGCAAAAAATCGCTATACACGTAGCGAACATCACACATCACGGATCAATGGCTCAGATCTGCAATGAATTTCATTGTGGTCTGAGTCTTTTATGACCGAGCTCTATTTAATATAGATGGGCTTCGGTTTTGATTCACGTATTGATGATGGCAATACGGCTTCAATCTTTAAACGATTAAAGTCACCTGAACGCTTCACTGGCGGACGAGCGGTGCATTGGATGTGAGTAACTTTCACTGTCACATTGCTCGAAGATCATCCCTTCTTTGTAGATAGAGTGTCTTGATACGGAATTATCGTCGTACCTTTACAAACTGTGCAGATCCAATGCATCAAACGCTGTAGCCTGAAGTCGTCTTCAGGGTGCGACTAATCTGATGTGTATCAGTTTACGTTTAAAAGCCAACTAGGTTGGCGACATATTTTTTCAGACAAACTGATTTATGTACCTGAGGTACAATTAAACGCAACAGTTTGCTTTTTTGCCGATATAATAAGCCTTCGGCGTCGGCATAATTCTTTTGGGACCTTTCCGTATTATGTGAGGGTTTAATTGAATGATCATGTACAGAAGTAAATCTGTCATACACCAACTTTTACTCACAAACGATGGTTTCCGTGCGCTGACTATATCAAACCTTGCATCATCTGCCTATGGGCTAAGCTTATGTTTCTTGTGTAAAGCATAGCCTAAGTGGTCATTTGTTAATCAATTTCAATCAATTTTTAGGTCATAGTAACTGTATGAATTCTACGCAACAATGGCAAAACGTCACGTGGTTTGAGGTGGATGAACACCAAGATGGACAGCGAATCGATAATTTCCTGTTCACTCGTCTGAAAGGTGTACCAAAAAGCCGCATCTATCGTTTGATCCGTGAAGGCCAGGTTCGCGTGAATAAAAAACGAATTAAGGCAGAAACTAAACTGGCGATTGGTGATCAAATCCGTGTGGCACCAATACGTTATGAACAAAAAGATGAATCTGCTGCACCGGTTTCTGATAAGGTCGCTCAAGGTCTGTTGGCACGTGTAATTTATGAAGATGAAGGCTTGATGGTGGTGAATAAACCATCGGGTATTGCTGTGCATGGAGGGAGTGGTGTGGCCTATGGCCTGATCGAAGGTCTGCGTGCTGCAACGGGTAAAAAATACTTGGAACTGATCCACCGGATTGACCGTGACACTTCGGGTCTGGTGATGATCTCGAAAAAACGTAGTGTGCTTAAAACTCTGCAAGATTTATTACGTGAACATAAAATTAAAAAAACTTATGCAGCAGTCGTAAAAGGGCAAGTAAGTCTGGATAAGCAATTAATTGATGCACCTTTACACCGTTATGAACTATCTAATGGTGAACGTCGTGTCCGTGTCTCTAAAGAAGGTAAGGATTCGAAAACCCAGTGGAACGTAGCAGAGCGTTTTATGCATGCCACACTGGTATATGCCTCTCCGCTTTCCGGACGTACCCATCAGATTCGTGTGCATGGTCTAAGTATCGGTCATCCACTGGTTGGCGATGAAAAGTATGGGCATGAAACTGAATATCGTGGACCAAAACCACGCCGTTTGTGCCTACATGCCATGCGTCTGGAAATTCCGGGTTATCCTGTGATTGAAGCACCATTACCTGAAGATATGCAGAGTCTGGTGGCGCAGTTAAGAGCGCAGAAGGCGGATAAAGTGGTCGCGTCAGAAGTGGACGACGAGTAATTTTTTTAGCTTTTTAATGAGCCTTCTCTGATCTTGCTTCATTTAAGTGGGGAAAGTCCCTCTTTTTATTAGAGTGGGTGAGATTAAAATGATATGCAAAATGTAGTTTTGCGACTTCTTGATGAATCCTCTCCCTAACCCTCTCCTTTAATAAAGGAGAGGGAACATTATTTAACGAATGGTAGTGATGAATTAAAGTTTGTTCAAAATTCGGCTTTAGTTTTTCCCCATAATCTATCTAATAATGAAAAATTCCCTCTCCTTTTAGGAGAGGGTTAGGGAGAGGTCAACAATCAAACCCTGAATCAAATATTAGGAACCTTATATGAATTCACCTGTAAAACTGGTCATTTTTGATTGGGATGGCACTTTATTTGATTCAGTGGGTCAAATCGTGGCAAGCCTGCAGTTTGCAGCACAACAGTTTCAGCAACCACTAACCGATGCAGATGCCAAAAGCATTATTGGCTTAGGTCTGCCGGAAGTTGCGCAGAGACTATTCCCAGCTGTGCCAGAATTGCATGCGGATATTCTGCAAGTCTATTCAGATCATTATGTAGAAAATTCTGTTGAGGATGCCTGGTTTGAGGGGGTGGCTGAGATGCTCTACGCATTAAAAGATCAAGGGATCAAACTGGCTGTTGCAACTGGTAAAAGCCGTAAAGGATTGGACCGTGTATTAAAGCAAACGAAGAGTCTGGAACTATTTCATGCGACTCGTGCTGCCAGTGAAACCAAATCTAAGCCAGATCCTTTAATGTTGGCTGAAATCCTGGCAGAAACTGGTGTACATGCTCATGAAGCGATTATGGTCGGTGATACGTCTTATGATCTGGAAATGGCGCTGAATATTGCGATGCCAAGTGTAGGCGTAACCTACGGGGTGCATACATTAGAGACTTTAGCGCAGTTTAATCCATTGTCGATTGTGAATGATGTCAGCAGTTTACATGAGTTTTTATTGGCTAAAGTCCAATGGAAGGAAGCGATTTAATCCAGTATTCTGGGTTCTATCAAATGACAGGCAATTTATGTAGTTTAAATGTCTGTCATTGCATTCAATTTATGCATTTAGTCTAATCTTTTAGTCTAAAGCTGCAAACTTGATCAATTTAAACTACCAAAATTATCAAGAATTCCACCTGGAATTTTTTCAATGTAATTAATCAAATTGTTGTTTTATATAGATTAATATGAGAAATATTTATAGTTAATAGCTATAGCGAAAAATAAAATAACTATTGGCATTCAGCGGTTAATTTTCCGATTCTTAGACAGTTTATTCTTATGCGCTTTCCAAGAGTGCGATTTTAATGGGTCGCAGGCTTTTTGCTATGTGGCACAAGCTTCTTGGATTCTTGCATAACGCTCATTTTTGCAGTTTAAGGAAACACTGATGTCGAATTCTGCTGTTGTTGAATCAGTTGCACAAGCCCTCCGTAGCGCTGAATTATCAAAAACTGCGATCGCACCGATTCGCCCAGAACTTGGTGGTGAAAGTGCTGACGTAGATATCGCTTATGCCGTTCAAGAAGTGAACACAGAGCGTGCATTGTCTGAAGGTCGCCGTTTGGTTGGCCGTAAAATTGGTTTGACATCTAAAGTTGTTCAAGCACAGCTTGGCGTAGATCAGCCTGACTTCGGTATGTTGTTTGCTGATATGGCGTATGGCGACGGTGAAGCGATTCCAGCAGGTTTACTCATTCAACCGAAAGTTGAAGCTGAAATTGCATTTGTGATCAAACAAGATTTGACCAAAGAAAAACACACTTATGCAGACATTATCAGTGCAACTGACTATGCACTTCCTGCAGTAGAAGTGGTCGATAGCCGTATCGAAAACTGGAAAATCAGCTTGATCGACACAGTTGCAGATAACGCATCTTCAGCTGCATTCGTTTTAGGTTCTCAACCTGTAAAACTTGAAAACCTTGATCTTGTGAACTGCAAAATGGTCATGACACGCGGTGAAGAAGTTGTGTCTCAAGGTGTGGGTAAAGCATGTCTAGCAAACCCGATGAATGCTGCGGTTTGGCTTGCAGATGAAATGGTACGCCGTGGTCGTCCATTGCTTGCAGGCGACATCATTTTAACAGGTGCGCTAGGTCCAATGGTTGTGGCAAACCCAGGCGATGAATTCAAAGTTGAAATTGAAGGCTTCGGTTCTGTAACAGCTGCTTTCGCTGCTGAATAATCCCAGATTCAAAGAGAGTACATTCATGAAAAAGATTAAATGTGCAATGATCGGTCCAGGTAACATCGGTACTGATTTGCTATACAAATTGCAACGTAGCGAATGGTTAGAGCCAGTATGGATGGTGGGTATTGACCCAACGTCTGAAGGTCTTGCTCGTGCAGCAAAAATGGGTTTAAAAACCACTGCTGAAGGTGTAGATGGTCTTCTTCCTCACGTAATCGAAGATGACATCAAAATTGCATTCGATGCAACTTCTGCATACGTTCACGCAGAAAACAGCCGTAAGTTAAATGAACTTGGCGTGTTAATGATTGATTTAACACCTGCTGCAATTGGTCCATTCTGCGTACCGCCTGTAAACCTTGAAGCTTTGCTTGAACAAGGTGAAGTACCAAACGTAAACATGGTGACATGTGGTGGTCAAGCGACTATTCCTATGGTGGCTGCAATTTCACGTGTTCAACCAGTTGAATATGGCGAAATCATTGCAACGGTATCGACTAAATCAGTTGGTCCAGGTACACGTAAAAACATCGACGAATTCACACGTACAACTGCAGGCGCAATTGAACAAGTGGGTGGCGCGAAACAAGGTAAAGCAATCATCATTATTAACCCGGCTGAGCCACCGTTAATGATGCGTGATACTGTTCACTGTCTAGTTGAAGGTGAGCCGGATCAAGCAGCGATTACTGAATCTGTTCACGCGATGATCAAAGAAGTTCAAAAATATGTACCAGGTTACAAACTTGTGAATGGTCCAGTATTTGATGGTAACCGTGTTTCTATCTTCCTAGAAGTAGAAGGTTTGGGTGACTTCTTGCCTAAATATGCAGGTAACCTAGACATTATGACTGCGGCAGCTGCACGTACAGCAGAAATGTTTGCAGAACGTGTTTTAAACGCAGCTGAAGCTTAAGGAGTTACCACATGTCTAAAATTATTATTAATGATATGACTTTACGTGATGGTATGCATCCAATGCGCCATCAAACTACACCTGAGCAAATGGTTGCGATTGCAACTGCACTTGATGACGCGGGTGTACCGTTAATCGAAGTGACTCATGGTGATGGTCTTGGCGGTAACTCTGTAAACTACGGTTTTGCAGCAGCAACTGATGAAGAATACCTGACAGCTGTTATTCCAAACCTTAAACAAGCAAAAGTATCTGCACTTTTACTTCCTGGTATTGGTACGGTTGATCATTTGAAAATGGCACATGAGGTTGGTGTATCAACGATTCGTGTTGCAACACACTCAACTGAAGCAGATGTATCTGAACAGCATATTACTGCTGCACGTAAATTGGGTATGGACACTGTGGGCTTCTTGATGATGGCGCACATGGCTTCTCCAGAAAAATTGCTTGAAGAAGCACAAAAAATGGTGTCATACGGTGCAAACTGTGTGTATGTGACTGACTCTGCAGGTTACATGCTGCCACAAGACGTGACTGATCGCGTTGCACTTTTACGTGAAAACCTTGGTTCTGATATCGAAATCGGTTTCCACGGTCACCACAACCTAGGCATGGGTGTTGCGAACTCTGTTTCTGCAGTACAAGCAGGTGCGACCCGTGTTGACTTGGCATCTGCTGGTCTTGGTGCTGGTGCGGGTAACACGCCACTTGAATTGTTTGTGGCGGTTGCTAACCGTATGCAACTTGAAACAGGTGTAGACTTGTTTAAAGTCCAAGACGTTGCGGAAGATCTGATCATTCCAATGATGACACATCAGATCCGTGCAGACCGTGATGCGGCAACTTTAGGTTATGCAGGTGTTTACTCTTCATTCCTATTATTCGCGAAACGTGCTGAAGCGAAATATGGCGTATCTGCGCGTGAAATCCTGATGGAACTGGGTCGCCGTGGTACGGTTGGCGGTCAAGAAGACATGATCGAAGATTTGGCATTAACAATGGCGAAAGCGCGTGAGCTTCAAGCTTAATTGTTAAAACGTAAGTTTTAAAAAAGCGTCCGAAAGGGCGCTTTTTTATTTTGAAAATTTAAAAATATTAAAGTAACAAAATAATCACTGAATCTACGCATAACTGATTTACGCTGTTTATTCATAAATCTTTGAACTGAAAAAGAAAGCTTTGGAATTAAATAACAATAATATTTTTTATAAATGCAACTTATAGTTTTTGAGTATTATAAAAAGTCTTAAACGTAAAAACGATTAAAAAATAGGATTTCAAGGGTTTATATTTTTTTTAATCTTTAATTTAAAATATAGAACAAGGAGTTATTTTCATTGTTTAGTAAAATAATAAAAAATATCTAAGATTTTAAAAATATTAAAGAAATGGCAAATATATCCAAATAAATCCAGAAAAATAATTGAGGTCAAAAAGTTAATACTGTGGTCGGATTTTAAATAAATACGTTGTTGAGCATGATGCAGCCATCACTTCTTATGTTGGTTAAGGACAAAGAAAATGCGTCGTCATAATTTATGGATAGCAATCATTGCTGCAACAGCGACTTTAGGAACAACAGCTGCTCAAGCTGATTTTATTGACGATAGTAATGTTCAATTAAAATTTAAGAATTTTTATTTAGAACGTAATTATGATAATGAATCTGAAAAAAACTATGGTAACTGGACTCAAGCTGTAACTTTAGATGCTAAGTCTGGTTATCACGATATTGGTGGTGGGGTTCAGGTAGGGGCTGATCTATTAGCACAATATGCTGTAGGTTTGAAATCTCCTGATAATGTGAATGATATTCACATGCCATATAGCAACAAAGATAAGAAGACTGAGCGTGATAATGCCAAGTTGGGTGCAACCTTAAAAGTTAAAGTATCTGAAACTGAGTTGAAGGTTGGTGATCTTTTACCAATGTCACCTGTATTGTTCTTCGATCCATCTCGTCAACTACTGACTACTTATAGTGGTGCATGGTTAGAGTCTAAGGACATTAAAGACACTAAACTGACTTTAGCGTATATCGATGGCATCAATGCCCGTTATGACAATCAGTATCAGGATTTAACTCTTTTCCCGCAAAATGATTTTGCCAAAGCTGAAGCTGCTGGCCTATCAACTGATGACGGTATGTATATTGTTGGAATCGACCATCAATTCACACCAAAAATTGGAGGTAGTTACTGGTATGCCGATGTTACCAACATCTACCAACAACACTATGCAGCTGTAAACTACAAAACGACTTTGGCTGAAAAAACCAAGCTCGATACGCATGTCCGCTATTTTGACAACAGCGAATCTGGCGACAAATTATATGGCAACATCGACAACCAGGCAGTATCTGCTGGCGCAAAAATCAACAATGGTATGCATACGGTACAGCTAGGTTACCAGCAAATGTTTGGTGATATGGGCGGGGCAGGTATGTTCCCAACGTTGGGTGGATGGGTGCCACAGCCTTATCTAGACAACTGGTCGGTGGCAAGTTTCATTCGTAAAGATGAGCGTTCGTGGAGCCTAGGTTATACCTATAACTTTGCTGATGCAGGGGTGCCTGGCTTAACTGCAACAGTACGCCATTTCCGTGGTGATAATATTCATGGATTGAAGGATAAGGCAGGTAATGCAATTGCCGAAGGTAAAGAGAATGAGAACAATGTGATCGTGAACTATGTGGTACCTGAAGGTAAGCTCAAAGGTTTAGGCTTCAATTACATGTTCATTGATACCAATTATAACTTTGGTAACGATCTTCAAGAACACCGTGTGGCAACCACATATACGTATAAATTCTAAAATTGAGACTCTAAAAGAGCGGTGTATCAACACCGCTCTTTTTTATGTAAGTGGACTGTATAAATCTTGAAATGGTTTATAGGTTAAAAATAATAAAACTATAAATAACAAATACTTAAATTATATTTTTTTTCTAGTACGCAATCGTAATTTTGTATCAGTTGACCTGTGCTAAGCGGTTAATATAAAGCTGTAAAAAGTCATTTTTAAAGAGTCAACTTGACGTCAGCTTCTCACTGTAGATGGACGCGCAAGCTAAAGACTGTATAGAGGAATCAACATGAGCACTGTTCAAATCCCTGAATATAAAACAGATCCATTCTTTGGCTTAGAAGACAAATGGATTGAAACTGCAGAAGGTGAGTTAACTCACTACCACGAAATTGGTGAAGGTACACCAATTCTATTCCTTCATGGTTCTGGTACTGGCGTATCTGCTGCTGCAAACTGGTGGTTGAACCTGCCTGCAATTGGTGAGCAAGCACGTTGTATCGCAATTGACACGATTGGTTATGGCCAAACTGTTGTTGCGCCAGGTACTGCTTACGGTATTCGTGCATGGGTAGACCACGCGATCCGTACTTTAGATGCGCTTGGCATCGAAAAAACATGGTTAGTAGGTAACTCACTTGGTGGTTGGTTGGCATTCCAATTGGCACTTGATTATCCAGAGCGTGTTTTGGGTATCGTATCTATGGGTACTGGTGGTGCGAAACAAACTGCTGCACTTAAAGCACATGCTAATCCTGTTTTAACTGAAGAAGGTATTCGTAAGACACTTTCTATGTTCGTTGTGAATAAAGATTTGATCACTGACGAATTGGTTAAAGTGCGTTTTGATTCAGCTGCAAACGATTATGCATCTGACCGTTTAATGGACGTTGTTGGCGCACGTGACCGTGACCGTTTCGAATTCCCGTTAGACTTCGAAAAAATGAAAGAAATTACTGTGCCAGTATTGTTGATTCACGGTACGCAAGACGTGGTAATTCCTGTGTCACGTACTTGGGATATTTTGAACATTGTTCCAAATGCTGATGCACACATTTTCAGCCAATGTGGTCACTGGTCTCAAGTTGAAAAAGCAGATGAGTTCAACACTGTGATCAAAAACTATCTAGCTGTACACGGCGTAAAATAATTTTGAGCGTCTAAAAAAGGGGTGACTTCGGTCATCCTTTTTTATACCTAAAAAGATTGTCTCAACTGTATTCAATGATTGTGATTCTCATTAATAGCTGATTTAGATTTAAACATAATTTGCACAATATCTTTGGTGTCTAAATTCTTTTTCCGAACCCTTAAAACCGCATTAGACTTAAGTTGTAAAAGCAGGGGGTGAATGGAATATTAAATGATCAATTTTACACTTTTGATAGGTTTTTTTAATACAACAGCTGGCTGAAATATAGGTTAAAACGTTAAATACGGATGATTTTGTTTGATTGGAAAACATACATTTGAATTTGGGGAAATAAAAAAACGCGCCCCTGATCTTGTCAGTGAGCGCGTCGGGATTAAGCGAAAGGCTTATTGTTACTGATCGCGATTAATATCGAGATAGAATACACGTGTCAGTAATTCAAGGAATTTTTTCACCGCAACCGAGTTGCCATCTTTTCGGTAGCTGACATACAGATCCAGATAAGGTAGCTCAACGTCTAATGGGCGAATCACCGTATTGTTCATGGTCAGTGGCGCGATATAGCCGGGTAGAATGGTACAACCCAAACCCATCCCGATCGAGTTAATGTTAAATAAAATATTATCGGCTTTTTGCACAATATTAAATTCGATGTTATTGCTACGAGCGAAATCCATAATACTATTATGTAATGTTAAAGATTGCTCAGCTGATGGAATAATAAAATCAATACCATTCAGTGCTTTAACAGGGATTCGTTCGTGTTTCGCAAGTGGGTGATCTTTAGGAAGCAAGAACAGTAAAGGCTCACGTAGTACAAACTGGCTTTCAATTTCATCGCTGTTAAAATTGTGGCGAGTAAAGGTAATATCGAGTTCACCTTTTTTGAGTAGCTTCATTTGCTCAGTGTTATTTAAGCTCAGCAACTCAATTTTGAGATCAGGATTTTGAACACGTAAGTTTGGCAGGACGTAAGGGAAGATTTTCATTTCTGCCACAGGAACAAAGCTAATGCGGAGCATCTGCTGTTTAGCCTGTGATACCTGGCGTGCCATAGCAACCGCCTTATCTGCTTGAGCCAGCGTCAGGCGAGCCTGTTCAAGGAATACTGCGCCTTCCTCGGTGAGTTCGACTTTACGCTTAGTACGGTTGAGTAGCTTTACGCCCACATCTTCCTCTAGGTCTTTGATTTGCTGACTTAAAGAGGGTTGTGCGGTATAAAGCTTGAGTGCCGCCTTGCTAAAGTTCAGTTCTTCAGCAACGGTAATAAAGTAACGAAGATGTCGTAATTCCATAAAACTAGCCCGCCGAGTAATCCAAAAAATGTATTACTATAATTTTCAAGCAGTATAGTGCATAAGCAACTATATGGTGAAGCTTATTTTACCATTCACCAAGTAAATGAATGTGTCATAAAAAAAATGTTTTAATGGAGAGTATCGCCAAGTCAGTAATTGGTGAAATCTATTAATCAAAACAAAAAAAATATTTCCGCAAATCCACTCAAAAATCCATCATCGTCGAAAAGTTGAGTCTATTTACTTTGTGCCGTTACTGGTCACAGGAGAGCTTTTCATGAGTGGAAAAATTGATGTGCGCGAAATCGACGCTTTAGTCGATGCACAAAATGGACGTATCTCGCCATCTATCTATACAGATCCAGATCTATACGAATTAGAACTTGAACGCGTGTTTGGTCGTACCTGGTTATTCCTTTGCCATGAAAGCCAGATTCCTAAGGCTGGTGACTTCTTCAATACCTATATGGGTGAAGATCCGATTATTGTGGCACGTCAAAAAGACGGTTCAATCAAAGCATTCTTAAACCAATGCCGTCACCGCTCTATGCGTGTGAGCTTCGCAGACTGTGGTAATACCCGTGCATTCACTTGCCCATACCACGGCTGGTCTTACGGTATTGACGGTTCTTTAAAAGACATCCCGCTTGAAGAGCGTGCTTTCCCGCACGGTGCTTGCAAAGAGCAATGGGGTCTGGTTGAAGTTAACCGTGTTAAATCATACAAGGGCTTAATCTTCGGGTGCTGGGATGAAACTACTCCAGATCTGGAAGAATACATGGGTGATATCGCTTGGTACCTAGATGGCGTATTAGACCGTCGTCCAGGTGGTACTGAAATCATCGGTGGTGTACACAAGTGGGAAATCGAGTGTAACTGGAAATTTGCAGCTGAACAGTTTGCATCTGACCAATATCACGCATTGTTCTCTCACGCATCTGCGATTCAAGTATTGGGCGCGAAACCAGATGATGAAGGCTCTAAAAAATTAGGTGCTGCACAAACAGCCCGTCCAGTTTGGGAAACGGCTAAAGACGCGGTCCAGTACGGTTCACGCGGTCATGGTTCAGGCTTCTTCTTTACAGAAAAACCAGATGCTAACGTTTGGGTTGACGGTGAAGTAGCAAACTATTTCCGCGAAACTTATGAAGAAGTGAAAGAACGTCTGGGTGAAGTTCGTGCACTGCGTCTTGCAGGTCACAACACCATGTTCCCGACATTGTCTTGGTTGAACGGTACAGCAACACTTCGCGTATGGCACCCACGTGGTCCAAACAAAACTGAAGTTTGGGCATTCTGTATCGCAGACGCTGAAGCATCACAAGAAGTGAAAGAAGCATTCGAACGTTCTGCAACACGTGCCTTCGGTCCTGCCGGTTTCCTGGAGCAAGATGACTCTGAAAACTGGATCGAAATCCAAAAAGTTTTACGTGGTTACAAAGCGCGTAAAAACCAGTTGATTATGGAAATGGGTAAAGGTAACGAGAAAAAACGTGAAGATGGTATCCCGGGTATCACCAACTACATTTTCTCTGAGACTGCAGCACGCGGTATGTACCGTCGCTGGGCAGATTTGTTAATCCATGAAAAATGGGAAGACGTGGAAAAAGCAGCTGACGAATACGAGAAGGAGCTTATGAAATGAGTCAGATCAGTTTAGAACTTCAACATCAAATTAGTCAGTTCCTCTATCGTGAAGCTAAATTGCTTGACGACTGGAAATTCCGCGAATGGTTAGACGTATTGGCAGAAGATATTTCTTATACCTTGCGTACTACACCGAACGCTCAAACGCGTGACCGTCGCCGTTCGATCGAGCCACCAACAACTTGGGTATTTAACGATACCAAAGATTTGTTGGAACGCCGTGTTGCCCGTCTTGAGACAGGTATGGCTTGGGCTGAAGAACCTCCTTCACGCACCACTCACATGGTTTCAAACATTATTGTTGAAGCGACTGAAGTTGAAGGCGAATACGACGTTTACGTTACGTACTTGTTGTACCGCACACAGAAAGAGAAAGATGTAACGATCTATTGTGGTAAGCGTCACGACAAGATCCGCAAAGTCGATACTGCTCAAGGTTTCCAGATCTTCAACCGTAAGATTACCCTTGATCAGGTGACTTATAACTCACATAACCTGAGTGTGTTCTTCTAATGAATAAGATTTTTGTTTGCCAAGTTGACGAATTAGACGAAGGCGAAGCATTGAAAGTAGATTGCGGCGTAAACGGTATCGAAGCGCTTGCAGTCTTCAACAATGGTGGTGAGTTCTTCGCAATGAACGACCGTTGTTCACATGGTAACGCTTCTATGTCAGAAGGTTACCTTGAAGACGACGGCACAGTTGAATGTCCACTTCACTCAGCTCGTTTTTGTTTAAAAACTGGTCAAGCATTATGTTTACCAGCAACTGATCCAATCCAGACTTTCCCGGTGATTGTTGAAGATGGTCAGTTATTTGTAGAGATGGCAGGAGAGTAATCATGGGTTGGCTACAAGGCGAAGTTGCACTGATCACGGGTGGTGGTTCAGGCTTAGGCTGGGCGCTGGTCGAACGTTTCCTTGAGGAAGGGGCACAAGTTGCCGTTCTTCAACGTTCACAGTCTAAAGTTGATGCATTGAAAGAACATTTTGGTGACCGCGTGCTTGCGATCGCAGGTGATGTGGCCAACTATGAAGATAACGTTCGTGCAGTTCAGGCAACTGTAGAACGTTATGGCAAACTCGATTGCTTCGTAGGTAATGCCGGTATCTGGGATCACTATGCCGATATCGTCAATACTTCAGGTGAACAGCTTGAAAAAGCGTTCGATGAAATCATGGGCATTAACACCAAGTCTTTAATTCTTGGTGCTAAAGCTGCTCTTGATGAACTCGTGAAATCTGAAGGTTCAATCATTTTCACACTGTCTAACTCTGCACTTTACTCTGCAGGTGGCGGTCCAGTTTACACTGCATCAAAACATGCTGGTGTAGGCATTATGAAAGAACTGGCTTACGAGCTTGCGCCTAAAGTACGAGTGAACGCTGTTGCGCCGTCAGGTATGAATGTGAATATCAAGGGTGCGGCATCATTAGGTCAGGAAAATCTTGGTCTGCTCGATGCACGTGACCCTGAGAAAATCGCACGTGGTATGCCACTGAACTTCTTGCCTGAACCGGAAGACATGACAGGTTCATACGTGCTCTTGGCATCTCGTCAAAACAACCGTCCTTTGACTGGTGTTTTAATTAACGCTGAATGTGGTCTGGGTATTCGTGGTTTACGTCAACCACGTGCAGGTTTCTTTGACGAATAAAATCTAGTCTAATTCAAATGGACTTACCGGCAGCCTGTTCTTGGCTGCCTTCCTTTTAAGGAGTCTCTCATGGCCGTTAAACTTATTTGTGCATCGCACAGTCCTTTAATGGAATTTGCTACACCGCAAGACCAGGCACAAGAACAGAAAGTTCGTGCTGCGTTTGAAACATTGTCTGCGGAAGTAAAAGCTTACGACCCAACTTTGATCATCACGTTTGGTCCAGACCATTTCAATGGTTTCTTCTATGACTTAATGCCAAGTTTCTGCGTGGGTATTCGTGCCAAAGCAGCAGGGGATTGGAATTATGGCAAAGACAATGACCATATTGATGTCCCTGAAGACAAAGCATTGGCGATGGTTCGTCGTGTTTTAGATGAAGGTGTAGACGTTGCGTACTCATACCGTATGCAAGCGGATCATGGTGTGACTCAGCCATTACATTTCTTGTGTGACGGTCAACTCGATCGCTACCCAACGATCCCAGTATTTATTAATGGCGCTGCTGCACCTATGCCAACAACAAAGCGTACGATTGCTTTGGGCCGTGCAGTAGGTCAATACATTAAATCTTTAAACCTTGAAAATGAGCGTGTTCTTGTTTTAGGTACAGGCGGTCTTTCACATGATCCACCTACACCACAAATGGGTTCAGTGCCTCCTGAAGTTGAAGAATTCCTGATTGCAGGTCGTAACCCAACGCCTGAAGCACGTGAAGCGCGTCAAGCGAAAGTCATTGCAGTTGGTCAAAAGCTCGCCGCAGGTGATACCTCTGTTGCTGTACCCTTAAGTCCTGAGTGGGATATCGCATTGCTTGAGAAATTCAAAAATGCTGATTTCGCTGCAATGGAAGCGATGACAGAAGCTGAAATTCGTCGTGACGGTGGCCGTGGTGGTCAAGAAGTACGTTCATGGATGGCAGCATTTGCTGCACTTGATGAAGTGGGCGCATACGACATGACAACACATTGCTATGAAGACATCAGCGAGTGGATTGCGGGCTTCGGTATCGTATCTGCAGATTTAAAAGGTTAATGACATGAGCAACATCGAAACCATCGTAATTGTAGGTGCTGGCCAAGCTGGCGCGAGTGCAATTTTAGAACTTCGTGGTAACAAATACGAAGGTAAAATCATTCTGATTGGTGATGAAACGCATCTACCTTATGAGCGTCCACCGCTGTCTAAAGACGTGATTTTAAAACCTGAAGAAACCAAGATTGAAATTTTGTCAGAAGAAAAACTGGCAGAACTTGGTGTTGAAACGATTCGTGGAAATGGCGTTGCGAAAATCAATGCGGCTGCGAAAACGGTTGAACTTCAAAATGGTGACGTTGTTGCTTATGACAAGTTGCTTCTTGCAACAGGTGGTGCTGCACGTCGTTTACCAAACTTTGATGCGTTGGGTAAACACGTTTATACACTACGTAACCTTGAAGATTCGCAAGCACTTGTGCCTGTACTTCAGCCGGGTCGTCGTATCATCTTAATTGGTGGTGGTGTGATCGGTCTTGAACTTGCATCATCTGCACGTTTTAAAGAGTGCGACGTGACTGTGATCGAAATGGGTCCAATGGTGATGGGTCGTTCATCGCCGCGCGTATTGAGCGAATTCTTGTTGGCTCAACAACGTCTTGCGGGTGTTGATGTACGTCTTTCAACATCAATTGCGGATTGCAAATTAGATGGCGAAGAAATTGTTGTGACTTTAGGTGACGGCGAAGAACTTCGTGCAGATGCAGTGGTTTACGGTATTGGTATTGTGCCAAATGCTCAACTTGCAGTTGAAGCGGGTCTAGATGTTGATCTTGCGATTAAAGTGAACGAAAACTGCCAAACTTCAAATGCTGACATTTATGCAGCAGGTGATGTTGCAACTCAATTGCGTGATTGTGGTAATCACCGCCGTGTTGAGACTTGGGAAAATGCCAACCTTCAAGCAGGTATCTTCGCTCGTCATGTAATGGGTGTTGAGCATCCAGTTGCAAACCCAGCTTGGTTCTGGACTGACCAATTGGATATTAACTACCAGTTCGTGGGCGACATGGCTGCAGCAGAGTGGGTGGCACGTGGTGAAATCAATCCTGAACTTCGTGCAGATTCATCATTCGTATTGTTTGGTGTGACTGACGGTGTGATCGTGGGTGGTATCACGGTTAATGCAGCGAAAGAAATGCGTCATCTTAAAAAGTTGATTAGCAAGCAAGCTGCATTTGAAGCAGACAAATATTTAGATCTTAGCCAAGATCTTCGTAAGCTTGTGAAGTGACGTTGTCGTTCTGAGCGGTTTACAAAAGGGCAGACCTCGGGCAACCTAGGTCTGCTTTTTTATGCTTATTTTAGGCGTTGATGAACACCCCGAACTTTGTATGATGGATTTGGATGGGTTTTGCGTAGGGGATACTTTACTTTTCAAAGATGAAAAGTAACAAAAATCTTTTGCGCAACTGAGGATATGTCCCTATATCCCAGTTCCGCTGCGACATCCATGTCGCCACACTTATTTTCATGATGGGTTTGAGCAAAGATGCCTTCAATTATTATTTTTAAATTTAATTGAGTTGTATATGAATTCAAACTCATCTCCCATGATTGTCACAGCCAGCATTTATGCCTTGCTCGTACTCATTTGGGCGGCAACACCGTTGGCCATTGTTTGGAGTGTTGCTGAAGTCCACCCAATGTGGGTGCTGATCATCCGCTATTTTGGTGCATCGATTATTGCATTGGCTTTACTTAAGCTGATGCGTAATCCATTGCCATTTGATACAGCATCCATGAAAAGTTATTTGGCGGGGAGCCTTAACTTGATTGGTGCACAGCTATTTATCTATCTGGCGGCCAATTACTTAACTTCTGGTTTGATGGCACTCATTTTTGGATTGTCCCCATTGATCGCAGGTTTAATCGGGCATGTGATTTTAAAAACCCATAAATTGGTGTGGTTACAATGGCTCGGCATGGCAGTGGCGGTGGGCGGCTTAAC
The DNA here is from genome assembly GCF_022700675.1 of Acinetobacter sp. ASP199. Lineage (NCBI taxonomy): Bacteria > Pseudomonadati > Pseudomonadota > Gammaproteobacteria > Moraxellales > Moraxellaceae > Acinetobacter > Acinetobacter sp. ASP199. The sequence continues at coordinate 385,741 of NZ_CP062182.1, forward strand.
CTTTGTATTTGCTGACTCTGCTGAAACCAATGTCAATCCTTGGGGTGTGGTGCTGATGATCATCAGTATGATCTCGTACATCAGTTCCATTTTCTGGGTCAAGCAAATCAATGCACCATTGAAACCGATGTCACAAGCAACAGGTTCACTGCTGGTCTCAGCCCTTGGCTCTTTGGTGTTGATTCCATTTATTTGGCAACATTTCCCGACTCAAATACCAAGCACGAATGCGATCATTGGTTTTGTATTTACCATGATTTTATCGTCTATCGTGGCGATGCTGTGTTACTTCTGGCTCATTCGACGTTTGGCGGCGTCCACGGTGTCTTTGAGTAATGTCATGACCCCTGTGATTGCATTGGTGTTAGGCGCGACTTTAAACAGTGAGCACATCAGTTCGAATGCCTTTGTCGGTATTGTGATTGTAATGTTCGGTATTATCATGTACTTCTGGAAAGAATGGCGCGAGCAGTATTTTTCTAAATCCTAAGCTGTACTATTCAAATTAAAATCAAATATTTAAAAAGGAAGCTCGTGCTTCCTTTTTTGTTTTTTAGTCTTAGATGTTGAACTAGGTAGGGATGACTAGCCAATCCCTTTTTCTGAAGGCATCAGGTGCAATAAACAGTATTTCCAGCTTTGTTCAGCAATGCCCTTAAACTCAAAATTTGCTGCTGATGTTCCACATGGAACAATTCACCTGCTGAAATCATTGTAAGCAATAATCTGCTGACGGGTCCTCAGGCGCTGTATGTTATTCAGGAAATGATGAGAGGTACCTACTGATTGTTCCCGCAGTTTCAGTAAAGAAATAGGCTGGTCAGTAGAGGTAGTGATAATTAGAGGTAGGAAAATTCTGGGCAAAAATGAGAAAAACAAAACGATAAACAATTTATGCTGGCAGTTTATTCAGATGCAAATAGATAAAATGAAAAATCGAATAGATCCAGCCGGAAATGATTTCCCTGTTTGAGAAACCGAAAACTCAGGCCGTTTGGCTGGAACGTACCCAATGAATAGATTCATTTGTTGCTGAAGTACTTTTTTACATCTACCTTCTAGAACTTTAGTCGAATAGCAGAAGTAATCTCAAAACTGACTTGATTTTCACCAACTCACCAGTTCTCTGCAATTTCCCTGGAAAATAGCAAAAAATAAATAATGAATGAATTTACAAGCTTTTAAATAGAGGAAAACGATTGTTTGTATTCGTAAAACCTGCTTTAGCTTGTCATATAAAAAGGTTATGTTGAGGTAAATAAAATATTTAGACAGTTCAGATCAAACAGACTTTATAAAGTCTTGGAGCTACAAAATGACACAAGATTTGCAAGCATCAGGTTGCCCATTCCATCAAGCCGGCGGTCACACAAGTTCTACAGGAACGCAGAATTCAGACTGGTGGCCGAATGCGCTTAATCTCGATATTCTTTCCCAACACGATAAAAAAACCAATCCGATGGATCCAGACTTTGACTATGCAGCAGCATTTAACTCATTGGATCTGGAAGCGGTGAAGCAAGATCTACGCGAACTCATCAACAGCAGCCAGGACTGGTGGCCATCGGATTATGGCAGCTATATTGGTATGTTCGTACGTACTGCATGGCACTTGGCCGGTTCTTACCGTAAGCAAGATGGTCGTGGCGGTGCAAATACCGGTAACCAGCGTTTTGCACCGTTGAATAGCTGGCCGGATAACGTCAACACTGATAAAGGCCGTCGTCTGCTTTGGCCGATTAAACGCAAATACGGCAACAAAATTTCTTGGGGTGATTTAATCGTCTTGGCTGGTACAGTCGCTTATGACGTTGCCGGCTTGAAAACTTTCGGTTTTGGTGGTGGTCGTACCGATATCTGGGCACCAGAAAAAGATATTTACTGGGGTGAAGAGAAAGAATGGCTTGCGCCAACCAAAAACCGTTACGAAAGCGATGCTGATCGTTCAACCCTGGAAAATCCGCTTGCTGCAGTGCAAATGGGCTTGATCTACGTCAACCCTGAAGGTGTAGATGGTATTCAAGACCCGTTACGCACGGCACAAGATATGCGTGTCACTTTTGACCGTATGGGGATGAATGACGAAGAAACTGTGGCTTTAACTGTCGGTGGTCATACTGTAGGTAAAGCGCACGGTAATGGTAAGGCGGAAAATCTGGGTGCCGATGTTGAAGGCGCAGATGTTGAATTCCAGGGTCTAGGCTGGCACAACTCTGAGGGTACGGGTAACGGTGCAAATACCATGGTCAGTGGTCTGGAAGGTGCCTGGACCACGCATCCAACCCGATGGGATAACGAATTCCTTTACTTATTGTTCACCTATGAGTGGGAAAAAACCTTAAGTCCTGCGGGTGCAAAACAATGGGAACCGATTAACATCAAAGAGGAAGACAAGCCTGTTGATGCACATAATCCGAATGTTCGCCGTAACCCGATGATGACAGATGCCGATATGGCACTGAAATTTGACCCTGAATACCGCAAAATTGCGGAAGATTTCTATAGAAATCCAGACAAATTGGCAGATGCCTTTGCTCGCGGCTGGTTCAAATTGACGCATCGTGATATGGGGCCAAAATCCCGTTATTTAGGTGCTGATGTTCCTGCTGAGGATTTAATCTGGCAAGACCCAATTCCAGCTGTAGATTACACTTTGACTGATGCTGAAGTGGCAGACTTGAAGGCAAAACTTTTAAGCAGTGGTTTAACGTCTGCTGAACTGATTGCAACTGCATGGGACAGCGCCCGTACCTTCCGTGGTTCTGACTTCCGTGGCGGCGCTAATGGTGCGCGTATCCGTCTGGCACCGCAAAAGGACTGGGTTGCAAATGAACCTGCACGCCTGCAAAAAGTCTTGGCCAAACTTGAAGAAATTCAAGCTGGTTTTACCAAGAAAGTCAGCATTGCAGATCTTATTGTACTCGGTGGTACAGCAGCAGTTGAACAGGCAGCACATGCAGCCGGGGTTGATGTGAATGTTCCATTCCTTGCAGGGCGAGGGGATGCCACTCAAGAACAAACCGATGCCTATTCGTTTGAAGATTTCGAGCCGAAAGCAGATGGTTTTCGCAACTTCGTGAAGCAGGACTTTGCAGTTCAGCCTGAAGAGATGTTGTTAGACCGTGCACAATTGCTGGGTTTAACTGCACCTGAAATGGTTGTGCTGGTTGGCGGTTTACGCGTACTTGGTGCGAACTACGGCGGCGCGAAAGAGGGTGTATTCACCGATAACGTTGGAGTCCTCAGCAATGACTTCTTCGTGAACTTGACTGACATGGCCTACAACTGGAAGCCAACAGGCAAGAACTCATACAGCATTGTTGAGCGCGCAACAGGTGCTGAGAAATGGACGGCAACACGTGTGGACTTGGTATTCGGTTCAAATTCGATTCTGCGTTCTTATGCAGAAGTGTATGCGCAGGATGACAATAAAGAAAAATTCGTGCGTGACTTCGTCAAGGCATGGGTCAAAGTCATGAATGCAGACCGTTTTGATGTAAAGAGATAATTAATCAATCTTGAAATAGGAAACCGGTCATTGGGCCGGTTTTTTATTGTCTGAAGTTTAGGAGTGATCAAGTCATAGAATAACCAGTCATGGAAAATAGGCCGTTTTACTGAAAACTTCATAGGTATTCGCAGCTTTTTCTCTATACTGAACTGAAAACCACACAACAAAAATGAAGATCAAGGAATAGATGATGAACACATGGATGACCCATCAGATCAGCAACCAGTTTGATGAAAAGCAGGACTACAATCTGTTTGCAACTGACACCATTTTGCAGGAAATTTTGCAGAAAAATGACTGTCAGGATCAGGCTATTCTGACTGAAATGGGACAGGTCGTCGGTTCATCGGAATATTATGAATATGCCGATCTGGCAAACAGGCACACGCCCATTTTACATGCCTTCGATGCCTGCGGTCGCCGTCGTGATTACATTGAATTTCATCCTGCATGGCATCAATGGATGCGTATCAATCGTCAGTTTGATAGTCATGCACATCCTTTTAATCAGGCTGAATCAAAATCTAAATGGGTCGACTGGGCAGCGCGTTTTTACTTAAGCGGACAGGTTGAATGTGGCAGTCTGTGTCCAACTTCGATGACCCTCGGCAGTATTCCCTTGATCCAGCGTGAACCGGAACTTTGGGCCAAAATAGGTGATAAATTGCTATCTACCGAATACGATGAACGTGACCTGCCGATTGCCCAAAAAAAATCAATCTGGCTCGGTATGGGCATGACCGAAAAGCAAGGCGGTTCCGATGTACGCGCCAATGAAACCCTTGCCGTACCCATCGGCGAATCAGGTCGAGGACAGGCTTATTTGCTGACTGGACATAAATGGTTTTTTTCGGCACCGATGTGTGATGCCCATCTGGTCGTGGCGAAAACTGAACAGGATGGTTTAGCTTGTTTCTTTGTGCCGCGCTGGCGTGAAGATGGAACCAAGAATAATATTCATGTCCAGCGCCTCAAAGACAAGGTTGGGAATCGTAGCAATTCCAGTTCGGAAGTCGAGTTTCAGCAGGCTTGGGGCATCATGATCGGTGAAGCAGGACGGGGTATCCCAACCATTATTGAAATGGCGAATTACACCCGTCTGACCTGTTCGGTTGGCAGTACTGCGATGTTACGTCAGGCGCTGGTGCAATGTCTGGCCTATACCCGACAGCGTAAGGCTTTTGGCAAGCATTTGGCAGAACAGCCGTTAATGCAGGCGGTGCTGGTTGATCTGGCGCTGGAAACAGAAGCGGCGATGCAGTTGAGTTTTTATCTGGCTTCCTGTTATGAAAATGATGATGCCTTGTCACAGGCCTGGAAGCGGATTATGACGCCAGCTTCCAAATTCTGGATCTGCAAACGCGCCGTAGAGCTGACCGGTGAAACCATGGAAGTCTTTGGCGGCAATGGCTATGTGGATAATGGCATTATGGCGCGCATATTCAAAGAAGCGCCGGTGAATACCATTTGGGAAGGTTCGGGCAATGTTATGTGCCTGGATGTACTGCGCGCCATGGGTCGCGATCCAGAATCGATTGAAGTACTGTTTCAGGATCTGGCTGCTACTGCAATGCAGGATGAAATCCTGAAACAGGAACTGCAAGAGCTATTTAAACTATTGCAGCAGCCTGCAGATGAACTGCAATTTATGGGCCGCAGTCTGGTCAGCCGGTTGACCATTTTGGCCCAAGCTGTATTGCTAAAGCGTTATGCGCCTGAGTTTATTTCTAATGCATTTATTCAGACCCGGTACAGCGAGTTTCATGGGCGAGTGGTGGGAATCATGAGTGCCAAACAGGTTGATGTAGAAGGAATATTGGAACGGGCTTTAGCTCAAGACCCATCTTCATAACATAGTAAAAAGAAGGGGAGAATAGCTTCTTTTTAAAAGCTATTCTCCAATCTTTAAAATCTCAAAAAAAATTGAAAACCACTTGAAATGTGTTCAATAGAGTACAATATATGCACAGCATCATTCAGATGCTGAATTAAAAAACAGGTGAAAAAATGGCAAAGAAAAAGCAGCTGCCAGAAGCAGTGATACATAACTTTGTGGCCAAACACATGCATGAGGTCAACAAAAGCCAGGTGTTTACAGACCGTAAAAAAGATGCAAAACGTGGCTATAGCAAGCACAAAAAAGGGAGATACTCAAATGACTATCTCCCTTTTTTAATGTCTTATATTTTTTAGTTACCAGTCATTTGAAGAGCTGGAACCAAAAGAGTCATGCTCCGAAAAACTATTCATGGAAGAAGAGCTGAAAGGGTCAGACCAGGAATTATCTAAAGAAGATAAATCACTTCCATACGGATTCCCAGCAACATCAAGATTGCTATTGCCTAACATCGGTAAGCCTGTTGCAGGATTAATTGTAGTATGGACATCATTATCAAAAGACGACAATGAATTTGAAAAAGACGGGAATGAATCTGAATATGAGGCATTGAGTCCGTAGTCATCAAAAAAATTATCTGAAGGCTCTGCAAATAATGAATTGAAGATTGCCGGGTTGCCTTTAGAGTCTGAAACAGAATCAATAAGTGCAGGTGCTGCTGCTAAAGCCAATGCGGAACTGACCATGGCTTTAGAAGGAAGTGGGGAAGCTATAACGGAAGGATCGGTATGTCCCAGCAGTCGCCGTTGAGAAGGTGTGATTTCGATCCCAATGAGTGGGGGAACACTAGGGCGCTGACTTTTATAAAGAGTTGGCACGGCAGATTGGATGGTATCTTTTGCTCGCTGTGATCTAGTCATTGCGGTCTTAGCTGGATGGCGTAATGAGCGAGAGTTTACACGGCCCTTAAGGCTAAAATGCCAGATAGCAGCAGCCACTAATACGAAAATAATAAATTCCATCACTACCTCTTTTTATTGTTATAGGAGGATCAGTGGGAAGTTTAAGTCCCCACTATTCGGGTCGCACCCTTCACCATATCTCCCAGGCTATGGGTGCGGAAATAATGTTCCATCCAGCTTTTTACCACCAGCGGATTATCCAGTTTCAGCACATGTTCCAATAAGTCCTGAGCATCCGGCATTGGCACATGACAAATCGTCTTACGTACCCGCAGAATATTACTCGAACTCATCGACAGGGTATTGAAGCCCATCGCCATCAGCAGCACAGCCGAGATTGGATCACCTGCCATTTCCCCACAGATACTGATCGGTTTTTCATTACGATGACAGTCCTGTACCAAACGGGTCAGGGCACGCAAGACGGCAGGGTGCAAATGCGAATAGACGTTGGCGACACGTGGATTATTTCGGTCTACTGCCAGTAAATATTGGGTCAAATCATTGGAACCGACCGAGAAGAAATCGACAAATTCAGAAAATTCATCAATCTGATGCAGGACGCTTGGCACTTCTACCATGATGCCGATTTTAGGCTTGGTGATTTTGACCTGTTCTTCTTCCTGTACTGCTACCCAGTCACGCTCAAGCAGGTAAAGTGCTTCTTCCACTTCGCTGACACTGGTCACCATTGGCAGCAGGATATGCAGATTATTCAGACCAATACTGGCTTTGAGCATGGCACGAATTTGTGAAGAAAAAATTTCCGGATGATCGAGAGTAAAACGAATCCCGCGCCAGCCCAATGCCGAGTTTTCTTCTTCAATCGAGAAGTAGGGCAGGTCTTTATCCGCACCAATATCCAGGGTACGCATCACCACTGGTTTGTTGGCAAAATGAGTAAGCTGCTGACGGTAAATGGCACGCTGTTCTTCTTCACCCGGAAAGCGGTCGCGCAGCATAAACGGAATTTCAGAACGGTATAGACCGACACCTTTGGCACCGCGCTGGACACCACGCACCACATCAATCATCAGGCCTGTATTCACAAACAGGCGTACAGCCACACCATCTGGGGTAATCGCATCCTTGGTTTCATACTGACGCAGGTCTTTGGCGAGCTGTTCTTCTTCTTTCTGAATTTCTTTATAGCGGGTACGCAGACGACGTGGTGGATTGATAAATACCCGACCCTGATGTGCATCGACAATCATTTCCACATCATCAAGGGTATTGATCGGCATTTCAGTCACACCGACCACGGTTGGAATAGCAAGTGCACGCGCGACAATCACCATATGCGAGTTCATGGCACCTTCAGTGGTGACAATCGCTGCAATTTTATCAACGGGTAATTCTACTAGCGCTGCAGTCGAGATTTCCTCGCCAATCAGAATGCTTTCATCGGTCAGTTCACGGTGACTTTCGTCAGCTTCCTGTAATTTAGCCAGAATCCGTCGGCCCAAATCTTTCAGGTCAGCCACGCGTTCACGTAAATAGTCATCTTCCATCTGGGCAAACTGCGCCACGTGATTTTCAATGACAATACGTACCGCACCTTGGGCCCAGTGACCCTCACGAATCAGTTCCTTGATTTCAGCCGGCAGGGCATTTTCATCCAGCATACGCAGGAACACACTGAACAGGGCACGTTCCTCAGCCATGAGGGCATCCTGCATCTTGTCATCAAGAGACTGGATTTCCTCACGTACGGAATTTAGCGCATTGTCGAGCAGGGCAAGTTCTTCGCTGATGTCATCCGCTTCACGATCCGGAACAGCACCCAGATCCGCAGGCGGGTAAAGAATCACAGCACGACCTAAGGCAATACCACCTGAACCTGATACACCTTGAAAAGTCTTGTAAGCTGGGAGATTGCTGGGCTTGCGGAACACATCAATATTGCCGACTGCATGGGCATGGGCAATTACACCAGAGAGCTGAGCACAGAGCGTCACTAAGAAGGATTCAGCAGCTTCTGAGAAATCCTGAGGTTCTTTATTCTGAACCACAAGAACGCCCATGACCTTACGACGGTACATGACCGGAACGCCAAGGAAAGAGTTATAAATTTCTTCCCCGGTTTCTGGCAGGTACAGGAAGCGTTCATGTTTCGGAGCATTGTCGAGGTTGACGATTTCCTCGCGCTGTCCGACCAGCCCCACCAGACCTTCACCAGTTTGCAGGGATACATGGCCCACTGCTTCAGGTTTTAGGCCCTTAGATGCCATCAAGAGATAGCGCTGGTTACGCTCATCCAGCAAATAAATGGAGCAAACGTCGACCTGCATCGCCTGAGCCACCTGATTGACCATAATGTCGAGCGATTCGTGCAAACTGGCTGACGCATTGATCTCTTGAACAATGCGTCTTAGGGTCTCCAGTTGCATATTCGACATTCGCGCTGCTCCTTCGTGATTTAGGGTCCGGTATCTTCTTTATTTATAACAATAACTGCTTAAAAAATCTGCATATTTATGCAATTTTTAAGGTTTTTCCTTGGGAAGTTGCTGACACAGTTCTACCATGGCCTTGCGGTATACGTCACGTTTAAAATTCACGACCTGACCGAGCGGATACCAGTAACTGACCCACTGCCATTGATCAAATTCGGGCGGATCAGACAGATCAAGCTGAATGTTCTGTACTGACGCCGTCAGTTTGAGTAAAAACCACTTTTGTTTCTGGCCGATACACACCGGATCTGAATCCGTACGAATGTACCGGTGCGGCAAACGATAACGCAGCCAGCCTTTGGTTTGCGCTATAATCTGGACATGTTCGGGCAGTAAGCCGACCTCTTCTCTCAGCTCACGGTAGAGTGCCTGCTCAGGGTTTTCTCCATGTTGGATACCTCCTTGTGGAAATTGCCATGCATTGTGTCCAATGCGCTTCGCCCATAAAACTTGTCCAGCATCGTTTGCCAAAATGATCCCGACATTCGGTCGGAAACCTTCAGAGTCGATCATTTGGCACCTAATATTGTGTAATTTATGCCTTTGCCTTCGGGGATTTTTATTTCTGTATCCAGCACGAAAAAAGCAAAGTTTAAAAATGTTAAAATTGCTATGATCTTAACGAATTTCTATCGACTAGCGGAGATAGATTTACAATTTTTTTCTTAAATTTCAGTTTTTACGAGTATTTTCATGAAATTGGCGCTATTTGATCTCGATCACACCTTGTTAAATACAGATTCGGATCATTCTTGGGGAGAATTCTTGGTCAACGAGGGCCTGGTTGATCCTGTTCACCACCGTGCCATGAATGACAAGTTCTATGAAGATTATAAAAAAGGTCAGCTGGACCCCTATGCTTATAATGAATTTGTCTTTGAATTTTTAACTAAACATGACAATGATTATCTGACTGAACTACATCAATTATTCATGCAAAAAGTCATTCGTCCGCAAATGCGTCCAGAAGGTTTTAAGGCGATTGAGCGTCATCGTGAAGCAGGACATGAATTAGTGGGTATTACCGCGACTTCAGATTTTATTACAGCGCCAATTTTCCGAGAATTTGGCATTACTGAAATTATTGCGACTAACGCCGAAGTCGTAAATGGCAAATATACCGGTAAAGTGATCAATACCGCCTGTTACCAGAAAGGTAAACTGACTCGCCTGGAACAGTGGTTAGAAGGTCGTGATGTGACCGAGTCCTGGGCGTATTCCGATTCGATCAATGATCGTTTCTTGCTGGAATATGCGGATCATGCCATTGCTGTAAATCCGGATGATCGTCTGGAAGCACTGGCCAAAGAACAGGATTGGGAAATTCAGGACTGGTCAATTTAATCATCGAAAGCGTGTAAATCTGTGAAGCACAACTCAGGTTGTGCTTTTTTATGTGCACAGATTCAAGATGAAAAATAAACTATTGTCACACTACTGCGTTCAAGCTCATGCTAAGCTTAATTTCAATAATGAGAATAAGGGAAACTCAGAGGTAGTTGAAATGAACAAAGTAAGACCACGCATGACGCACCTATTTGAACAGTTGGGCCTGGATGCCAGTGAGGAAGGAATTGCGACCTTCATTAATGATCATCAGCTGCATAAGGATTTTACCCTACTGGATGCACCATATTGGTCTGAAGCACAGCGCCAGTTCCTTAGTGAAAAGATAGCATCTGATGGTGAATGGGCCATTGTGGTGGACCAACTGAATGAATCTTTGCATGAAGATGCGACCAGCGAAACCTGAACACATCTTAAAAGTCAAAAAGCCAGTTCGAAGACTGGCTTTTTTATTGGAGCATTTTTGTCTTAACGCACTCGCTGCCAGATGGTGACTTGCGACAGGGTATGCTGATATTTACGCGCCGTTTCACGAATCACAAAAGGGACATCTACCGGTTCTGCCAGCATGTCAAAATGTGGGCTGAGCAATTGCTGGATGCCATCTAAGGTCATGAAATTTTCTCCAGCCTTCTTAAAACCGCCCAGCCATTCACTACGCGCCGTATGTTTGTCCAGCCAGGTATAAGGCGAAGCCAGCATCAGAATGCCACCGATATTCAGTCGATGATGGATCTGATTCAAAAAAGCCTTAGGGTGATGTAGCCGGTCAATCAGATTGGCTGCCAGAATGAAATCGTATTCCTTGAATTGCGGCTTTAAATTGCAGGCATCTGCTTGATAAAACTCGACCTTGTGAGCAACCTCCTCAAGTCCAGTCTCTTGTAGAGAACAGGATTTATATTCGACCAGCTCACCTTCGACTGGAATGGCATAAGCTAAGGGTTCACCTTGGGCGAGGGTCACACCTTGCTGAATAAAACGTGCCGAGAAATCTAATCCAGTGACCTGTTCAAAATGCTGCGCCAGTTCAAAGCTGGCACGTCCTGTGGCACAGCCGATATCGAGCGCTTTTTTTCTGGCAGTTTTTATAAAATAAGGCTGGGCGAGGGTAATCAGAGACCTGGCAAAATTCGGAACGCCAAAATATTCCTGACCATACTGAAATTCCAGATACTGTGAAATCAGCTCATCAGTCTGATAATGTGAATGATAAGCTGAAACCGGCTCATCTGACGCAGCCACATAACGAAAACCGGCATGCTGAAAGAAGTGTCGTCTAAAGGCATAACGAGCACTATGCAGAGCTTCATTACCACCTGAAATCCAGGAACCGCCTTTCATCAGATTATGGCGTTCATCAAAGGTTGGGGTGCTAAAGTCATCATAAATCGGATGGGCCTGAAAACCTTCAAAAGGATAAATTGCAGTTTCAGTCCATTGCCAGACATTGCCTTGTACGTCATAAAACTCGCCTTGCTGGAACTGGTGTACTGGACAGGGATTGGGTGCATGTTGCAAGGCGATATTGGCCGCTAAAGGCAATGGTTGTTTAGGATCCAGGCCGACATGATCATACAGGCGATACCATTCATCTTCTGTCGGCAGACGGATCGATTCACCAGTCAGAGCTGATTTCCAGTTACAGAAGGCTTTGGCTTCATGATAATTCACCTCGACTGGCCAATCCCACGGCATCGGAATTTCTTCCAGCATGATACGCAAGTGCCAGCCATCCTCTTTTTTGATCCAGAAACTTGGATGTTGGGCTTTAGTAAATTCCCGCCAGGCTTTACCTTCTTCGCTCCAGTATTCAGAATGCTGATAACCATTGGCTTCGACAAAGTTAAAAAATTCCTGATTGGATACCAGAAATTGTGATGCCTGAAATTCATTGATTTCAGCTTCATGCAGACCGTATTCATTGTCCCAGCCATAATATGGATCAGTGAAATGTTTATTCAGTCGAACAGTTCCCGCAGGAACAGGAAGAAGCTGGTTTTCTGGTGCAGGGCCAGTGAGGATTCGGGCATGCCATAGTGGATGATTTTGTACATACTGCAGTTGATGTTGTCGAATCAATACCGACGAAGTTTCTAAATGAATCCGTTCATGCTCAATACCCATCAGGATCGACCACCATGGATTCTGCCAGTTGAGTGGCAGTTCTAAAGGTGCATTTTCTATGATTTTCAGTACCAATGCTCGTACCCGATGTCGGTATTCTCTGACTTTATCCACCTCTGGCCAGGCATAATTCTGTTCATCCAGATCGTCCCAGCTCATCTCATCGACACCGATGGCAAAGATACTTTCCATATGTGGATTCAGCTGTTCAGGAATCAGTTTGCTGAGCAGCAGTTTATTGACAAAAAAAGTGGCAGTATGACCGAAGTAGAAAATTAGCGGATGACGCAGGCTGATGAGTTTGACATAAAACGCTTCTTCATTGTGCAGACAGTCAAACAGGGATTCGTAGGTATCAAAGGTATTTAAAAAGTATTCACGGATCACATGGCGCGCCGTGGAAATATCTTCAAAGTTTAAATTAGGTGTTGGAAGCAGGCGAATTTTCCCCTGTTGCCAAGGACTGTCGTCTGCTAAATGTGTAGATGACTTACTGTTTGGCTGTGTAGGTTTCAAGAAGGTTGAATCGGGCTGCATCCATCAGACTCCATTAAGAATTTGAAGATATTCCGCTGGTAAGTCCGCGCAGGGAATATCTTAAACTTAATGCAAAGCAGGATGCAGTTGTTGCTCATTTAGGTAACAAAATGCTGCGAATTGAATCCATCACAGCATCTTGTTTTAACATGAATTGACTTAGAGTTTAGGCTGTTGCATTAACTCGACCAAGGCTTGCGCAGCTTTGGACTGGGTACGTCCCGGATGCCAGACCATACCGAGCTGGCGGTTCATTTCCAGAGGGATATCCAGCTGTTGCAGGTCATGATTCACAAGCGTTTGGGGTAGTACTGACCAGCCCAGACCAATCGAAACCAGCATACGGATTGATTCGAGTGGGTTATTACTCATGGTAATCTTAGGTTTGACGCCACGTTTTTCAAACTCTGCCATAGTGATTTGCGTGGTATAGGTTTGTGCAGATGGCAACAGGCTCGGGTAATGCACCAGATCTTCTAGTGACAGATTTTTTTGCTGCGCTAGGGGATGGAAGGGTGCTACCACAAAAACCAATGGATCGTTCCAGATGGTGACATAATTCAGGCGCTCATCGCCATGTGGCGGTAAAGTCAGGAAAGCCAGTTCCAAATCACCGGCAATCACCTGTTCATGCGCCTGTTCAGAATCAACAAAGTGAACATCTAAAGTGACATCTGGATATTGCAGGACATACTGACGCAAGTGTGCTGGGAGGTGATGCAGACCAATATGATGGCTGGTACCAATTTTCAGTTTACCCTGAATCTGACCTTGTTCATGACTCAAAGTATGATGAATATCGCCCAGTTCATTCAGCCAGTTTTTGACTTTCGGTAACAGTGAATGCGCTGCATGGGTAGCTTGTACACCACGTCCAGCTGATTCAAACAGTTTGACCCCGAAGTATTCTTCCAGACTATGAATACGTTTGGTCACGGCGGGTTGAGTAATGAAAAGCTGATCTGCCGCCAGAGAAATTGATCCAGTTTCCATGACCTTTACAAAGGCTTCAAAGGCTGCGAGATTCATCTTAATCACCTATAAAGATTTTTTATGCGTATATCTATTGTTGTAATATTTTAAGAATAAATCAAAGGGAAAGTTGTATCTATTGCTGTAAAATCCGACATTCATGTATCTCAGTACAACAAATGGGTGAAAATAGCAGCTCACACCCAGAAAAAGATTTGATAAGAACAGGAAATTCATCAATAAAAAAAGCCACCGAGGGTAGGCGGTGGCAAAACGAGGAATAGGGACAGAAAAGAATTTAGGCGGTGATTTCCTCATTATGGTTCTGTTCTGCTTTAACTTCCCACGCTTTTTCATGGAAGAAGAAAGCAACGGCCTGAACAGTCGGTTCTAATAAACTTAAGGTGATCGCCATGGCTAAACTACCCGTCACAACATAACCGACGAACATTGCTACAGTGATATGCATGATGTAGTAGCTCAAGGTTTTCTTGAACATACGCTGGTTATCTGCAACAAATTTTTGAATGTGTGCCATGTCGATATTCCTCAAAAAATAGATTCAATGTTTTCTGTATGAAGAAATAATAATAATTCTCATTTAATTTGTAAAAACGGATATTTTGCAAGAAACGATCGGAAAACTAGATTAAATAAAAATCAATATCTCCTTGTTTAAAATCCAATTTTAAAGATTCCAAAAAGTTTATTAACTAATAAAAATGATAAATTAGATTTATGTGATTGCAGCGATATAATCAAAATTAGAGATAGAATTTACCCAGTCCAGTGGAGCACATCGACATGGCAGGCGAGACCCAAACAGCAAAAACATTATACGATAAGTTATGGGATGACCATTTAGTAAAACAACGTGATGATGGTTCAGCTTTACTTTATATCGACCGTCATTTATTGCATGAAGTGACATCTCCGCAGGCATTTGAAGGCTTACAACTAGCGGGTCGTAAACCATGGCGTTTAAGCGCGAACGTGGCGACGCCAGACCATAACGTACCGACTTCTACCAAAGAACGTTCAGAGGGTATTTCTGGGATTGAAGATGAAACTTCACGTATCCAGGTACAAACTTTAGATGACAACTGTAAAACCTTTAATGTGGTTCAGTTTGACATTAATGATGTTCGCCAAGGTATCGCACACGTGGTTGGACCTGAGCAAGGTTTGACATTACCGGGTATGACTGTTGTGTGTGGTGATTCACATACGGCAACACATGGTGCATTCGGTTGTTTGGCACATGGTATTGGTACATCAGAAGTTGAACATGTATTGGCAACCCAATGCCTGGTTCAAAAGAAAATGAAAAACATGTTGGTACGCGTTGACGGTAAATTGGGTCAAGGCGTAACTCCAAAAGATGTGGTTTTAGCCATCATTGGTAAAATCGGTACAGCCGGTGGTACAGGTCATGCGATTGAATTCGGTGGTCAGGTCTTCCGCGACATGTCGATTGAAGGCCGTATGACTGTATGTAACATGGCGATCGAAGGCGGTGCCCGTGTAGGTATGGTTGCTGTGGATGACAAAACCATTGAATACGTGAAAGACCGTCCATATGCACCGAAAGGTGAGCAGTGGGATCAAGCCGTTGCTTACTGGAATACCTTGCACTCTGATGAAGGTGCGCACTTCGATACAGTTGTTGTGTTACAAGGTGAAGAAATTGAGCCACAAGTATCTTGGGGTACTTCTCCTGAAATGGTAATTCCAGTTTCTCAGGCAGTTCCAACTTTGGAACAGGCGAAAGATGACGTACAACGCAATGACTGGACACGTGCTTATCAATACATGGGTTTAACCGCAGGTCAGGCATTGTCTGATATCCAGTTAGACCGTGTATTTATCGGCTCTTGCACCAACTCGCGTATTGAAGACATTCGTGCGGCAGCTGAAGTGGCGAAAGGCAAAAAAGTTGCTGCAAGCATTAAGCAAGCGATGGTTGTGCCAGGTTCTGGTTTGGTGAAAGCACAAGCGGAAGCTGAAGGCTTAGATAAAATCTTAATTGAAGCAGGCTTTGAATGGCGTGAGCCAGGTTGTTCAATGTGCTTAGCGATGAACGCTGACAAATTGCAGCCGGGTGAACATTGTGCGTCGACTTCAAACCGTAACTTTGAAGGTCGTCAGGGCAATGGCGGTCGTACCCACTTGGTGAGCCCAGCAATGGCAGCGGCAGCAGCAATTGCCGGTCACTTTGTTGACGTACGTTCATTCTAATCGGCTAATAGGAGCAAAGACATGAAAGCTTATACCGTTGAACAAGGTATCGTTGCACCATTAGACCGTGCCAATGTAGATACTGACTTAATCATTCCAAAACAGTTTTTAAAATCGATCAAACGTACCGGTTTTGGTGAAAACTTATTTGATGAATTGCGTTACCTGGATGAAGGTTATTTGGGTCAAGACAATTCAAAACGTCCTTTAAACCCGGATTTCGAGTTGAACAAACCTCGTTATCAAGGTGCAAGCATTTTGATTTCACGTGCCAACTTCGGTTGTGGTTCAAGCCGTGAGCATGCGCCATGGGCATTGAATGAATATGGTTTCCGTACTGTCATTGCGCCAAGCTATGCCGACATTTTCTTCAATAACAGCTTTAAAAATGGCATGTTGCCAGTGATCCTGTCTGAAGAGATTATTGACCAGTTATTTAAAGAATGTGCAGCAACTGAAGGTTATCAATTAACAATTGATCTTGCAGCTCAGGAAGTGCGTACCCCGTCAGGTGAAAGCTTCAAGTTTGAAGTTGATCCATTCCGCAAGCACTGCCTTTTAAATGGTTTGGATGACATCGGTTTAACTTTACAAGATGCCGATGCGATTCGCGCATATGAAGAAAAAACCAAACAATCTCGCCCTTGGGTATTTGCAGAAATTAGTGGCTAAATCTAGTTAAATTGTCATAGCGGGAAAGTCTAACCCTTGCTAATATCGTGAAATCACGGAAATTTCGTTTGGGTTAGACATTCAGCATGGCCAGCTATTGGAAACAGTTATCTGCATTGGGTACGGTTTCGATGTTAATGACAGCATGTCAAACCATCGATACGATACAGTTGAAGAGATTGACAAATTCAGCTGTAAATAGTTCAGATGCCCTGATCTATTGTTCGGGTACCCATGATTGTAATTTTGAACGTATAGATGATATCAAGATCATCCATGCTGAAAACCGACATGTGGAGAGCCAAGCGCTCAAGCTCAAGCTTGTGCGTTTACAGGCAAAAAGCTTGAAGGAACCTAATCCGGTTTACCTGTCGGTACCAGCGGGGCAACATGAACTGGTAGTACGTTTTTATCCGATTAGTCCGGACAAGGCCGAAGTTCTACATGTATTCCAGAACTTCCAGGCCCAGCATAAATACACCTTCAAGATGTATCGCCAGCGCTCGACACGAAACACCAGCTTATTGCAGGCCTCTGCACCTGATCCACTGTGTGTAGATCTGTTGCAGGGCCCCAAAACAATTCGACGTTTCTGCAAGCCATACAATGTTGAAACCGGCATTGCCGAGTTTGTAGAACAGAAAATTTAACCCAGTCAGAGAAATACTGACCTTATAAATGGAACATCTCATGTCTAAACAAATTTTGATTTTAGCTGGTGACGGCATCGGTCCTGAAATTGTCAAAGCAGCAGAGCAAGTGCTGACTCGCGTAAATGAAAAATTTAATTTAGATCTAAGCTGGGAACATGGCCTGTTAGGTGGTGCAGCGATTGATGTACATGGTGCACCTTATCCAGATGTGACCTCTGAGCAGGCAAAAAAAGCTGATGCAATTCTGCTTGGCGCTGTGGGTGGTCCTAAATGGGATACGATTGAACGCTCAATTCGTCCTGAACGCGGTCTGTTAAAATTGCGTAGTGAACTGAACCTGTTCGCTAACTTGCGTCCAGCGATTCTGTATCCACAACTTGCTGATGCGTCTAGCTTAAAACCTGAAATCGTAGCTGGTCTGGATATCCTGATCGTGCGTGAATTGACAGGTGGTATCTACTTCGGTCAACCGCGTGGTATCCGTGAACTGGAAAATGGTGAAAAACAAGGTTTCAACACTGACGTGTACTCAGAGTCTGAAATCAAGCGTATTGCCAAAGTTGCGTTTGAACTTGCTGGTCTGCGTGGCGGTAAAGTATGTTCAGTCGATAAAGCCAATGTACTTGAAGTGACTGAACTGTGGAAACAGACTGTAACTGCACTGAAAGAAGAACAGTATCCAGACCTTAACCTGTCGCATATGTATGTCGACAACGCTGCAATGCAGTTGGTACGTGCACCTAAACAGTTTGATGTCATTGTAACTTCTAACCTGTTTGGTGACATCCTGTCTGACGAAGCGGCAATGTTAACTGGTTCAATCGGTATGTTGCCATCTGCTTCTCTAGATGAAAATGGTAAAGGTATGTATGAACCATGTCATGGTTCTGCACCAGACATCGCAGGTCAAAACCTGGCAAACCCATTGGCAACTATTCTGTCTGTTGCAATGATGCTACGTTATACTTTCCGTGAAGAAGCAGCTGCAAAAGCAATTGAAGATGCAGTAGGTAATGTATTGGATCAAGGTTTACGTACTGCGGATATTATGTCTGAAGGCATGAACAAAGTTGGTACGGTGGAAATGGGTCAGGCAGTAGTTGCTGCATTGAATTAAGTTTCACTCCGGAACTGATTAATAAAAAAACGCAGCTCGGGCTGCGTTTTTTTATGTCTGCTGGATTAGCAGGTTCGGCCGGTATATTTCACCGCTTGAGCAATATTGTCCTTCAGTTCAAAAACGATTTTACATTGCAGGTTCACGTCATAACCACGTGAAGGACTATGTGTCACCGGAATGGGTACTGTTCCAGTACCGGCAACTGGATGCTGAGCTATTGAAAGGGGGAGTGCAACGGGACGCTGCACGATATAGACCAGCTGCTCGGCTGAAAGTACAGGCTCATTGATCTGCTGATAGCCGAGTTTGCTTAAATCCAGATTGGCATAAATCGTTTGGCTGGACTGTCCAATATACTGCTGTAAATAAGCGTCACGTTCAGCTTGAGACAGGGTCGGTGTATGGGTACATGCAGATAACAGGAGAAGCATGCCCGGCAACGCGAGTTTCATTTGGCGAAATGCAGATAACATATTCTGACTCCTACAAAAACCGCCATTGCTGTCATTGTAGCGAGTAGAAAACCAGTTTATTGTTGTAATTTGACACACGGTCAAGCTCGAGCCTGAAATAACAGGCACAAAAAAGCCACCCTGATCAGTGGCTTTTTTACTAACGCTAAATCTTAGCGCGCACGATAAGTGATACGACCCTTAGTTAAGTCGTAAGGAGTCATCTCCACTTTTACACTGTCGCCAGTCAAAATACGGATGTAGTGTTTACGCATTTTACCAGAGATATGAGCAATCACTTCGTGACCGTTTTCTAAACGTACACGGAACATAGTATTAGGAAGCGTCTCGGTGACAACGCCTTCGAACTCGATGAGTTCCTCTTTATTGGCCATAGCCTACCTAAAAGAATAAATTAAGAAAGGCGCAAATTATAGTCAATTTTTTCGTATAACACAAGGCATAGCAGGCTTTAGACTGATCATCTGAAAGCAAAATAAGCGAAGCATCAGTACAAATATTTTAATTAAAAAACTGCTTGATGATGTTGTCAGTTTGGTCAATCGCAGTTAATCTAAAAAATATCTTTTTAAGTATAAATGAAGCACATACAAGGAAGGTTTTTGAGTGGGTCAGCTAACAGATGCATCGGTTGTACTGCGATTAGGCTACCAGGCGATACGTCGTGCGGGTTTGCCAACCGAAGAATTGCTTACTAAAGCAGGAGTCGCCTTAAACCAGGTTGAAGCCAATGACCGTACCCCGTTGAGTGCACAGTATGCATTCTGGGTCGCGGCAGAAGAGGTCAGCAAGGACCCTGATATCGGCTTACATTTGGGTGAGCACCTGCCACTTTACCGTGGTCAGGTCATTGAGCATTTGTTTATTTCATCAGAAAACTTTGGTGAGGGACTAAAACGTGCCTTGGCTTACCAGCGTCTCATCAGTGATGCCTTCCATGCCCAACTGGTCGTTGAAGATGACCGCTGCTATTTGACCAATGGTGAGCAGCCTTTTGCCGAGAACATTGTCAATCGCCATTTTACTGAATGTGCCATATCTGGTGTGCTGCGTTTCTTTAAGTTTATTACTGAAGGACGTTTTGAGCCGATCTATATCGACTTCAATTTTTCCAAAGGTGCAACTGATGATGAATACTTCCGTGTCTATGAATGTCCAGTAAGTTTGGGACAGAAAGAAACGCGTCTTTATTTTGATCCGAGTATTCTTGAATATCCGCTTTGGCAGGCAGAACCGGAATTACTCCAGCTGCATGAGCAGTTAGCAATTGAAAAGCTGCAAGAGCTGGCACGTTATGATCTGGTGGGTGAAGTGCGCCGTGCGATTGGTTCGACCTTAGAAAGTGGTGAAACGACGCTGGAAACGGTGGCAGCACAGCTGAATATTACCCCCCGCCGTTTGCGTACCCAGCTGAGTGAAGCCAATACCAGTTTTCAGCAAATTCTGTCGGATTATCGTTGCCGACTAGCAAAGCGTCTGCTGGCCGGAACCGCTGAAAGCGTGGAACGAATTGTATATCTGACAGGTTTCTCTGAACCAAGTACGTTCTATCGTGCTTTTAAACGCTGGACCAATGAAACCCCAGTAGAATATAGAAAGCGCAAGCAGCGTTAAATTACCTCCCTAAGTCCCTCCTAAAAGGAGGGATTTTTTCATTCCTGTACTTTTGCAGGGATGTAGTTCCCCTCTATCAGGAGGGGTTAGGGGAGGTTAAAATTTTAAAAAAGAAATTATCCCGGCATGTTTAACCAATGTGGCCCTAAGGGAACTTTTGGTAAATTAAATTGCTCAGGATAATGTGCCTGAATAAAGTAGAGTCCATCTGGTGGTGCAGTCACACCTGCCGCTTTGCGGTCTTCTGCAGCAAAGATGGCATCAATCTGATCGATATCATACATACCCTGACCAATTTCCAGCAAACAGCCCATAATATTGCGCACCATATGATGCAGGAAACCATCTGCCTGAATGTCCAGGACCAGATAATGACCATGCCGTAACAGACGACAGTGATGCACATGGCGTACAGGTTGATTGGATTGGCAGGCAGAGGCACGGAAACTTTCGAAATTATGTGTGCCTTCAAACTTTGTCGCCGCCTGAATCATCTTGTCGACATCTAGGTCGTAATGGATATGGGTGACCTGTTTATGGAGTAGCGCAGAACGTACAGGGTGATTGTAGACGACATAACGATAACGACGGGCTTGAGCTTTAAAACGGGCATGGAAATCCATGTCCATTTCCCGAATCCACTGAATTGCAATATCTTTAGGTAGCTGGCTATTACAGCCACGTAGCCAGCCATATTCGGAGCGATCAGCAGAGGTATCAAAGTGAGCGACCATATTGGTGGCATGCACGCCGGCATCAGTTCGACCTGCACCATGCAGGATAATGGTTTCATTGGCGACTTTAGACAGAACCTTTTCAATCGTTTCCTGCACGCTTGCTACGCCGGGCTGTTGGGTTTGCCAACCTCTGTAGTGTGCTCCACTAAATTCAATACCGACTGCAAAACGCTGCATATTCACCTCAAGATTCAACTAATCGGACCAATGGCGATGCCATTGCTCTACGCTCTCGTATTGTAAATACATTTTCAGGGCTTTTGCATATAGATCGGCATGGCCATAGGCATCATTGAGTAAAATCCGGCAATCCTGTACCCATTCTGCAATGGCATAGCGCTGGTCTGTGCTCCCGAAAGGTACCTGTGTAGTCAGAATTACAGCACAGCCAGCATTATAGAAATCATCAAAGAGCTGGATGAGATCAGGATTAACTGCAAGATTGCCTGTGCCAAAGCCCTGCAGAATCAGGAAGTCTGGAGGTGAGGCTAATAATTGCTTAAGGTTGTGAAGCTGCTGATCTAGCCCAACAGGCTGCATCATTACACTCATACAATTAAATTGCTGTGCTTTGAGCAAATCCTGCGGGTTGATTATATGTGTGTATGATTGCGGGGGAATCTTTACTTCTGCATCTATGCCAGCAAAAGCCTTGAGTTCAGTGGTATGTTGTTTTAATGCTGTTCTGCCATGAACCAGTTCCTGATTAAATGCCAGGTAAACGCCCATCTCGACCTGCTGTACAGAATCTAGAGCCAAGCATAGGTTTTCCAAAGCATCGCTGAATTCGCGTGGCTGCTGACCTGCTGCATTCAGTAATGGATACTGGCTACCGGTTAAAACCACATAGGCAGATTGTCCTAAGAGATGAGCCAGCACAGCGCAGGCATAGCTCATGGTGTCTGTGCCATGAATAACGACAAAGTGCTGATAATCTTGAGCTTGCAGTTGCTGGATAAACTGGATTAAGGCCAGCCAGTCGGGAGCAGTACATGCACTACTGTCCTTAATGACAGGGGCGCAGAAGCACTCTACCGAATGTGTGTCTTCATGCAATAATTCTTTTAATTTTATAAAAAAAGATTCAGCAGGCATAGGAGCAAGTGGATCGCCAACGCATCCAAATGTGCCTCCCATATAAATCAATGCAATATTTTTCATCATAAAAAAAGCAGCCATAGTGACTGCTTTAGTGTAGAACGAATTTACTTAAGAAGCGATTCGATTCAGTAATTGATCAACATGGGTACGTTGTTGTGGACTATAGTCTGCTTCCTTTTCTGTCAGGATTTCACGTGCAGCATCATATGCACCCAATTGAATATACTGTTCCGCCAATTCCAGATTTAATACCACTTCATCAGTTTCCTTTAATTCAGGGAAGGATTGAATCAGTGGATCATTTTGATTAGCGGTTGAAGTAGCGGGCGCAGATGGAATATCAAAACTGATTGCAGCACTGGCTGGTTTTTCAGGAGCGGCATCCAGTTTAAAGTCTAATTCTGAGACAGCAGATACTGCTGGATTTATAGGTTCATTTGTAGTTAAACCTGATAAATCAAACTCTGGTGCTGCGATTTCTGGTTGAGTATCTGGAGTTGAAGTTGTATCTACCGAGAAAGAAAAATCGAGAGGTTGAACTGATTCTGCAGCAGGTACTGGTGTCACTTCTGATGTTTCTGAGCTGCCTAAGTCAAGCTTAAAGTCCATAACCGGTGCGGCAGTTTCAGGCTCGGCAGCAGCTGCGACTCCAGTTTCAGTTTTTGTTGAGTTATCTAAGTCAAAGCTAAAGTTTAGTGCAGGTGTGGCAGTATCCGATATTGTCGTCGGTGCCGGCTCAGATGCTGCAGGAGCGTCAGAGAAGTTGAACTCTAAACCTGTAGACGCTGGCAGATCCTGGGTTGCATCACTTGCTGGTTTAGTCGGAGTTGACTCAAAATTAAATTCCAGCGGCTGGATATGATTCTGTGATGGCGCCGGCTCAAATGCAGTTTTTTGAGGCTTATTTTCTTGCTGCAGTTCATCAAAAGCTAAAGCATTGACTATTGGGCTGTGGGTTGAAGAAAGCTCTTCAAAAGCTGCATTGTTGTCTACAGGTGTTGCCTCAGTTGCTGATGAACCAGAACTTAACTGAGCAGAAGGAATGTCAATTGTATCTTTGGTCGACGTAGATGAATTTTCAAAGTCTGCTTTTTTGGTTTCTGCTTGTGCAAGAAAGTCTGCCTTTTTAGTTTCGGCCTGTGCAAGGATGTTATCCAAACCGAGTGAACGAACATGATTGATCAGCTGGGAAATGGCAAACTCATCTTTCTGCTGAATATGGATATCTATGAGCAACAGATACAGTTCTTGCTGACGATTGTCTTTCTTCAGCGCCTGATTGATTTGTGCTTCAGCAGCAAAGAAATTTCCCTCACTGATCAGGCGTTCAATTTTTTTACGCAGATCTGCTGAAAGCGCAACAGCTTCCTGTGGTTTGGCTGCAACTTCTTCAACCACCCGGGTTTTTGCGGGGGTAGCTTGTGCTGAAGTTGTGGTTTTTCTTGCCTTAGCTGTGTTTGCCTTTGGTTTATCTGACCCTTGAGCATCCTGACGTTTTTTGACTACGATCAGAACGATGATCAATAAAATTAGTGGAATCACATAAATCAGCATGATAAGTACCCCTTAGAGATAGAGGGCTCCATATAACCACTCATCCCTGTAAATCGATGTATGTAATGATTAGTTAATTGGCTTTTTTATCTGCCCGTTGTGCTTTGAGCTGCTGTTGCAACCGGGCAAGACGTGCATTTAATAATTGAATTCTCTGATCCTTCTGATTAAGCGCCAATTCTAATTCAGTTACGTTTCTCTGTAATTTAACGGTTTTTTCTCGGACTGTCATAACTTTTAATGACAACTCTTTCGAAGTTTGACGGTCTAATGTGTTTTGATTTGCAGAAAGTTGCTCAGATTCTTTCTGGTTCTCAGCAACCAGGCTCATTTCAGCCTGATTTAAACGATATTTGGTGGTGCCTTTGGCCTTGTTCTGAACCTGTGCAAGCTCAGAGGTTTTGACTGTAATCGGCTGTTTTTGTGCTGGTGCAATATTCAGATTCAGTGTTGCACCACGCTTCAGGCGATTCGCATCTCCGCCAATAAAAGCCTGTTCATTATTGCTTTTAATTTGCTGCATCACTTCACCGACACCGCGGTTTTGTTCCTGCGCAATACGTGCAGCAATTTTCCAGAGTGATTCATTGGATTGAACCACGTAGGTTGCTTTTGCAGTAGATACTGGGCTCGCTTGAGGGGGCTGTTGTGTTTGAGCGGCAGCTGCTTGATTTGGTTGTTTAGGCGTATCTTTCTGCTGTTTTGCTACCTGTTCTTCGGCATATTTTTTAACTAATGGATCGCTCGAGTTAGATTGTGGGGCGGCAGCAGGATAGGTGGTCACTGGCTTTTGATTTTGCACTTTTTGAGCGGGTACATTATTCGGCTGTACAACAGGAGCCGCAGAAGCAACTTCTGCTACCTGAGTTTCTGCTTGAGCTGTGGTGACCGGATTGTTTTGAATATTATTTGAGGTCAGAGGCTTTTGTTGAATAGCGGGTATTGCAGGTTCAGCGATTGGTGTTGGTATCGTCAAAGTACTTGTGACGGGACGCGTATTTTCAGCTTTAACAGGTTCTTCAACCTTGACCGGTACTTTAACAGCAGGAGTGGTTATCGACGCTGTCTGAGGAATAGAGTTTGGCGATAATGGCGGTGGAGCAAGACGCTGTACAGTCAATGGTTTTTCCATTGTCTTGGTATTCGCTGTTGGAGTCTTGTATTGAGTACTGACAGGTAAATTTAAACCAATCTCTTTTTCATTTACCACGACCACTGGGGTTAATGGGCGTTCATTTGCGCTGATTGAAGCTTTAAGCAGGTCTGTTTTAGGTTTAAGCGTAGTCTTGATATGTTGTAGGCGTGCTGCATTGCCTTCTTTAACCTTAACTACAAAATTCAGGTCATTTTGAGTGATCGGGCGTGAAGAGGTAATGGTAATTACACCAGTTCCATTGCTGCTACGACGGGTGAAAAAGTTCAGGTGACCGGGAGGCTGATGTGTAGTGCCAAGAGTCATTAAATCTTCTGGTGTAGCCAGACTGACCTCAAGCGGCATATTGATATCTGACTGGCGGAAATTCATTTCCGCATAAAGTAGTTCCCCGGGTGCCGATTGAACCTGAACTGGCTCAACCGTGATTGCAAAAACAGGTTGTGCAATCATCATGGCTAAAGTCGCAATTTTGAATTTTTTATATACAGTCATCTTAATTCTAGGCTCAGCATCGGTCATATTACATTCAGTATGAATCGATGATTGGGATGTCTATGTTTGTTCAACTATTTTCTTGATAGTGACACAAAAAAGCCGATCAATAAAGATCGGCTTTTAGATTGATTATAATTGCTTAATTAAGCATTTTTATAATCGATCAGAATGCGGAGCATACGGCGTAAAGGCTCAGCAGCACCCCAAAGTAACTGGTCACCTACCGTGAATGCACCGAGGTATTCTTTACCCATGTTCATTTTACGTAGACGGCCGACTGGAACAGTCAGTGTACCAGTGACTGCGACAGGCGTCAGATCAGTCATTGATGCTTCACGTGTATTTGGTACCACTTTTGCCCATTGGCTAGACTGACGGATCATATCTTCGATTTCATTCAAAGGTACGTCACGTTTTAGCTTCAAGGTAATCGCCTGAGAATGACAGCGCATTGCACCGATACGCACACAGTGGCCATCAATTGGAACGATCTGCTGGTTACCCAAGATCTTGTTAGTTTCAACCTGACCTTTCCATTCTTCTTTCGACTGACCGCTTTCCAGCTGCTTGTCGATATACGGAATCAGGGAACCAGCGAGCGGTACACCAAAGTTTGTAGACGGGAAGCCTTCACCACGTTGTAATGCAGCAATTTTAGAATCGATGTCCAAAATTGGAGAGCGTGGATCATCTAGCAAGTCTTTGGTATTGTTATACAGGTAACCCATGCCTGTGATCAGCTCACGCATGTTTTGTGCACCGGCACCAGATGCTGCCTGGTAAGTCATCGAAGTTGCCCATTCCACCAGATTGTTCTGGAAGAGAGAACCTAGACCCATCAGCATCAGGGAAACTGTACAGTTACCGCCAACGAAAGTTTTAGTACCTTTTACTAGACCGTCTTTGATCACGTTCAGGTTAACCGGGTCAAGTACAATGATTGCTTCATCATCCATACGTAAAGTAGATGCAGCATCAATCCAGTAACCATTCCAGCCTTCAGCTTTCAGCTTAGGGAAAACTGCAGTGGTGTAATCGCCACCTTGACAGGTAATAATGACATCCATTTGCTTCAGACTATCAATGTCTGTCGCATCCATAAGTGCTGGGGCAGTTTTACCACCAAATGCTGGTGCTTCACCACCTGCATTACTGGTAGAGAAATAGAATGGCTCAAAATGAGCAAAATCATTCTCTTCAACCATACGTTGCATGAGGACGGAACCAACCATCCCGCGCCAACCGACCAGACCTACTTTCATGTCACTTTGCCTCGGTGCGTTAAAAAATAAAAGGGGGTTCGAGTGTACCAAAAAGGGACTCAACTGCAATAGCTACACAATAGAAACATCAATAATATTGAGCGGAATATCTTGTTTATGTTACATACAAAATTGATAACGCAGATTTTCTTGTAGAAAAAATAAAAACATAGCAAAGAGTCACTTTATGATTTTGTTTATTCAGATATTGTCAGGGCTGGTCATCTGGCTCAGTTTCTGGTCCCTGATTCCTCGTGATGAATGGTGGATCCGTGGCGCCGATTTCCCGCGACTACAAATTCTGATCATTGGCTTCATTGCGCTCGGACTCTATATATTTTGGGAGCATTCCTGGACGCTGACAGACCAAATTATTTTTGTGGGACTGCTCGCTGCACAAGCCTACCAGTTGAAGATGGTCTTGCCTTATACCTTTATCTGGAAAAAACAGGTGAAGAAAGTCAAACAGCAGCAACTGGATCCGAGCAGGCAAATCTCTTTGCTTGTTTCAAACGTCCTCATGACCAATGAAAAATATCACCTGCTGCTGGAACAGATTCAACGTTTAAATCCCGATCTGGTACTGACTCTGGAAACTAATTCAGAATGGCAGAAACAACTTTCAGTGATTGAAGCGGATTATCCCTACCGTGTACCAGTGCCGTTAGAGAACCTGTATGGAATGCATCTCTACAGTAAATTAAAACTCAGCGATACCGAGGTGAAATTTATTCTGAGTAATGAAATTCCTTCAATTCATACCACAGTCACTTTACGCTCTGGCCATCCAGTTCAGTTATATTGCCTACATCCAAAACCGCCAAGTCCAACAGAAGCCAAGGACTCGAAACTACGTGATGCTGAATTGCTGATCGTTGGTGATCAAATCAAAGATCTGGATGAAAGCTGTATTGTGATGGGTGATCTGAATGATGTCGCCTGGTCACGTACCACTCGTTTGTTTCAGCGTATTAGTGGTTTACTCGACCCACGTGTCGGACGCCGTTATATCAATACCTTTCATGCGGATTATCCGATGTTTCGCTGGTCACTTGATCATGTTTTTCACAGCACTGACTTTGCTTTAGTCCATATGGAACGTTTACCACATGTGGGATCAGATCATTTCCCGGTGTTTGTAATTCTGCAAACCGGACG
The DNA here is from genome assembly GCF_022700675.1 of Acinetobacter sp. ASP199. Taxonomy (NCBI): domain Bacteria; kingdom Pseudomonadati; phylum Pseudomonadota; class Gammaproteobacteria; order Moraxellales; family Moraxellaceae; genus Acinetobacter; species Acinetobacter sp. ASP199. The sequence goes on from NZ_CP062182.1 coordinate 413,723, forward strand.
AGTCTTTGATCATGTACAAGAAGAACTGGAACAGACTAAAGAAGATGAGCAGGAAGCTGAGGAAGCGATACAAGAAGGTATTGAAAAAGCTGAGAAAGAAGAAAAAATAGTCACGGATGAAATTGCTCAAACCTACAAAAATGGCTAAAAAGAGTGATGGTTTTATCGGAAAAGTGTACGAAATGGCTTACACAGATTGCGGTCCTAAACGATATTCATTCTTAAGTGATTTCGATATTCTGATTACATCAGCACAGGGAGTCGAGAAGGGAATTTCTCATAAGGAAGACGAAGCTGAATGAAGACATCATGGACATGATGATGAAATGGAAATCACAAAAAACCAAGAATTAAAATGTTGAAAGCACAACCTCATTAACCCGGGTTTTTACAGGATGTAGAGCCCGGGTTAAATTATTTTATCGCTTTAATTTTTCTTTATATTTATTTGATTATTAAAATAATTTGTCGAACTAAAATAATTCTTTGGAAAGTTGATATGCAACTTGTTATTTCTGACAGTGATTCAGTCCAGGAATCCGAAATTCTTGAACTGTATTGTGCCAATCAATGGTCTGCGGCCGAAAAACCGCAACTGCTTTTAGAAGCCTTGAACCATTCCCATAGTCTTGTAACTGCACGTATTGATGGTCGATTGGTAGGACTCGGCAATGCCATTTCTGATGGCTATCTGGTGGTGTATTTCCCACATTTATTGGTTCATCCAGAATTACAAGGGCAGGGCATCGGCCGCCGAATTGTGCAAACCCTGCTAGAGCGTTATGCAGGATTTCATCAGAAAATTTTAGTCGCTGACCAGCATGCCACCGGCTTTTATCAAGCTTTAGGCTTTAGTCCTGCTGGACAGACTGAAGCCATGTGGATTTATCAAGGAACAGATCATTGATCTATTATTCAAGCACTCATTAATTTAATGAACACTTAATAGATCTCTTTCATAAATCAAAAAATGATCGTTATATTCATATTTAAATGGATATTGAAAGTTCCTTCTCCCTCTGGGATGAGAAGTGTTACTTCGCAAGAGGATGAAGGGGTTTCTTAGAAAAAACCTCTCCCTGAGGAGCATGCTCCGCAAGTCTCCTACAAGGAGAGGGAATTTCCTTTGCAATGATTCAAAAATGATTTATGAAAGAACTCTAATAAATCGAATCATAACCCTGTGGACGGGTCTTAAAACGGCGGTGAAACCACATATATTGCGTTGGGGCGATCCGTAACTGCCGTTCAATAATCTGATTGACGCGAGTCGCATCATCCAGTTCATCTGTGCTTGGCAGGTTTTCAACGGGTGGCTCAATCAGTACATGATATTTCGGGTTTTTAATGTCGCCGTGACGGTAGAAATATAGTGGAATCGCAGCAGCTTTGGTCATTTTTAATAAACGACGGTGTGCGGTCACAGTGGCAGCAGGAACACCAAAAAACGGGGCCATCACGCCTTGTTTTAGACCAAAATCCTGGTCCGGACTATACCAGATCGCATGTCCATTTTTCAGGTTACGTACCAGACCACGCATATCATCATGATCAATCTGGTTGGCATAAATGGTGGCGCGGCAACGGTAGATCAGCATGTCGAGCAGGGGATTGTTCTGCGGACGATAGACCACATCCGGTTCAAAATATTGGGCACATAAATAACCACCAGCATCTAGCAGGGTAGAGTGAGTACCCAGCAATAACGCCCCTTTACCTTCAGCTTGTGCCTGCTGGATATATTCCAGACCTTCAATAGTCACACGGCCTTTAAACCACTTGGGTGTGTACCAGGCATTTAGTGTTTCAAATACACCGAGCATCTGGTCAATAAAGACCTGACGGGCATTTTCCTGCACCTCTTGTGCAGACCACTCTGGAAAACACACCTCCAGATTGCGCACTGTGGTTTCACGGCGAGATTTTAAATATTTAAAACTCAGACTTCCCAGTAAAGACGCCAGGCGGTGCTGAATCGCCCAAGGTAAAATCGCCAGAATCATCAGGAATACAATGCCAATCCAGATGCCCCAATACTGTGGAGACAGGAAGGCCCATTGAAATTCACCGGGTTGGTAATCTGGCTTTTTACTCATAATCTGCTATTTAAACCTAAAGATATCTGCAGTGTAGCAGAAGAGCTTTTTGAAACAAAAAAGTGTAAAAAAAAGCATCTGTACGAATACAGATGCTTAGCATTCAAGAGGGAAGAAAATTAACCTTTGGTCATATTTTCCAGCTCATCCCAACGTTCCATTTTTTCCAGTAAAATTTCATCAATTTCACCTAAACGTTCAGATGCCTTGGTCGCTGCTGCTGCATCTTTCACAAACCATGAACCATCTGCCAGTTTTTCAGAAAGTTCAGCCTGTTCACTTTCCAGTGCTTCAATTTCTGCAGGCAATTGTTCAAGTTCACGTTGATCTTTATAGCTGAGTTTTACCTTTTTTGGCGCAGGAGCAGCGGTTGCTGCAGCTTTGGCAGCGGCTTTTTTAACAGCAGATTTTTGATCGACCACAGTCTGATTTGGACGCTGCTCTAAATAATCCTGATAACCACCAATGTATTCGTCGATGTTACCTTTACCATCAAATACCCAGGTCGAGGTTACAACGTTGTCCATAAAGGCACGGTCATGCGAGATCAGCAGTAAAGTACCTTTATAACCACTCAACATTTCCTCTAAAAGCTCCAGCGTCACCATATCCAGGTCATTGGTTGGTTCGTCCATCACAATCAGGTTCGATGGTTTGAGTAACAGTTTTGCAAGCAAAATACGGTTACGCTCACCACCTGAAAGTGCTTTCACTGGCGTACGGGCGCGTTCAGGCGAGAACAGGAAATCTTGTAAATAACTATAGATATGGCGGCGCTGACCATTCACATCGACATGATCCGAACCTTCTGCCACGTTATCTTTTACCGATTTTTCCAGATCCAGTACGTTACGTAACTGGTCAAAGTATGCAACTTCTAGCTGGGTCCCGGTTTTTACCGTACCACCGTGCTCAAGCTGGCCCAGAATCGCTTTAATCAGCGTGGTTTTACCCACACCGTTATCACCGACCAGACCAATGCGGTCGCCGCGAAGAACAAGTGCTGAAAAATCATTGATAATCGGTGCATTGTCACCAAATTTCACGCTGAGATGTTCAATCTCAAATACCACTTTACCAGAGCGTTGAGCATCCTGAGTTGCCATGCTCACTTTGCCTTGTTGTGAGCGGCGTGCTTTAGATTCTTCACGTAATGCTTTTAAGGCACGGACACGGCCTTCATTACGGGTACGACGTGCTTTAATGCCCTGACGAATCCACACTTCTTCTTCAGCAAGACGCTTGTCAAACAGCGCATTCTGCTTTTCTTCTGCTTCCATTTGCTGTGCTTTAAGCTCCAGATAACGTGAATAGTTACCTTCATAGCTACGTAAAACACCACGATCCAGTTCAACAATACGGGTAGCAATGCTGTCCACGAATGAACGGTCATGCGAAATAAACAGGAGGGTTAAATTATTTTGATCGAGCAGGAATTTCTCTAACCATTCAATACTTTCAACGTCCAGATGGTTGGTCGGTTCGTCAAGTAGAAGTACGTCTGGTTGGGTCAGCAGGGCACGAGCCAGCAGTACACGACGCTTACGACCACCGGATAAATCGGCAAGGTCTGCCTCCGGATCCAGGCCCATTTTACTCAGGATAGAATTCACCTTGGTTTCTAAAGCCCAGCCATCCAGTTGATCCATCTTGTGCTGTAGTGAACCCATGCGGTCGCAGGCCTCCATATCGCCGAGTACACAGGCTTCACTGGCTTCATGATAGGCACGTAAAACTTCTGACGCTTCACCTGCACCATCCGCCACGATATCCGCTACTTTGCCGGAATCCATCGGTACGTCTTGGGCCAACATGGAAATTGTGATGCCATTTTGTAAGGAAACTTCACCACCGTCAGGTAACAGGCTTCCTTCAATCAGTTTAAGTAAGGTAGACTTACCTTCACCATTACGGCCAATCAAACACACTCGTTCACCGCGTTCTAAATTAAAGTTAGCGCCGTCGAGCAGTGCAGGTCCGCCAAACGCGAGTTGGACGTCCCTTAGGGTAATATATGCCATAATGGTTTCCTGAAATCCTATGATGAGGACTTAAAATGACTAAACAACAAAATCTAAATGATCAGGCGTCATTTTCCGCACCCATTGAAGATTTGCAAGTCCGAATTGCATTTTTGGACGATTTAGTTGAACAGTTGAATCAGCAGGTGACCAGGCAGAATCTGGAAATCATCGATCTCCAGAAGCAAATGAAGCTGTTATATCAACGTGTTGAGTCAGCAGACTTGTCTGAAGGGATTGCAGAATTTGACCCGATTATTGATCGACCACCACACTATTAATTATGTAATTGGTCGTGTAGAAAACCCTCCATTGTGAGGGTTTTCGCTTTAATGCACCTCTGGTTCGTTCCAGCACAGTCTTCTTTGCCAGTAAAAATATCCATGCTGAAAATAATTTGACCTTTTTCACGCTTACCCCTCTAATAGCGCTTCCAGGTTTTGCTTAGATTGGTGTTCCATGTCACAGAAAGTTGTTTTACTCGATCTTGAAAATAATTTCCCGACTGCCAGTCTATTGCGTGATATCACCAAGCATTATCCAACCTTGTACCTGTTTAGCTGTGCTGGCAAGTTTGAATTTGAACTGGAAGATCTGACTGAGCTGGCGGGATGGATTGCCAGTGGGCAAGTGGTTATTCTGGACATTCCTGAAGCTGAACACCGCGAGTATGAATATGCGGTAATTGTCGGGCAGTTGATGGCACTGCTGGAGCCGGATACGCATGTAGAACTGATTTCAGCCATGGACAGCAGTGAAATGCTCATGCAAATGCTGATCGCATCTGACATTCACTGTAGCCTGATTCGGGTACAGGCAGAACCGGAACAGGATAAAAAAGCTAATCCAAAATTCAAGATTCCAAGTCTTGACACTATTCAGCAAAAACCCGCTTTACAGCTGGTCAAAAAATATTGTGATGCACTGGCAAAAATGCCGGGTAAGCCAACTACCTTAGAAAGTCTGAAAAATTCAGTAGCGAATATATTGCAAGTGCTGCCAAGTAAAGCCCAGCATGTCGTCGGAATGCTGATTAACCTCAAGATTGTGAAACGCTATGAGGATCAGATAGCTTTCCGTAAAAAGGTATTAAAACAATGGTCACAACTGGATCTGTCTGCTGCACCAAGCACACCGCTTGATCTGAGCCAGGCCATTGCTGAATTGACTCCGGAAGAGCCACAAGAAGTTATTCAAGAGCAATCTACTATTCAGTCTGCACAGCAGGGGCTATTCAAGAACTTTGCCCGCATTGATCCGGTACAGATAGAAGTGGCACGCAAGCTGCGTGAACTGCAAGGTGACAAGCCTAAAGATATTTATGAACTGCGAGATTTGCTGGAACAGTTATTTCCAAAATCCGATGTGCGTTTGTTACTCAAGGAGCTGCTAGAGAAAGGCTATATTTACTGGAATGGTCACGAAATTCTCTACAGCCATGAGATGTTCCTGAATTAATTTTGTCGCGCAAACTTGCGTTTTATATTGAGCTTATGCAACTCTAATAATAGAACATAAAGGTTGAGCTATGGAAAATACAGGAATCTGGGTTGCTGTCGTCATCATTGTATTTGTACTGGGATCTATTTTTGGTCTGCGTGTCAGCCCAAGAGAAAAAGCCCTAGGGATGATGCGTGAGAAAGCCCGCAAGATGGGATTGCACCCACGTCTGGTCGTGGCTCCTGACTGGACGAAAGTGCCGATGGCCACTGAAAAGCGTGCCAGTATGGTGGCTTATTATAGTGTGCTGATTCCAGACGCACGCATGCCGCTGATGCGTGCCCGTGTAGTAGATCAAAAGCTTGAGCTGGTACAAGGTGATGACAAATTTAAAGATTTTCCCATTGCATTAAAAGGCATTTATGCTATTGATATGCAGGCAAACTGTGTTGGACTGTATTGGGATGAAGAAGCTGATCTAAAAGCAGCCCAGCTCGATGACATCAAGGCACTATTACATTCCTTGGCTGAACTTTAATTTTTTAGAATATACAGGATTAAACGGTTAATTATGGCGAACGCTCCTCGGTCCACATCAAAAAGCAGCACAGCGAAGTCTCCCGACGCTGGAAGTAAGCGTGCCTTAGTGATTGTGGAGTCGCCTGCAAAAGCGAAAACAATCAACAAATACCTCGGTTCGAACTACATTGTGAAATCATCGGTTGGTCACGTGCGTGATTTGCCGACTGGCGGCTCTGCCAAAAGCACAGAGAAAAAACCAGCAACGCGAACCAAGCTGACTGAAGCAGAAAAAGCGGAAAAATCACAGCAGGCGTTGATTAACCGTATGGGGGTAGATCCAGAACACGACTGGAAAGCCAAATACGAAGTCCTACCCGGCAAAGAACATGTGGTTGCTGAACTGAAAAAACTGGCATCGCAAGTCGATGAAGTCTATCTGGCAACGGATTTGGACCGTGAAGGGGAAGCAATTGCTTGGCACTTGAAAGAAGTGATCGGCGGTGATGATTCGCGCTACCAGCGTGTGGTCTTCAACGAAATTACCAAAAATGCCATTCAGGAAGCCTTCAAGCATCCAACCCGTCTGGATACCAATAAGGTGAATGCTCAACAGGCACGCCGTTTCCTGGATCGTGTAGTCGGCTTTATGATCTCGCCACTGCTGTGGGAAAAAATTGCCCGTGGTCTGTCTGCAGGCCGTGTGCAATCTGTTGCAGTAAAACTAGTCGTAGAACGTGAACGTGAAATCCGTGCCTTTATTCCTGAAGAATACTGGCAAGTATTCGCTGATACCAAAGCGAAAAAAGATGACATTCGCCTGGAAGCAGTCAAGCAAAATGGCAAAACCTTAAAGCTGCACAATAAAGCTGAAACTGATGCTTTGTTGAATCTGATTAAAGATGCCGAATACAAGGTGATGAGCCGTGAGGATAAACCGACCAAGGTCAATCCAAGCGCGCCATATATCACCTCGACCTTGCAACAGGCAGCCAGCACCCGTTTAGGTTTCTCGGTAAAGAAAACCATGATGCTGGCACAGCGTCTGTATGAAGCAGGCTTCATTACTTATATGCGTACTGACTCCACCTTCTTGAGTGATGATGCGGTCACTATGGTACGTGGTCACATCGAATCTGAATTCGGTGAAAAATACCTACCTGCCAAGCCAAACCGTTATGGCAATAAAGCCGGTGCACAAGAAGCCCACGAAGCGATTCGTCCTTCAACCGTTGGCTTAAAAGGCGATAGCCTGGTCGGTGTGGAACGTGACGCACAGCGTCTATATGATCTGATCTGGCGTCAGTTTGTTGCCTGCCAGATGACATCTGCTGAATATTTATCTTCTACCATCCTGGTTGATGCCAATGGTGTGGAGCTGAAAGCCAAAGGCCGTACTCTGGTCTTTGATGGTTTCACCAAAGTTCGTGGTGCCAACAAAGCAGATGACGATATTTTGTTGCCAGCAGTCAAAGTGGGTGAAGTGCTGAAACTTGAGAAACTTGATCCTTCTCAACATTTCACTAAACCACCTGCACGCTTCACTGAAGCATCATTGGTAAAAGAGCTTGAAAAACGTGGCATTGGCCGTCCTTCGACCTATGCAGCGATTATTTCGACCATTCAAGACCGTGGTTATGTGAAACTGGATAACCGCCGTCTGTTTGCTGAAAAAATGGGTGAAATCGTTACCGATCGTCTGGATGAAAGTTTCAACAACCTGATGAATTATGCCTTTACTGCAGATCTTGAGGGTCAGCTGGATAAGGTGGCGGATGGTGAACGTAACTGGAAAGAGCTATTAGATAGTTTCTACGGTGACTTTAAGAAGCGTTTAACCAATGCGCAGGGTGAGAGCGGTATGCGCCGTAATCAGCCAGTAGAAGTCAATGCTGTGCACTGTAAAGAATGCGACCGTCCGATGCAGATCCGTACCGGAACAACAGGTGTATTCTTGGGTTGTTCAGGTTATAACCTGCCGCCTAAAGAGCGTTGTAAAGGTACACTGAACCTGACCCCAGTTGAGTCTTTGGCTGCATTGTCTGACGATGATGCTGCTGAAACGGCTGATCTGATGTCGAAAAAACGTTGTCCGATCTGCTCAACTGCAATGGACAGCTACGTCATTGATGGTGGTCGTAAACTGCATGTCTGTGGTAACAACCCGGACTGTGCCGGTTTTGAACTGGAAGAAGGTGAGTTCAAGATTAAGGGTTATGATGGCCCAACCATCCCATGTGACAAATGTGATGGTGAAATGCAGTTGAAGACTGGCCGTTTTGGTCCGTACTTTGCCTGCACCAGCTGTGACAATACCCGTAAAGTCCTGAAAAATGGTCAGCCTGCGCCACCGCGTGTTGATCCAATCAAGATGGAACACTTACGCTCAACCAAGCATGATGACTTCTTTGTTCTACGTGATGGTGCAGCAGGTCTGTTCCTGGCAGCGAGTAAATTCCCTAAAGTACGTGAAACCCGTGCGCCGAAGGTGGCGGAACTACGTACTGTTGCAGAGCAGCTGGATCCGAAATATCAGTTTATTTTGCAGGCGCCAGATGTAGATCCTGAAGGGAATCCAACTCTGGTGAAATTCAGCCGTAAAAACCAGTCGCAATATATTGGTTCAGAAACACCTGAAGGTAAGCAGACCAAATGGTCTCTGGTTTACCAGGACGGAAAATGGGTTGAAGCCTAAAAGTTAAAAATAAAAAATGCCGACTGATGTCGGCATTTTTTATGGCAGAATAAATTTTAGAAATTTGCTTAATAATAAAATTTGGGGAAGGTGTGGGTATTCAGACAAAAAAATTTGCGGTGCTCATTGATGCGGATAATTCATCGATTAATGCAATCTCATCAGTATTAGAAGAAGTTGCTAAATACGGTATTGCCAGTGTTAAACGTGTTTATGGGGATTGGAGCAGTGAAACGTTAAAAAAATGGCGCGATGTTTTACTTCCACATGCGATTACTCCTGTACAGCAATTTGCCTATACCAAAGGTAAAGACGCAACAGACATGATCTTAATTATTGATGCTATGGATTTACTTTATGCAGGTGCATTAGATGGGTTCTGTATAGTATCTAGCGATAGCGATTTCACGCCTTTAGCTTCACGTATTCGTGAAAATGGTCTTACTGTCTATGGTTTTGGTAAAAAAGCTACACCCGAAGCATTTAAGAAAGCTTGTGACAAGTTCATTTATATTGAGAACTTACTTGTAGATAGCGAAATTAAAAATAATGAGGATAGTGAAGAAACAGACCTAATAGATAAAAAAGTTTCGGAGATTACCAAGACAAATGGACAAAAAACTATATCTGCCCAAAAGGAAATTCAGTTACCTGAAGGGATGGATCGAGCTACGCTTAATTTAATTTATAAAGCTGTAAAAGATAATGCGGATGAAAACGGTTGGGCGAATTTAAGTATGGTTGGGCAATATATAAGTGCGGTAAAACCTGATTTTGACTCTCGAAATTATGGTCGTGCCAAACTTTCAGGTTTAATTAAAACTTTAAATCTTTTTGAAACTAAAATTGAAATGAGCCAGATGTTTCTCAGAAAAATAAAAAAACAGAGTGCTTAAAGCATGTGGAAAAAAATCCGAATCCTGATCTTGCTTGTGATTTTATTTGTGGTCGCAGTCAATGCCTATCGTGACCAAAACCAGGACTGGTCCAAGCCAGTTTTTGTTTTGTTGCATCCAATCAATGCGGATGGTTCAGTAGTTACCCAGCAATATATTCAACAGCTTTCGGCTCAGGATTTAAATGGAGCACAAAAATATCTGGAAATGGCTGCCCAGCAGTATCGTGGTCAGCCAACCTATTTTTATTTCAATCTTGGACGTGAACTAAAAGAATTACCACCTAAAGTCCCTGAGCAGGCATCAATCATAGATACCATTTTCTGGAGCCTGAAATTTCGTTTCTATGCCTGGCAACAACAGCAAAGTTCAGATTCTTCAGCCAATGTGACCTTGTATTTAAATTATTATGATCCGGCACAACATAAAGTATTAAAGCATTCAACGGCTTTACAAAAAGGACGGATTGGATCAGTGAACCTGTTTGCTTCCAAGAAACAGACTGAACAAAACAAGATTGTCCTTGTACATGAGCTATTACATGCTTTTGGAGCCAGCGATAAATATGATCTGGCGACCGGTCAGCCGATGTATCCTGTGGGATATGCATTTCCAGATCAGCAACCTTTATTTCCTCAAGCTAAAGCAGAACTGATGGCGGGGTATATTCCGACCTCTCAGACGTCAAGCAAAATGCCAGAATCTTTAAGTCAGACTCTAATTAACGAGATCACTGCGATTGAATTGGGTTGGAAACGCTAATGTGGATAACCTTGAATTTATCCACAACTTTAGTCGTGCTGGTAAATAAATTTGATACTGGTTCATGAGCTGATCGATAGAGTGAAACTTCTGACCATAAAACAGTAATAATTGAGAAGAATATGCATACTTTTGTCCTGGCACCCGACTCCTTTAAAGAAAGTATGTCAGCCGAGCAAGCATGTCAGGCCATGCAACGTGGTATTTTGCATGTCTTTCCTGATGCGCGCTGTATTGCTGTGCCTATGGCAGATGGTGGTGAGGGAACAGTAGATGCCTTGCTGCGCTCCTTAAATGGTCTACGTATTACCTGTAAGGTGACAGGACCTTTAATGACTCAGCAAGTTTCGACTTATTTTGCTTTAGTCGATCAAGGCGCTACAGCAGTGATTGAAATGGCCAAAGCCAATGGTATTCATCTGTTGGAAAACTCTCAACGCAATCCAATGCTCACCTCGACCTATGGCACAGGAGAGATGATCAAACAGGCATTAGATCTTGGTGTTGAAAAAATCATTATTGGACTTGGTGGTAGTGTTACCAATGATGGCGGTGCGGGTATGGCGCAGGCACTGGGTGTGCAGTTTATCAATGCATCAGGTGAATTGGTTCAAGTCTGTGGAGGTGATTTAGATCAGATAGACCGAATTGATCTTTCTCAGTTGGATTCCCGTTTAAAAAATATCGAAATCCTGATAGCGTCTGATGTTAATAATCCGCTGTGTGGGCCGAATGGCGCTTCGGCAATCTTTGGGCCGCAGAAGGGAGCTACACCGGAAATGGTGCGGCAACTGGATCATAATCTTAGTCATTTTGCTGATCTGGTCGAAGCAAGCTTAGGTATTTCTGTGAGAGATACCGCAGGTGCTGGGGCAGCAGGTGGCTTGGGTTTTAGTCTTATGGCATTTATGGGTGCCAAATTACAATCCGGTGTGGAATTGATTATCGAGCAAAGCCGATTGACAGAAAAAATTGCGCAGGCGGATTATGTGCTGACTGGTGAAGGCAAAATTGATAGTCAGACGGCCTTAGGCAAAACGCCGTTTGGCGTTGCTCAGGTCGCAAAGCAATTTAATAAACCTGTGATTGCTTTTGCAGGTCTGGTCGGTGAGGGGATTGAGTCACTGTATCAGGCTGGATTTAGCCAGATTGTGGGAATTAATCCACCGGGGTATTCATTAGAAGAAGCATTAAAAAATGCGGAAGTGAATCTGGAAAAAGCAGTTGTTCGAACTGTCAAAAATATTCAAGAACAGAATATTTAGGTTCATTTTTATAAACCATCATAGCCTCAACAGAGTTATAAAATATCAGGTGCAAATGCGTAGGCATATCTTACTTTTCAAAGATGAAATTAACAAAAAACTTTTGCTGGATTGATGGTATATTTTTATCCCCCAATTCAGCAGACAGCATTCATGCTGTCATCCCTATAACAAATCACAAGATAAAATATTGAAACTGTTTCCAAGTAGCAGAAAGCCTTCATAAGAGTGATCTGTTAAACTACACCTATCCATAAAAAGATGAGTGATCATGAGTTTAGCCGCCCTAATTGATGAACTGAACCCCCAACAAAAGCAAGCTGCGACGACTGATGCCAAGCATAGTCTGGTCCTGGCTGGGGCAGGTTGTGGCAAAACTAAAACCATCGTGGCACGAGCAGCTTATCTGATCGATCAGGGTGTGCCCGCCAATCAGATTCAGATTTTGACTTTTACCCGCCGTGCAGCCAGTGAAATTGTCGCACGTGTGGAACTGGCTTTGGGTGAACAGGCCAAAGGTCTACGTGCATCAACTTTCCATACCTTCTGTATGTATTTATTGCGCCGGATTCCCAAAGCATTTGGACTGGAGCAGTTTTCGATTATTGACCGTGATGATCAGCTGATGATGTTTCGCCTGATCCGTGGTCGTGATGACAAGAAAAATCCCAATCATTTGCCCAAGCCGCAGGAACTGTGTGATCTGTATTCCTTCGCACGAAATACCCGTCAGAAACTCAGTTTGGCTTTGGAAAAACAGATGCCGGAATATCTGGCGCTGAAAGACCAGATTGCTGACATCATGAAAGAATACGAGGCACGTAAAAAGGCACGTAGTTTCCTGGATTATGACGATATCCTTGCAGTCGTTGCTAGTGCATTGGCGCAGTCTGAAGGTCTGGTCGAATATGTATCTTCAATTTGTCGACACATGCTGGTCGATGAAATGCAGGACACCAATCCACTCCAATGGGCTTTGCTAGAACCACTCAAAGATCATATCAGTCTGTTCTGTGTTGGAGATGATGCACAGTCAATTTATGGCTTCCGTGGTGCGGACTTTGAAAATATTCACCATTTCAAAGAGCGTGTGCCTGATGCACAGATTTTTAAACTGGAAAAAAATTACCGCTCGACTCAGGAAATTCTAGACCTGTCCAACTGGCTGCTGGATCAATCCGAAATTAAATATGACAAGCGGCTGGATGCACATCGGGGTGAAGGCATCAAGCCAAAAATGCATATCTTCCCGAACGAGTTTGATGAAGCCAAATGGATCGCCATCGATATCAAAGAGCGTCATTACTTACAAGGCAGTAAATGGTCTGATCATATGGTGCTGGTGCGTTCCAGTTTTGCGGCACGCCATATTGAAGCAGCCTGTATTGCTGCCAATGTGCCGTATCGTTTTATCGGTGGGATGAAGCTCTTAGAAACTGCACATGTCAAAGACTTGCTGAGTTTGTTACGCGTAGTTGCCAATCCGCTGGATGATATTGCCTGGATGCGTTTCCTGACGCTGTGGAATGGCGTGGGTGATGTCGGTGCCAGCAAACTGTCACAACAACTCCTGGCAGAGCCTGAGATGGACATCATTGCAGACAAGCTGGAAAAATTTGGCAAGATTCCATTGGAATCCATTCTGATCATGAAGCAGATGGCTGTGCTAAAAACAGAAGTTGAAGCCTGCGTCACTCTGGCCATTCAAGCCATTGAAAGCCAGCTTGCTGAAAACTATAAAAAAGACTGGAATCGCCGTCAGGGTGATTTTGAACTGGTCAAGCAGCTTGCATCCAAACATGCCCAGCTGAGTGAGTTCCTGGAAGAATATGTACTCGATCCAGTATCGATTTCTGAAATTGAAAGACAGTCAGATCCTGATGTAGTGACCTTAATCACTATCCACTCTGCCAAAGGGACAGAGCAGAAAGTGTGTTATGTGGCGAATGTGACACCGGGACAGTATCCTCATACGCGAGCACAGGGTGATTTTGATGATGTCGAAGAAGAACGTCGGGTACTCTATGTGGCACTCACCCGTGCGCAGAATGAACTGATCCTGACCAAACAAAACCTGAATCACTGGGCACGTGAAACAGTGGATGAGCAAGGCCGTAAAGTAGAGAGTTATTTTATGAATGATCTGACTCGCCATTTGTGTACGACAGAAACCCATTACAAGCCCCGTCAGCAAACCGTGAAAAGTGCCTTAATTGAGCGCCAGTCGATTAATTTAGATTTTGGCATTGATCTCGATTAAACTAGACGGATGTTGTTGTATGCAAAAAGTAGAGTAGGCGAGTGCTTTTTGATGTTTTTTGCCTATCTTCTTAAGGTTATCAAATGAAAATTTTAGTTCGTAACTTGGAACGTACTGTGACAGAGGCTGAGTTACTGGAATTGTTCAAGCAATATGGCACAGTAGATACTTGTACTCTGGTGCTGGATGCTGAAACTGGTAAATCTAAAGGCTTCGCTTTTGTAGAAATGCCGCATGGCCGTGAAGCAGTTAAAGCGATCAAAGGTCTAAATACTTTACGTTTACATGGCACAGGCATTCGTGTCAAACAGGCTGAAGAAAAGCCACAGGCGTAAATCGAAAAAGGAGCAGATGATGCTCCTTTTTTATGGAAATTAAATTTTCTTTTATTCTCTTTAAGCCAATAGTGATTTCCCTAATTTTAAAAAATTAACGTATTGGTTTTAAATTCTCTTCAATAGAATGATTGATTAGTGACTCAAAGAAATTAGAAGAATAGAGCGTACATGTTCTTGGCGATTCCTGGAAAAGATCAACAAATAAAATAAATTCCATTGTAAAAATAATGATCTGGTTTTAAGTTATAAAAGCCAAAATTTGTTTTAATACTTAGGAAAAATCCATGACTCGTGTTGCTCGCTATCATGCGGACCGTACCAATCAGAAACTTTATTTCGCCCGCCTTGCCTGTCAGCAAGCAGAGCAAACCGATCATGTCCAGCAGGCTCAGGCACATCGTGAAGCAGCAGTCTTTCATTTGCATGGTGCAGTCTTGGCTTTTTTGCAGGAACTGGTGCGTTACTATCGTTTAAATGATCTGAGTCCGACCTTGAAGTCGATTGAAGAGCAGATGGCTGCGAAAGGGCAGATCTCTCCTGAAGTGACCGTAATGCAGCAATTGTCTAAGAGTGGTTTTATCGCTGAGCTGAAGCGTGCTTATCGCCTCTGTCAGTATACACCTGAGCCGAATGTGCCAGAACCTGAAGATGAAACATCTTCCAAACTGATTATTAAAGTCACGCAAACCCCTCAAGCCTGGTTGCCGGATACTGCCATCCTGCGCGAATGGCATCGAGACCTGACACAATTGATCGATGGTTTTCGCAATGAGATGGTGGAATTTTAATCCGACCAATGGCCCTTGAAATTGAAATTATTAACCATATATCCAATACACTAAGCGATGCAAAGTGATTCTGCGCTTTGCCACCATGTTGAACATGGAGGACATATGTCTATAGAACAATTGAAAGAATTATTTGGTAATCAAGAAGCGATTTTAGAACTCGTTCAACTGGAAAGTGGTGAGTTGGCATTACGCAATGCAGGCTCAGAAAAACAACCATTGGTCATTATTCAGTTTAATGATGAAGTAAAAGCCCTTCTCGGTGATCAGACCCCCGTGGTTGCTCAGCATATGATTCAGGCAGCTTTATTTGGTCTGCTCGAAAAGCAGGCGAATGAAATGCAGGCTGAAATTGTGGATGAAAAACCAAAATATTTAAGTTGATTGCCCTCCCATCCTGAATAAAAAAGCGCACTTTAAAGTGCGCTTTTTGCTTTAATGGTTTTAATGATGTGAGGGATTCTGATGGGCAATCTGAATCTGATGCAGGATATGACGGCTCATATTCTTCGCCATTTCTTCTTTAGCATAGTACACCGCACCGATATTATCACGGCGGATGACTTCAGCTTCTTCCTTACTTTCGGCACAGACCAGGACCTGAATTTCAGGATTTAGGGTCTTGGCAATATCCACGATTTTATGAATGTCCAGAATATCCATTGGGGAAATGACCAGCAGACGTGCATGCTGGATATGCGCCTGAATGAGTACGCCTGGTTCAGTCGCTACACCGGACACCGCAGCAATGCCTTTGGTACGCAATTTTTCAACAATCTCCCGGTTTTCTTCAGCAATCACAACTTTGATGTTCTGTTCCATCAAGGAAGTCGTGATGCGACGTCCCACTTCACCATGGCCGACAATCACGACCTGATCGCGCAGGTAGTCCTGGGACACTTCATCAGGTAGCATGGCCAGTGGGTCACCACTGCGCTCCAGTAAGCGCGCCAGGTTGGAACGTTCGCGAATCCATTTCTGTACGGGTTCGATGGCAGAGAAAATAAAGGAGTTCAGGGTAATCGAAATCAAGGCACCCGCCAGAATCAGGTTTTGTCCTTCCAGGGAGAGCAGATTTAGCGATACGCCAAGTGCAGCAAGAATAAACGAAAATTCACCAATCTGTGCCAGTGAAGCGCCCACTGTCAGCGCTGTATTGATTGGATAGCGGAAGAATAGTACCAGTGCTATCGCAGCGATGGTCTTACCAATCATAATAATGCCGACCACGGCCAATACATGCAGCGGCTCTTCGATCAAAATACGTGGATCGAACAGCATGCCCACAGCTACGAAGAATAGAATCGAGAAAATTTCACGTAGTGGCAGGGTTTCTTCTTCTGCACGATGGCTGAAGTCGGATTCTTTCACGACCATACCCGCAAAGAACGCACCCAGTGCCATCGAGACACCAAAGACTTTGTAGGCGCCAAAGGCAATCGATACAGCAGCAGCAACAACGGTTAAAGTGAACAGTTCACGTGAACCTAGACGTGCAACAACCTGCATGATCATTGGTATCAGGCGTTTACCAACAATCAGCATAAAGGCAATAAAGCCTGCGACCTTGAGTAGGGTAATGCCCAAGGTGAGCCAGATATTCTCATCACTGCTGCCTTCTAGTGCCTGACCACCGAGTAAAACTGCGGTTGCAGGAAGTAGCACCAGTGCCAATACCATGACCAGATCTTCAACCAGCAGCCAGCCCACGGCAATCTTGCCGTTAATGGATTCGAGCAGACCACGATCTCCCAGCGCTTTCAGGAGTACGACAGTACTGGCACAGGAGAGGCTTAGACCAAAGACAAGCGCAGAACCAAAACTCCAGCCCCAGAGCATGGAGACACCAATTCCAAGCAGGGTAGCCACTGCAATTTGCAGGATCGCGCCAGGCAGGGCAATACGCCTTACCTGCATCAGGTCATTTAAGGAAAAGTGCATCCCGACACCAAACATCAGGAACATGACGCCTAATTCGGCCAGCTGGTTGGCGAGCTGGATATCACCGACCACCCCAGGGGTATTGGGGCTAATCAGAATCCCCGCGATCAGATATCCGATCAAAGGAGGTAAACGCAAGCGTGCAGCGATATAGCCAAATGCCAGCGCCAGTCCAAAGCCTACAGCCAGTAATATAATGAGATCTACGTCATGTGGCACTAACTACTCCTTTAAGATGAATTTTGAGATTTCAGTTTTTTATGGGAAATAAGCACAAAAAGTGCCAAAAGAGACAGAAAGTTTATCAAGCTGAATAAAAAAAATGCAAAAAAAACGACCCTAAAAGGTCGCTTTTTTCAAAAAACTAAAATTATTTAATTTTAGCTTCTTTGAAGATCACGTGTTGACGGATTTTTGGATCAAATTTTTTGATTTCCATTTTTTCCGGCATAGTACGTTTGTTCTTAGTAGTGGTATAGAAATAACCTGTACCAGCTGAAGAAACTAAGCGAATCTTATCACGCATTGTCCTGACTCCTTACTTAGATCTTTTGACCTTGAGCACGAAGGTCAGCAACAACCTTTTCAATGCCCAATTTATCGATAATACGCATACCTTTAGTAGTAAGACGAAGACGTACGAAACGTTTTTCGCTTTCTAACCAGAAGCGGTGTTGGTGCAGGTTCGGCTCGAACCGGCGCTTAGTTTTGTTGTTGGCGTGTGAGACGTTGTTACCAACGACTGGACGCTTGCCGGTAACTTGGCAAACCTTAGACATGGTGTAACTCCATTGATTTAGCCAACAGCAAATCTGTATGGCCAGTCAAAAATAAACGGATTGAATTCATTCAAGGGGCGTTTTATACCAAAAATGCGCTTAAAAGACAAGCGATTTTGTCTAAAACCGGGCATGAGATGGTGCAACAGCTCATGCCTTGATCATTTACCGAAGAAGAGTCTTCGAAATCAGTTTATGAATCGGCTTATTAAACGGTGGGAGAATGTATTTCAAGCTATATAGCTTAGGATTAGACATTACAGACCGTTCATGCGACAAACTGAAGAAGCCTTCCGGCCCATGGTATTTACCCATCCCCGAAGCGCCAACGCCGCCAAATGGCAGGTCATCCTGTGCGACATGAGTGAGTACCGTGTTCTGGCCGAAGTGCCCTGAATGGGTACGCTGTGCGACATAATCGGCACGCGCCTGATCAAAGTCGAAATAGTATAATGCAAGTGGACGCGGACGGCTATTAATAAAGTCGATTACATCGTCAATTTGATCATATTCCATGATTGGCAGCAACGGACCGAAGATTTCATTCTTCATGATATCCATATCAGGCGTCACATTGGTCAGAATCGTCGGTGCAATCTTACGCAGATTTGCTGGTGTTTCATTGCGCGGATTGATTTCAATAACCTGGGCACCGCGCGCACGTGCGTCTTCTAAATAGCCTTGCAGACGGTTGTACTGCCTGTCATTGATAATCGAGGTGTAATCCTGATTATGGGTGATATCCGGGTACATGGTTTCCACATAACTGCGGAAATGGTCGATAAATTCAGCGGTTTTGCTGCGTGGCAGGAACATATAGTCAGGGGCCACACAGGTTTGACCGGCATTCCAGAGTTTACCCACCGCAATACGCTCTGCCACATCCTTCATATCAATAGATGGATGAACCAGAACAGGGGATTTTCCACCCAGTTCCAGAATCACCGGTACCAGATTTTCTGCCGCCGCTGCCATCACGGTTTTACCGACTGCGGTTGAGCCAGTGAAAATCAGCTTGTCGAATGCCAAATGAGAGAATGCATCAGATACAGTCCCACCACCATTTACTACCGCGACCAGTTCTTTCGGGAAGGCTTCTGCCAGTGCTTTTTCCAGTACTGCACCAAATGCTGCGGATGCGCTAGATACCTTGATCATGGCATGGTTGCCTGCAGCCAGTGCACAGACCAATGGTCCAATGGATAATAATAAAGGATAGTTCCATGGCGCGATGATGCCGACCACACCTAAAGGCTGGTACTGCACCCAGGCTTTCGCTGGCTGGTGAATAATGCTGACATGACGTTTTGATGGCTTCATCCAGCCAGTCAGATTCTTACTGTAGTATTTAATGTGTTCCAGGCAGGTCAACAGTTCCCCGATTTTGGTTTCCCCAATCGAACGGTTGCCATAATCCTGATTAATTGCATCGGCAAATTGATCTTGATACTTAACTAAGATACGCTTAAGTCGAGCTAAACGATCGATACGTTCCTTTGCAGTCGGCAAGGGGTAACGTAAGTAGGCATGTTTTTGTTGTGCCAGAATGTCATTAAGGCACTGGCTATCAAAAAAATGTGGTGTCATTAATGTCGTTTTTGTGTGACTGTTCATGCAGCACTACCATTTTTAAGAAAATCGATTATTCATTTTTAGAGTAAATACTCTAATTAGTCAAGTTACTTTGTGTACTCGACCGTCAATGCGCTGCTGGTGCGTGCGGGTACATGAACTGAATGGTTATTTTAGGATGTCCCAAACCAAAACGTTGAAAACCAAAGAACGTATTTTGCAGCTCAGTTTGCAGTTATTTAATGAGCGTGGTGAGCGTTCTGTTACGACGAATCATATTGCTGCTGAACTGAGTATGAGCCCGGGTAATTTGTACTATCATTTCCGCAATAAGAATGAAATCATCAAGGAACTGATGGAGCAGTACCAGAAGGAAACCCTGGAAATGCTGGCATTGCCGGATGACCGTCCGCTGGATGCCAATGACAAGATTCATTATTTTCAGGTGCTCAGCAGCCAGTTATGGGCCTATCGTTTCCTGCATCGTGATGTTTACCACCTTGTTGAAAATAATGAAGACTTCCGTAAGCTATATCCGCGCTTTGCCGGTGAAGTGATGCAGCAGGGACAAAAAATCTACAAGGCTTTCGTCACTGCAGGTCTGATGGAAATGACAGATTCGGAAATTGAAGCCTTAATTATCAACCTGTGGATCGTGCTGACCAACTGGACCAACTTCCTGTATATGTCAGGTCATATTACCGACTCGAACCATCTGGAAGAAAAATGGGTCTGGCAGGCATTACGTCAGATGGTGTTCCTGGAAGGGGCATATCTGCGTCGCGAAAGCCGTGAGACTTATGAAAGCCTGTTGAATTCCTTTGGTTCTTCCGAGCTTTTTGCCAGTCTGTCATCCGCTAAAGATCGGGAAACTGAACAGACTATTCAGAATAATTAAGAAACGCGCTAGAATACTCGGCTTATTTTTTAATTTATCTGATTAGTGACGTTTACCAACATGAATATGACGACTGCTAACACCGCACGTTTATTGATTACTTGTGAAGACAAGCCGGGCATCGTGCAGGCTGTTTCAAGCTTCTTGTATCATCAGGGCGCCAATATTACTGCGCTTGATCAATACGCGACAGAGGCTCAGGGTGGACGTTACTTCATGCGTGTTGAGTTTGAACTGGATAACCTGCAAAGCCGTAAAGAAAGCCTGTTACAGACTTTTGCTGCTAATGTTGCAGAACGCTATAACATGCATTGGCGTCTGGCACTGGTAAGTGATGTGAAAAAAGTCGGCATTCTGGTGTCAAAAGTTGATCATGCTTTACTTGAGCTGTTATGGCGTCATGCACGTGGTGGCTTGCCATGCGAAATCACCAAAGTGGTATCGAATCATGAAACACTGCGTGAATCGGTTGAAAACTTTGGTATCCCATTTGAAGTGGTACCAGTGACCAAAGACAACAAACGTGAAGCTTATGCAAAAATTGATGAGCTGATGCAAGGCAATGATTTGTTAGTACTGGCGCGCTATATGCAGATTCTGGATGAAGAATTTGTACAAAAATGGGAAATGAAAGTGATCAACATTCACCATTCGTTCCTGCCAGCGTTCGTGGGTGCAAATCCGTACAAACAGGCTTATGAGAAAGGCGTAAAACTGATCGGTGCGACTGCACACTATGTGACTGCGGATCTGGACCAAGGTCCAATCATTGAGCAAGACGTAGAGCGTGTAAACCATGACTTTACTGTAGATCAGCTGCGTGAACTGGGGCAGGACGTTGAGCGTAATGTGCTGGCACGTGCCGTAAGATGGCATCTGGAAGACCGTATTATTGTAGATGGTAACAAGACGGTGGTATTCCAATAAGTCTTGCATCATCATTTAAAAAGGCATACTTTAAGTATGCCTTTTTTTATTTGAGTTGTTTCTCTCATTTTTTCGAAAAAAAATGAAGAAAGTTGGGGATTGTTATTGCAAATGAAAACACTTCTCATTTATTATTGGCGTACTTTAATTGTGCTAACCGATGAGCTTGATCGTTTGTTTTACATCATCTCCTCAAGGTAAAAGATTTAATGAGTCAAGTTGCTTCTCCTATGACGCCTACTCCACCCAACCAGATGAAGAAGAAAGTTGCAGCTGTCATGGCGGCTGTGCTGGTGGGACATGTTGGCCTATTGTGGGCTGTCAGCCAGATGGAAGCACCTGACCTCAAGCCTGTAGACAAGGAGCCGATGAAGGTTCGCTTTGTAAAACTACAGGAAGCACCAAAACCATTACCTCCGAAGCCAAAGCCTGAGCCGAAGAAAGAGCCGCCGAAGCCGAAAGAGGTCAAGATTGTTGAAAAACCGTTGCCACCACCGCCGAAGAAGGTTGAAAAAATCCAGGAAGTGAAGAAGGCTGAAACACCTAAGGTTGTGGCACCACCAGTTGAAGCAAAACCAACGCCAAGTCCGGTTGTACCAACGGTTGTGAAAGAAACCAAAGTTGCTCCGACACCTCCACCAGCACCTGTGGCACCGCCTGCGCCTGTTGCGCCACCGGCACCACCTGCGCCTCCTTCTCCTAAGAGTGTTTCTTTGGGTGGTGGTGTGACCTGGTTGCGTACGCCAAAAGTATCGATGTCAGCAGGTGAATTGAAAAGTTCCTGTTCCATGGTGGTGGATATCTCAGCGAATGAACAGGGCAAGGTAGTGGCTGCGACAGCACGTAATTCAAGCTGCAGTCCTTCGATTAACCGTAAGGTCGAGTCTGCTGTACGTCGTGCACAATTAACCAAATATGTTGAAAATGGCGTTGCTTATCCAACACGTGTTGAGCAGCCCTTTGACTTCCAGATTACCAGATAACGGCTAACCCATTAGGAGTTCGAATATGAACTTTTCAGTTTATTGGCAACATGCTGATGCAGTCAGTAAAACACTTTATTTTGTGTTACTGGCAATGTCGATTGTGACATGGACGATCTTTGTACTGCGTTTACTCGGTACGCGCCAACTCAAGCAAGTGGCTTATGCACAGTTATCTGATGCCCTAGATAAACTGAAATCAAAAATGGCGCCTTTGGGCTTTGAACAACGCAAAGCCGTAGCTGAACAAGCATTGCTACGCCAGATTGCAGCTGAAAAAGCCAATGCGGAGAAAGGTGTTTCGGTTCTGGGTACCATCGCATCGATTTCACCTTTCATTGGTTTATTCGGTACAGTATGGGGTATCTTCCATGCATTGGTAGCAGTGGGTAAGAGTGGTCAGGCAGGTCTGGCTCAGGTGGCAACACCAGTAGGTGAAGCACTGATCATGACGGGTCTGGGTCTGGCAGTGGCGATTCCAGCTGTATTGGCTTATAACATCGCGGTACGTTTTAACCGTGGTTTATCGCATGAACTACAAGACCATGCCCATAGCTTATTGATTGATACGATGCTGCAACAGGAATCTGCAAAGAAAGCTGAAAGCAAAGTTGCACAAGACAGTTTAGTGAGAGGTCAAGTTTAATGGCTTTTCAACTGGGTGAAGACAACGATACAGGCATGAATGAGATGAATCTCATTCCCCTGATCGACATTATGTTGGTATTGATGATCATCTTCCTGGTGACAGCGACCGTTGCGAACCCATCAATTCCATTAACCTTGCCACAAACGACTGCGGAAATTATTGATCTTCCGCCAGAGAACATTACCATCAGCATTAACTCTCAGGGTGATGTGGCATGGAATGGTGATGTGCTTAGCCTGGAACAGCTGGAAAGCCGTTTCAATGAAGCAGGTCAGGCAGAGCGTCAGCCAACGATTGTATTGAAGGCGGATAAAGAATCACGTTATGACACAGTTGCTCAAGTGATGTCACGCGCGAGTGGAGCCGGACTCAGCGATATTGCTTTTGCAACCGATAACTGATTTTTTCAAGATCAAAAAAAGCGACCCGATGTGGTCGCTTTTTTTATGATGATGGATTGTCTTATTTCAACAGCTCTACAAACTTGGTACGCAGCTTATTCAGCTTTGGAGGAATGGCAAAGTTGCAATAACCCTGACTTGGGTTTTTGGCAAAAAAGTTTTGATGATAGTCTTCAGCTGGATAGAAAGTTGGAGCAGGACTGAGTTCAGTGACCACATTCAGACCTTCAGTCTTCAGTGCATCAATAGTTTCTTGCGACTGCTGCTGCTGTTCTTCGTTCAGATAATAAATAACAGAACGATACTGTGTACCGACATCATTACCTTGGCGATTGAGGGTCGTTGGATCATGAGTGGCAAAGAATACATCCAGCAATTGCTTAAAACTGATCTGGCTTTCATCAAAATCAATCAGAATCACTTCTGCATGGTTGGTATCACCATTACAGATCTCTTCATAGGTTGGGTGAGTGCTATGTCCACCGGCATAGCCACTCACGACTTTGCTGACACCACGAATCTGCAGGAATACCGCTTCGGTACACCAAAAGCATCCACCACCAAATAAGGCCTGTTGCATAATCTTATCCTTAATTCTGAGTCTCTGTCTCTATTCTACGCTGTAAATGCTAAATAAAAAAAAGCCTGTAAAAACAGGCTTTTTATTTAAGCTTTAGCGCGGTTGTACCGGACTTGCCAGCTGAATTACCGGATTTCCATAGCTATCGAGCAGCTTCAGGGTTTTACCAAAAACCTGATAATGGGTGACTTTGGAGAGGGCTTCATTAAATTTCTGATCCAGATTGTCATTGTTCAGACAAGCCATTTTTGTACCCGCCATCTGGCTAAGATTTAAAGTATCTTTGCCTGCAGTATAGCTGCCCATAATACGGTTACAGCCATCGGCGCCACTAACACGCTGAGTAGCAGCATCAAATTGCAGGCTTGGAATATTACGTGTGGTAGGGGCAGTGGTGATTTCTGTACTGCCAATGTGAGTGACAATCCAGGTGCGGTTCTGAAGTTGCTGCAGATTTTCAACCGCCTGGGAGGAAGTCTGGTCTGGTGTGGTTTGGCAGCCTGTGAAGGCCAGAGCTGAAACGAACATTGCAATTGCGGTCACTTTTTTTAACATTGGACTTACTCTTTTTCTTTGATACACCGCTGTATATAAACAGAAAAAATAGAATGATACCAATATAATTTGTATCTTTAGGTTCCCTGGAAAGTAGGTTTTATTCTGCTTTTGGAACCGGTAATCCCTGTCGTAGCAGGGCGGAATATTGTTCACTGCTAACCTGAGCAAATTCTTTGACACGTGGATTTACATGCGCTCGAGCATACCAAGTGGTTAGATCCCAATCCTGATCCAAGGCTTGCAGGTCATACATATAATTTGGCAAATAACCTGATGCAATCAGGCGATAATCAGTCGGTAAGGGTTGCTGGGAAACAGCTTGAACCATATCAAAAACCAGCGTGGTACAATTACTGGTCAGGGTGTTGTACCACTTTGGCTGCTGCGCGAGATCATCGACCTTATTCAGATACTCTTTAAATAGCGCCTTGGCTTGTGCCTGTGGCATGTTGACCGGGAAAAAATATACCTGCTCACCGCGAGTATTGCTACGGGTGTAGATAATATCCCGTTCATCAGCAGCGACCAGACTCAGCTCAAACTTGCGGAAGAAGCCGCCGATGGCAGAGAAATCTTCATTTTTTTCCTTGCGGATTTCAATCGAAAAAGTCAGTGGCTTCTGGTCAGCAAAGTCAAAACTCACCAAGGTATGCGCAATATGTGGTCCCATCCAGTAAGAGGTGATGACATTGACGCCAGTAATCTGATTTAAATCGAAGCTGCGACTTTCCCAGCGCTCAATATATTTTCCATTTGGCTGCCAGACAAAATTACGCACATTATGCAAGGTGACTTGATCACCTTGTTGCTCATAACTGAGAATACGGGCGACTTCAGGATTCCACTCTCGGTCCTGATGGGCGTCCAGACTGAAATACCAGAACAGGCTAAACAGGAAAGCCAGAATATAAAGCAGGGTATCCACACCATGCGAAATCAGATGACGGCTAAAATAAATACCAAGAACTGCACAGGCTAAAACAATCCAAAGGCCGATCAGCACAGAACTGCCAATCACACCGAAGGGTTGCTGTACCCAGATCGCCAGGCACAGCCATAGACTCGATGCAATGACAAACAGGGTAAATACTGCATTCATTAACCAGAATAGCCAGTGGGGTGCAGGATTTCCCTGTGCATGCATAATTGAATCTTTAATTAAAAATTATTCTTTATTTTCTATATGTTGCAAACTCAAAAGCAATCCCGGTTTTGTCGTCAATATGTTGTTCGGAAAAAACTTTTTTGAATTCAGCAGGAATTTCCGGGTAGAAGGCATGACCTTGTACATCCAGTTCCACATGGGTCAGTTCCAGTCGGTCAGCGATACTCATCGTCTGTTTGAAAATTTCACCGCCCCCAATAATGTAAATGGACTCCGGTTTTTCTGACGCTTTTACATCTGCAACAGCTTGGTTCAAGGCATCTTTAATCGTATGTGCAACTTTGGTGCCTTCAAAAGACCAATCAGTATCACGGGTAATGACCCAATTTACGCGTTTAGGCAGGGCACGACCCATAGACTCAAGGGTCTTACGTCCCATGACAACTACACCACCCTCGGTGATTTCTTTAAAATGTTTAAGATCCGCTGAGATATGCCAAGGCAGGTCATTGTCCTTACCAATACAGCGCTGCTGATCCATTGCAACGACATGAACGACTTCTAAATCCTGAAATGCCATACCCACACTCAAAAACAAATAAAAATTGTTTCTATTAAAATGCAAAATCCCACTTTAAGCAAAGTGGGATTTTGATTTTCTTTAGTTTAGTAAAAATTAAACTGCCACAGGCGCTTTAATTCCCGGATGGGATTCATAACCGACAATTTCGATATCTTCGAATTTGAAATCGAACAGGTCTTTAATTTCAGGATTCAGTTTTAACTGACATAGACCTAAAGGTTCACGACTCAGCTGAAGTTGGGCCTGTTCAAAGTGGTTGGCATATAAATGCGTATCGCCACCTGTCCAGACAAAATCACCGACATCCAGATCACAGACTTGCGCGATCATATGGGTAAGTAGAGCATAGCTGGCAATATTGAATGGTACGCCCAAAAACACGTCAGCACTACGTTGATACAGCTGGCAAGACAACTTGCCGTTATGGACAAAGAACTGGAACAGGGTATGACAAGGTGGCAATGCCACTTGACCAGCTTCATTCGGGTTCCAGCCAGACACGATCAGACGACGTGAGTTTGGGTTGGTCTTGATCTCATTCACCAGCCATTTGATCTGATCAAAACCATCATTTTTATAGCTGCCATCTTCATTTTTTGTGGCACCAAAGTTCCGCCACTGATGACCATATACAGGACCAAGCTCACCTTCAGGACGACCAAAACGTGCAGTCTGTTCCGCAGTTGACCATTCATCCCAAATACTAACCTTATTATCTTTCAAATATTGAACGTTAGTATCGCCTTTGAGGAACCAGAGCAGTTCAATCACGATTGAGCGGAAGTGAACTTTTTTGGTGGTCAGCAAAGGGAAACCTTTGGAAAGATCAAAGCGCATCTGATGACCAAATACCGAACGTGTACCAGTACCGGTACGGTCGCCTTTATCGCCGCCGTTGTCGAGGATATGTTGTAAAAGGTCAAGGTATTGGCGCATAAGTCTCTCTTAAAATTTGTTGAAAAATTGCTTTTCTTTGAACTGAGCAATTTAAAATTGCGCTCATCATAACATTTTTTTTCGCAGTTCAGCATCGCCGGGAAAGTGACTGTATAAGAGAGAAAATGCAATAAAACAGGCACCCATAATGGATGCCTGTTTATAGCCTACTTTAAGCTGTTGGCTGGCCGGTATGTACTGTGTCAATCAGATCAGACAGGTCATAACCGAGCGATTGTGCATAAGCCAGATATTCCTGTTTGGTCGTTTCATCAATGGTTGGGGTACGGTGCAACAGCCACAGATATTTCATACTTGGCTCACCGACCAAAGCTGTTTGATAATTAGCATCCAGCTTTAATACCCAATAATCTCCCTTAGTAAATGGAACCCAGCGTAAGCCCTCTGGCAGGAAGCTGACCTCCAGTTTGGCATTGGCGGCATCAACAACCGTCGCTTCACCAATGGATTCATCCAGCTTGCCATCCCCATCCAGACAACGGTTCTGGACACGTACGCTCCCACTTTCATTCAGGCTATAAACCGCTGAAATATCAGTACTGTCTTCAGGTTGATGTTTCATTGGGAGACGGGCAATTTCATACCAGGTACCTAAATATTTGCTGAGATCAAAATTTGAAACGGTAGGGATATCATGATTCATTATTTTCTCCGTTTTATTTCAGTTCATTTTTACACTCAATCAGTCTAAATATGAAGCTGCTAAAAAAAGATGTAATCATGTAGTGAAATGTTATGTTTGTTTTCAATGAGATGGGGATAAGTAGAGCATATATAAGAAATGTTAAATAAGTCAGGATCTGGTTAATTTTTATAATTTTTTACTTAAAAATAAATTGATTAATTAATTTATTGTTCAATAAAACTTAATAAATAATATTTTTGTAAACAAATGAATTTGAATAATTGTATATACAATATGGTCTTAGCTTTAATTGATTAAATATTGTTAAATTTATTTACATTTTGAACGTGAAAAATAACATTAATGGGGCTACTATTTGGGCCTGTCAAAAGATATGAACGCCTACTCAGGGCGAGGAGTACTTGGTTTAATATGATTTATGATCATCAAGTGAATATGAGTGAAGTTCATGCTCCTGTTCAAGCGAACGTCATAACTCGTTCCCAGTCGGGACAAAATTCTAAACGACAGCCTCAGCGTAAAAGCTCTGAATCAGCTCGTAATACCGGTTCTGAATCGCGCAAGACCTTTAGCGTAATGAATGGTCAGCGTTTTAATATTGAAAAATTCACCAGTTATCTGCAAGGCATTACCCGGAATACCAGTACACAGAAATGTGCGCGTAGTATTCGTATCGGTTTGCAATCTTCAGGTGCGAAAATTGTGAATCATCCTGTGGCTGCAGCTGACTGGGGCAGTACCCTACAAAAATTGGGCTACCGCAAAATCAACCTGTCATTTGACCGTCCGAAAAAGGGTGATATCTATATCATTGACCGGACTTCCAAGCATAAGTATGGGCATATTGCAGCATACTCAGGTTCTGCATGGGTATCCGATTTCAGACAGTCAAGTCATGCGGTTTATCGTAATTCAGATGTGAAATACACGTATTACCGTCTGGATTCTCATCTTTAAACCAGAAGTTGAAAGTAGCATTTGCGAAATGGTTCAATCTTCGAAGCGTTTCGCACGATTCCCGTAAATAGACACGATAAACAGTCCAATCGCACTGAAGCCAAGGCATTGAATGCCTAAAGCTATCTTGTGCTGTTCAGGCAGATAGCCAAACAGGGTGATCAGGGCAATCAGCGGAATACAGAAAAACAGTCGTGTAAAGCCTTCCCGATAGGGATTCTGCTCAGGCAGTTTCAAGGCTACAGTACGTAAGCCATGACTGAGCATCCCAATTGCCAGGCTGATGCCGACAAATATTGCATTCAGTTGCGCAAAGGTGGAGGCGTAATAAATTACTGCGCAGGTAGCGATACAGACAATTAGCCTGATCTGGCGTGTACAGCGTTCGGAATACCAGTAATTAAGCATGAGGTGGTGGAGTATCCGTATTTTTATGCATTAAAGACAGTGGCGAAAACAGGCAGATGGCAATCGCCATAAAGCCAATTCCTTGAGCGCCTGCAACCAGGATCTCGCCATCTTGCATATTCATGAAGATTAATGCCAAGAGCAGGGCAATTGGAATCCAGGTCAGTACGCGATAGAACAGGCCTGTCGGATTCTTTGCAGCAAAATGAATTTTGCAATAACGGCAGATCAGGAAAATAATTCCAGTACCGGCGAACATCAGAATCGCATCCAGCGGTAAAGGTTCTATCCAGTACAGCACTGCGGTCAGTGTGGCAATCACGATAAAAATCAGTAATTTTTTAATGACAGAAATTTGCGGATTAAACCAGTATTCAAGCATGGCAACCGTGAAGATCCAAAAGAGTTGATCTGCACTTTAGCATATTTCAGTTATAAAAAAGCGAGGCAGATGCCTCGCAATATTTTCAGGATGTCTTACACGTTTTTCTGTGGACCCCAGTCATAAATTTTCTTCTGGTAGGCATACCACATCATCCATAGGCCAATCAGAATCATTGGCAGGCTCAGGAATTGACCCTTACTCATCCAGCCAATAAACAGCTGGCCATTGTCCGGTTCACGGAAGAATTCGACGATGAAACGTGCCAGACCATAACCTATCAGGAATAGCGCAGAAACTGCCATACGTGGGCGAGGTTTAGAGCTGAACCACCACAGTACAATAAACAGGATTAGACCTTCACAAAGTGCCTGATACAGTTGTGATGGATGACGAACCAGTTGCAGTGGATCAGTCGGGAAGATCATACCCCAAGCAAAATTTGGGTCAGTCACCTGACGGCCATACAGTTCCCCGCCGATGAAATTACCGATACGACCAAACATCAGTCCGGTCGGCACACATGGTGCGATAAAGTCCAACGTCTGGAACCAGGTCATCTGGTATTTTTTACACCAGAGAAGCATCGCCAGAATCACACCCAGGAAACCACCGTGGAAGCTCATACCACCCGTCCAGATCTGGAACAGCCACAATGGATCTGCCAGAAACTGGGAAAAGCCGTAAAAAAATACATAGCCAACTCGACCACCGATAATGACCCCAAGTGCCCCGAAGAAGATTAAATCCGAGACCATATCTGATGTCCAGCCGCGTTTTTTAGCGCGATAAGTCGCCAGCCCCCAGGCAAATAAAAATGCCATCAGGTACATCAGGCCATACCAGTGGACCTGCAATGGCCCGAGCGAAATCGCTACGGGATCAATATTGGGATAGGTAAGCATGCATCTTCCTTTGTCTTTCTGTTTTGTCCTGATTTTAGCCTAAACTTGGGAAAAATGTTGTACATTCAATGTGTAAAGATCTAGAGCATCAATTATGTGTATCGTTGCCTTGGCCTGGCGTGTACTGGATAACACGCCACTTTGTCTGATTTCAAACCGGGATGAGTTCTATCAGCGTCCGACAGCTGCCTTGCATGCCTGGGAAGGTAGCCCGATTATTGCAGGTCAGGATTTGCAGTCTGGTGGTACCTGGATGGGCGTAACTGCTTCAGGACGTTGGGCGGTGATTACTAATTTTAGAGATGGGCAGGATCAAAAGTCTTATCCAACTTCACGCGGTCATATTCTTCAGGATTTTCTGGAATCTAAATTAACACCCATTCGTTTCGCCCAGGAATTGGAAAAAAAGCAATGTGACTACGCAGGCTTTAACCTGTTTGTCGGTGATCGAGAGCAGGCGGTCTATATGAGCAACCGCGGTGAGGCACCACAAGTGCTGGCGCATGGTGTTTATGTGGTCTCCAATGGCTTGCTGACTGAACATTGGGAAAAGACCCGTCACTTACGCAAGCGTTTTACCCAGGAATTTCTGCCAATGATGCAGTATCCCGATATACTTGAGTCGGATCTTTATTATGCCGTCTGGGATATTCTGGAAGATGAGCGCAAGATCATTCCCGAGTTATTGCCGAAGACCGGGATTTCACATGAAATGGAACAATTATTATCTTCAACCTTTATTCAAAGTCCAATTTATGGCACGCGCTGTTCCAATTTCCTGAGAATGAAAGCCGATGAATGGCAGTGGTTAGAAAAATCCCAGCAGGGTGCAACAGCAGGGCTGATCGTTAATCAAGTTATTCCGATTGCTCTCTAAATAACTATTGATGATGATATTTATAAAAAGATCAGTTTAAACAGCAAACTCTCAGCATGTAGAGGTATGCTAGGATGAAGCCTATTTACCACTCCTGACACTATCTTCTTTATGGCATTGCTCCTACCACTTATTTCATTTCTGATTGGATTCTGGGGCGTCCATTATTTAAAGCCGGTTCGCCCATTCATGGCCGCTTTACTGGCCCGTCTGCTGATTCCATTGATTGTGATTTACAACATGGTGTTCTATAAGCAGGGCAGCCTGTGGCTGATTGGTTTTAGCATTTTTAGTTCGCTGTTTCTGTTTGGCTTGTTCTATCTTTTCTCCAAAGATAAATTACGTGCACTGTGTTTTAGCTATCTCAATGGTGTCTGGCTCGGCTTTCCCTTTGCCTTGGCGCTATTCGGTCCTGAAGCGTTAAATACCATTGTTGCCTTATATATAGGTGGCTCATTATTTGGTAATGTCAGCGCCGTAGTAGCGGTCAGTCCTGATCGGCAAGATCCCAAATTTATTATTAAAAATATGTTGAAGTCACCACCGGTGATTGCACTGACGGTTGCAGCAGTTTTATCATTTTGGGATTTTAGTACGTATGAATTGCATCCGCTGATTCAATGGGGGTACGCAGCCAACAAGTTTCTGGTGACTTTTGCTGGCATGTGTATTCTGGGTATGTGGTTGAGTAAAGTCCGGATTCAGCTCAGTGATTTGAAACGTAGTTTAATATTGATTAGTGGCCGCTTTGTTCTGTCTTTGGGGCTGGCAGCCGGGGCTTATTTTTTATTGCCGATTCCGCATCAAATGCTGACTTATGCTGTCTTGATGATGTATTTCCTGCTTCCACCTGCCGCCAATATTGTGGCACTGGAAACCCATTATCAGGGCACAGGTTATTCGGCCAAATATATTGCTTCAGGAACGATTGCCAGTGCGATTTTGATTGGTATTTATGGAGTGGTGGTGCATGCGGTGATACCGGGCTTATAAATAATGAAAGCTCTTTCTCCCGTAGGGGAAGAGTTAGAGAGGCTTAAAAGCTTTACTTACGAAGAGTAGTTGCCCATTCTTTAGAAGAGAGTGTTCCCTCTCCTTGTAGGAGAGGGTTAGGGAGAGGTCTATTTAAAAAATCCCTCACCCCAGCCCTCTCCCAAAGGGGGAGGGGGAATTAGAGGTAGAACTTACTTCTCCAAACTTTCTTTAAACAATTTCATCGCCTGACCGCGGTGACTGATTTTATTTTTTTCTTCTTTGCTCATTTCAGCACTCGCAATCCCCAGTTCTGGCAGCCAGAACAGCGGATCATAACCAAAGCCATTTTCACCACGAGCTGTTTCTAGGATCTCACCTTTCCAGATGCCCTGGAAGATTTGTGGTAATGGATCTTCAGCATGCTGCACTAAAGCCAGTACACAGACAAACATGCCTTCAATCGCTTCACCATCTTTACGTAGTGGTTTCAGGTCAGCCAGTAATTTTTCATTGTTCGCCGCATCATCACCATGTTCACCCGCATAACGTGCAGAGTAGATCCCAGGCGCGCCGCCCAGAACTGGTACACAAATCCCTGAGTCATCGGCAATCGCAGGTTTGCCAGAAATTTTAGCGGCATGACGTGCCTTGATAATCGCGTTTTCAACGAAGCTCAAACCATCTTCAATCGCATCTTCAATATTCAGTTTGCCCTGAGGAATGACTTCAACTGGAAGTTTGAGTTCTGCAAACATCTTTTCAAATTCTGCAATCTTGCCCTTGTTATTACTTGCCAGTACCAGTGTGCCTTGGGATAACCAGTCAGTTGAAGCCATGTTGAATCTCATCATTGAACTTTAAGGATGGGCTATTTTAACCCTGCTTGCTAATTTACGTGAAATAAACTGGCAATAAAAAAGCACCCGAAGGTGCTTTTTTACAGATTAAGCTTATTGTGCCTGAATCCATTTATCAGCACGGTCACGTGCCTGACGAATTTGCTCTTGGGTCAGGTTGGCTGCCAAAGCGGTTTTCTTGCCTTCAGATAAGGTAATCACTTTATTGTCCAGCATGCCATCACGGGTAGACAGTTCATACCACTGGTAAGCACCCATATAGTTTTTCTTCTTCTCTTCCATCATGGCGAGGTTGAAGCTAGCACGGTTATCGCCACGACTTGCCGCTTTTTCAAAATACTGGCGAGCCAGTACTTCATCTTTCTTGGTCCCAATACCATCTGCCAGCATACGGCCCACATTCAATTGGGCAACTGCCAGACCTTGATCGGCTGCTGCTTTATACCAGGCAAAAGCCTGACGTTCATCTTTCTGAATGTCTTTGCCATATTGGTATTTGGTGGCTAAATAAAATTGTGCGCCTGGCTGTCCTGCCTTCGCGGCCTTAATCAGGCTGTTGATATCCATCACAGAATATTGTGCGGCTTGACTTGCGACCGAAGGTGTTGGAGCAACATAGTCTGCATGGGCCTGAAAGCTAAAAAGTCCAGCCAGTAGCGTCGTACTTAGTAATAATTTTTTCATAGAGCGCTCACTCGATAAATTGCGACTTCACCAAACAGATTAGGGAGGTGCTTGCTGAGCATGCTACCTTGTTGATTCCCATTTACAGCGAGTCGATTAATAATTTTGATGTTATTTTCCGCACAAAGTGCTTCAAAGTCACGGAAGGTACATAAGTGGATGTTCGGCGTGTTGTACCACATATACGGTAAAGCTTCCGAAACAGGCATTTTCCCTTTTAAGGCAAGGAAAGAACGCGTCTTCCAATGCGCAAAGTTCGGGAAAGTAATAATGGCCTGTTTACCCACTCGTACCATATCACGTAATAAAACGTCCGGTGCATCTACAGCTTGCAAAGCCTGTGCCATGACAACATAGTCAAAAGACTGGTCCGCAAAACGACTTAATCCCAGATTTAAGTCCTGCTGGATGATATTTAACCCACGACTGACTGCAATTGCAATCTTTTCTTGATCAATTTCTAATCCATATGCACGAATATTGTGCTTTTTGCTCATATGCGCCAGTAATTCACCATCACCACAGCCTAGGTCAAGCACGCGTGAACCCGGTTTAATCCAACGTTCTGCCAGTTGTTGATCAATACGCATTACACAGCCTCCTTCGGGGTTGATTTTAATAGTTCTTCACCGCCGAGGAATGCTCGCATAGATTTGACATACAGCGGAATTGGGAACAGGAAGGAGTCATGGCCTTGTTCAGCATCAATATCTAAATAGCTGACTGGCTTATGATTGGTAATTAAGGCATCGACAATTTCAACCGAACGAGACGGTGAGAAACGCCAGTCTGTGGTAAATGACACCACCAGGAATTTACACTTGGTGTTGGCCATGGCTTTTACCAGTGACTGCTCATACTCACGAGATGGATCAAAATAATCCAGCGCCTTGGTCATAATCAGGTAAGTATTGGCATCAAAGTTACGGCTGAACTGTTCGCCTTGATAGCGCAAATAGCTTTCGACCTGGAATTCAACGTCGAAACCATACATAAATTTACCGGATTTTAAATCACGACCAAATTTCTGCTTCATGGCTTCTTCAGACAGATAGGTAATATGACCGACCATACGTGCCAGAATCAGACCACGCTTTGGATAGCTATCATGTTCCAGATAACGGCCATTATGGAAATCTGGATCTGACAGAATTGACTGACGTGCCACTTCGTTAAAGGCAATATTCTGTGCAGATAATTTAGGCGCGCTGGCAATAATCACACATTTTTGCAGACGATCTGGATAATCTACCGACCACTGCAATGCCTGCATACCGCCTAATGAACCACCGATGATGGAATACCACACATCAATGCCGAGACGGTCAGACAGCATGGCTTGGGTTTTCACCCAGTCACGTACAGTCACTAGAGGAAAATCGGGACCATAAGGGCGGTTGTCATTTTCAGGGTTCGGAGAAGTTGGACCTGTTGACCCACTACAGCCACCAATATTATTCAGGGCGACCACAAAGAATTTATTGGTATCAATCGCCTTGTTTGGGCCAATACAGGCATCCCACCAACCTGGTTTTTTATCATCTTCATGATGATAGCCTGCGGCATGGTGATGACCAGAAAGGGCATGGCAGATCAAAATGGCATTGGACTTATCGGCATTCAGTTCGCCATAAGTTTCAACCATCAGTTCAAAACGGGGGAGGATGCGTCCGCATTCAAGCTCTAGCGGCTCTTCAAATTGGAACTTTTGTGGGGTAACAAGGCCCACTGAGTCTGCTGGAAAAGACACGGGAGTAATTCGCCTTAAATCTTTAGTATGAATAATAAAAGGATACCATTTGCAGGTATCCTTCTAAAGTCTTTTTAATGCTATGGATTATTGCTAATTCTAATACCGTGTTTAGACAGCAGCAGCAATCACTTGTTCAGTGCTTAACACACCTTGATCAATCAGACGGTTGGTACATGCGATGATCGCTTCAATTGAAGAGGTCACGATGTTGTCATGTACACCTGCACCAAAGGCAGATTTACCGGTACCTTTCACTTGAAGTTCAACCAATGCCAAGGCTTTGGCATGTGCACCAGAACTGATGCTGCGTTCTTCATAGTTCAATACGTCGATTGGCAATTGCAATGCATCCAAGATCGCAGAGATCGGACCGTTACCTTCACCGCGTAAGTGCTGAGTTTCACCATTTACTTCAATATCAAGCTCTACAACTTGGTTGCCATTTTCATCAGACAATTTGTAGTTCTTGGTCACATAGTGCGAGTCTTTGACTGACACATAAGTATCTTTGAACAAACTCCAAATCGCTTGTGCTGAAATCTCAGTACCGTCTTCATCGGTTTTTTGCTGCACGATTTGTGAGAATTCGATCTGTAAACGACGTGGCAAAGTCACGTTGTAGTTCGATTCTAACAAGTAGGCAATACCACCTTTACCAGACTGTGAGTTGACACGAATTACAGCATCATAGTCGCGACCCAAATCTTTTGGATCGATTGGCAAGTACGGCATATCCCAAATTTCTTCGTTCTTTTGGAACTCGAAACCTTTTTTGATTGCATCCTGGTGAGAACCAGAGAATGCAGTAAATACCAAATCACCTGCATATGGATGACGTGGATGCACTGGCAAACCTGTACATTCTTCAACAGTCGCAATAATTTCGTTGATATTCGAGAAGTCTAATTCTGGTGCCACACCCTGGGTATACATGTTCAAGGCAATTGCAGCAACGTCCACGTTACCGGTACGTTCACCATTACCGAATACACAACCTTCGACACGGTCAGCACCCGCCATAATCGCCAATTCAGACGCTGCGATACCGCAACCACGGTCATTATGACAGTGAACTGAAATGATTACGCCGTCACGACGTTCGATGTTGCGGTGCATCCATTCCACTTGGTCTGCATAGACGTTTGGAGAAGATACTTCTACCGTTGCAGGCAAGTTTAAGATGACTTTGTTTTCTGGAGATGCTTCCCAGATTTCAGTCACTGCATCACAGACATCTTTTGCCACTTCTAATTCAGTTGCAGTGAAACATTCAGGGCTGTACTGGAATACAAATTCAGTTTCAGGCTGTTTCGCTGCGTATTCTTTTACTTTTTGCGCTGCATTGATCGCTAACTGTTTCGCACCTTCAACATCCACATTCAACACTTTTTGACGGAATGTTGGTGAGTTCGAGTTGTAGATATGCACGATGGCGCGTTTTGCACCTTGTAAAGATTCAAAGGTACGTGCGATCAAATGGTCACGTGCCTGAACCAAAACTTCAATGTAAACGTCATCCGGAATATGACCTTCTTCGATCAATTTGCGGGTGAAGTCGAAATCAATTTGAGATGCAGACGGAAAGCCGATTTCAATATGTTTGAAACCGATTTTTACCAACATCTGGAACATTTTGAACTTCTGCTCGATGTTCATTGGCTCGAAGATCGCCTGGTTACCATCACGCAGGTCAGTACTCATCCAGATAGGCGCTTTAGTGATTTCATTGTTCGGCCATTGACGGTCTGGTAAGTCTACACGTTGATACATGCGACGGTATTTTTTACTTGGATCAGCCAACATCATGAGAGAGCTCCTTAGGTAGCCCGGCATACTTGCTTGGTGTAACAGTTGCTCGGTCTACAGCATAGATTTTGTCTATATATTCGTTTACATGCAGGTGAGGATAAATTAGATCAATCCTGTATTTTTTAAGTTTTGATCATCAGGATCAACCAGACACCTGCATGGTGAACCTATAATTAAATTTTAGTCCAGAAAACATGAAAAGTTTTTGCTTTTTCTATGGATTTTAGTCGTATCTTAAAAAAGATTTTCTTATAAATTTATTAATTGGAAAAATATTTCTCTGATCTATTTTAATCTTGTTGGATTTTCCTGTAATTAAGCGATAAGGTTAAAATATTTCTTTATATGATAGCTTTGTTAGAAGTTCTTAAGCAATGCGTACATGAAATCTTTCATATCAAAAAATAAAGGCTAGCCTGATAGATCCAGACTAGCCTGTAATAGCATGAAGATTGCTCAGATCAGTATTTAAAATGCAGCCCTAAAACGGCACTGATGCCTTCTGCTTCAGTGGCATAGTGGGAAGAATACGCTTTGGTAAAATAACGCGTATCGGACAGGTTATTGATATTCAGCTGCAGATCCACATTGGGGTTCACCTGATAACGTGCCATGGCATCGTAACGCACATAACCGGGAACAAATTTGGTATTGGCGGCATTGCCATAAACTTTATCCATTGCCACAGCACCGGCACCCAATGTCAGTTGAGGTATGATCTGATAGGTTGTCCATAAGGTTGCACTGTTTTCTGCTACGTTCTGAACCTGATTGCCATTGTTCGAGCTTGGTACATAGATAGGATTTGCTGTAGTTCCAATATTCTCAAAGCCACCATCAATCACTTCACTATCCAAATAGGTATAGCCTGCAGAAATTGCCCATTTCTCAATAACATTTCCATTGATACCCAGCTCAATCCCATCGACACGGGTCTCACCGATATTACGGGTACTGCCATCAGCGTCGGCGGAGCGGGTATTGGTTTTTTCAGTACGGAAAATGGCGGCTGTCAGATTCAGTTTATCTTCCAGAAGATCCCATTTAGTTCCCAGTTCCATAGTACGAACTTTTTCAGCTTTTAAATTTTCAATAGCTGCACTAATACTTTCAGAGCCATCACCGCCATCGACACCGACCGGATTCGAGGAAGTGGCATAGCTGACATAAATACTGCCATTTTCTCTTGGCTTAAAGACCAGACCTGCCTGATAGTTTAAAAAGTCTTCTTCATTTTCGAGGGTCAGCTGATCACCTGGAACGGCGGTAATTGGTGTATTGTTTGCGCCTGTCACCGCACTATTGAATCGTCCATAGGTCAAGGTTTGCTGGGTTTTATAATCATCCCAACGTACACCCAGATCCAGAATCCATTGTGGATGAAGTTCGATGCTGTCTAGCAAGTAAATCGATTTTGATTTGGTCTCGATATCATAACGGTCCGCACCGTCCGTACTAATAGTCCCTGTCCACGCACCCCGGTCTGGATTGTCTACAGAAGTACACCAGCCTAAGGCCACATTGGCAAGAATACCGCAAGCCGCAAAAGAGCTTCCTGTAGCATTCAGACCATTAATAATATATTGGGTACGCTCGGTATCCTGATCTAAATATTCTGCACCCAGATTAAAGCTGTGCTGAATAGCACCAGTATCAAATTTGCCTGTTAAAGCCAGTAGGTCAGTAAAGGTACCGGTATCTGCGATACGTGAATTGGCCCGTGCCCAGACATTGCCATTCAAAATGAAATTCCCGCGTGAATCATCGGGGTTGGTCCAGAGATAGTTATTTTTGGAACGGTTAAATACCGCCGTATTACTTAGGGTCAGATTGTCATTCAGGTCATGTTCCAATTTAAAGGTACCAATCTGGTTTTCCTGTTTCTGGAAATCACGATCTTTCCAGCCATAGTATTGACCAGCTTTGGCATCAATTGGTTTTCCATTGCCATTTAAAGCGACATTGGCATTGGTCGCTGCAAATGGATTGTTATAGGGAATGCCTGAGTCTGGAATATCATCAGTTTTTAGATAGTAATAACTCAAAGTACCACGTGTTGCATTGTCCAGACCAAAACTGAAGCTAGGTGCAATACCCGCACGTTTATATTCCGCACCGTCATGCTGACCCGCTTTTTCATTCTGATGGCCCATGACCGCGACACGAGCCGCCATACCATTGCCGAAGTCCTTGTTAGCATCTAAAGTGATACGTGCATACATATCTGTACCACCCGCAACAGAACCTTCCAGTGCATCTCCCTTTTTCGCCACTTTTGAAATCAGGTTAATACTGCCGCCAGTGATACCAGCGCCGCCCATGGCAGAGGCAGAACCTTTGGTGACTTCGACCTGCTCAACGGCAAACATTTCCCGGTTTTGTGAAGTCGAATTCCGTACACCATCCACATACATCGAACTTTCCGAGTTATAACCCCGAATAAAAGGTCGATCCCCATTTGGATTACCACCTTCTCCCGCGCCTAGGGTAATCCCCGGCACAGTACGCAAAGCATCTGCCAAGGTCGTAACCTGGGTATCTTCAATCAGTTGCTGAGGGATCACAACCACAGATTTCGGGGTATCCAGGAGAGGGGCAACAAATTTGCTATTTGCCGACTGATCGATTTTTAAACCTGGCACAGATTCCACTTGCACTTCCTGACGGATGGTTTCAAGCTGCACCACGTTTTCTTGGGCAATTGCATGTGCGGATGCAAAAGAAAGGGAAGAAACGATGGCTGAAGAAACTATTTTTTTACGAGATTTTATATAGCTCATAATGATTCTTTTTTATTTTTAAGTTTGGATTAGCAAATAATAATTATTATTGTTATCGTTGCTATCCTTCTTGTATTGATATTGGCGATGAATAAAATTTAATCAATTTAAAAAATAGATAGACTAGAGTGCAAATTGAGAATCAACGCTATGTTTTTAATATAGATTGATTAAATGTGGATCTTGTTTGGTTTTTATTGATAATAGCTGTTGATAGATAATGCTGTATTGAATTACTTTTAAAGACGCTTCAAGAAGATAAATATATTTTTTAACTCATTGATGTTTCAATTTTATTTTCAATTAAATCCTAATTAATCAATTCCACTACACAGACAGTCCGGTTGAATATCTGCCACGGTCGCTGTTCCCATTAAGGCCATGGTAATTTCAAATTCTTCTTTCAGGATTTTGATCACATGCGCGACCCCAAGTGCTCCAGCAGTCGCCAGACCATAAATATAAGGACGGCCAATCAGGACAGCAGAAGCACCTAAGGCAATCGCCTTGAATACATCAGATCCACGGCGAATACCGCCATCATAAATCAGAGGAAAATCTGCTGGCACAACCTTTTTAATTAGTTGTAGGGCAATCAGTGGAGAAATGCAGGTATCCAGTACCCGGCCGCCATGATTGGAAATGATCAGACCTTTTACCCCATGCTGAATCGCCAGCTGGGCATCCAGAGGATGCACGATTCCTTTTAGAATGACCGGTAAATGGGTCTGCTGTACCATCCAGGCAACATCTTCCCAAGTCGGGGCAATTTTCATCAGTCCATTAAAAACAGGATGATCACCTTCCTTTAATTCTGGAAGGGGAATATGGGTAGGCGTATGCGGATGTTGCATGCCTTCCGGTAAATAGAAAAAAGCACGACGTTCACGATCGCGGATGCCAGTATGCGGTGAATCCACCGTAATCACTAACGCCTTATAATTATGCGCTTCAGCCATTTTCACTAAAGCTAAAGATTTTTCCCGATGCCCTTGCCAGTAAAGCTGGAACCATTTGCGAGGATTATCCTGCTTGAGTGCTCGCATATCGGTATTAGTAAAAGTGCTGAGAATCATATTGCTGCCCATCACTTCTGCGGCGAGGGCAGAAGCGGCTTCAGCCTCAGGGTGAAATTGCTGCTGGTGTCCAATCGGTGCCAGGAAAATCGGATGCGGAAATTTCTGTCCAAAAATTTCAATTTCAGTACTGCCTTGGGTCAGATCTTTCAGCATACGCGGCAGAAGCTGAATATCCTGAAATTGCTGTAAATTATCCCGGACACTGACTTCATCCATGGAGCCGCCTTGCAGATAATCCCAGACCATACTGGACAGATGTTTTTTTGCCTCCATTTCATAGTCAGCAATGGTTTGTAGGTAGGCCGGGATCTGGGTTAATGGCGCCATTGGTTCACGTGACATTATAAATCACCCCATTGACGAATCAGATTGTGATAATGATGAGTAAGCTGCAGGACTTCTTCAGTATCGCCAAGCTGTTGGCGTAGTTTGATAATCGTCATGTCTAGATCAAACAGCATGCTGCGTTTGGCATCTTCGCGAACCATACTTTGAATCCAGGTCACGGCAGCAATACGTTTGCCTTGAGTTACTGGTTCAACCCGATGCAGGCTGGTCGATGGATAAACAATCACATCACCAGCATCCAGTTTCACTTCATGGCAACCATACTGGTCTTCAACGACCAGCTCACCACCTTCATATTCATCGATTTCAGATAAAAATAAAGTCAGTGACACATCGGTACGAATGGCCTGTCCAAGTAGGGGTGAATAATGAATGGCATTATCCACATGATTGCCATAGGTGCCTGAATCCTGATAACAGTTAAACAGGGGCGGCAGGATATGTTTCGGTAGGGCAGCAGAAGTAATTAAATGATGACTTTTCAGCGTCTGTAAAATGATAGGGCTAATCTGCTGATACAGGACAGAAGAAGAATCCAGCTGCAGGTTCTTTTTGATTTTATGTGCCTGACTCCCGGCACTGAGTTGCCCATTCATCCAGTGTTCTGAACGATCCAATTGCTGTCTCAGTTCGGCAACTTGGGCTTTGCTTAATACTGCCGGGATATGTAACATCATTTTAAAAGCATTCCTGCAATTGAAAATATCGTGCATTCAAGAGAATACACGATATTGATAGATAGAGATAAAAGCTGAATTAAAATTTATAGTTCAGGGTTAAAGCTGCTGAACGTGGTTGACCCAAGATCATACGGCCACCTCCATTATTCAGCGTGCTGATATACTCTTTATCTGCTAGATTATAAATATTCAGGTTTAAAGAAGTCTGGTCATTAAAGGTATAACCGGCCATGGC
This sequence comes from Acinetobacter sp. ASP199, assembly GCF_022700675.1. Lineage (NCBI taxonomy): Bacteria > Pseudomonadati > Pseudomonadota > Gammaproteobacteria > Moraxellales > Moraxellaceae > Acinetobacter > Acinetobacter sp. ASP199. The sequence goes on from NZ_CP062182.1 coordinate 456,111, forward strand.
ATCAAATACGACATAGCTTGGAATACTTGGCATATTTGCTGCTGCAGTACTGTCGGTAATCACACGTTTTTGCTCATCCACATAACGTGCTCCCAAGCCCAGTTTTAAACCAGCAATGTTATAGGTCGTCCATAGTGAAGCGGTCCATTCAGGTGACCAGCGTACACTATTGGTCTGGGTCACTGCACCCGTGTTGGAGTTGACACTGAACTGGCCTTTTTGCTCGGTTTTCATATGAGCTACGCCAGCTGAAATATTCCAAGCATCGGTAATTTTACCGACAGCACCCAATTCGATTCCTTTAACTGTAGTCTTACCTTCCTGAACAGACTCGCGGGTAATTGGATCTTGGGTAAACTGGTTTTCATTTTCGGTATAATATGCCGCAGCATTTAAAGCCAGATCACCATCCAGCAGGTCCCATTTGGTGCCAATTTCATAATGATGAGTCTCTTGAGGGTCTGCTGCCGAGCTGTTTATTCCTGTAGTTGAAAGGCTAAAGTTGCTGCTGCCAGGCGGTGTCAGGGATTTGGCATAAGATGCATAGACACTGCTGTAGGCGGTTGGCTTATATAAACCACCGAGCTTCCAGCTGAATAAAGTGTCATGGGCTTTTAAATCTGTTTTGGTTTCAGTCACTGCTAGTGTCGTACTATCGGTTGAATAACCCAGTGCATCGTAATTGGTATCGTAATAATCGACACGGACGCCACCATTGAGTTGGAAACGTTCACCAAACCTGAGCGTATCGAAAAGATAAGCAGCCGCCGTCTGGGTTTCACCATCCGAATAAGCGCCCGTATACACAGGATCAGGCAGATTCTGGTGACGGTCAGGATGGTATAGATTCGCGGGTGGTGTACTGTTAGTAGGCTGCCCTGGCATTTGTGTAGCCAGTGTTCTGGAATGTTGCTGCTCTTTTAAGAGTTCTACGCCAGCGACCAGATCATGCTCTACTGAACCGGTTTTGACATTCCAGTTCACCGTGCTCTGATTGGCCAGAATTTTATTTTCCTGATCAACACCCTGGCGTGAACGGCTTACTGTCCAGTCTTGAGGATTGGTAGAGTCATTTCTTGAAAGGCTATTAATCCCCGTCAAAGTACGCTGCATCTGGGTATTGCCCAGACGGGTAATATTGGTAAATTTCAGATTTTCAGCCCAGTCACTTTCGATTTTGGCTGTATACATATCAGCATCAACATCTTCATGGTCATCTACATGGCCATAATAATTTTCACGGTCTACTTTAGGTGCGCTGGCGATTAGCGGATCTGCATTCCAGAATCCTTTCATGCCAATCGTTGGAATACCGCCATCCGGAATGTTACGTTGGCGGATATGCTGGGAATAAAGATACAGTCGAGTATCACTATCCAGACCAAAAGCGATAGAAGGGGCAACAGCCCAGCCTTGATTCTCGATAAAGTCGCGACCTTCTACACCGCCATCCTGACCCATTGCATTTAAACGGACAGCAACGCTGTCATTGATCGCCTGATTAATGTCAGTGGCAAGACGCGTATGTTCAGCCGTATTGTAGGTAGCAGAGACTTCACGACTGTTTTCTAAATGAGGCAATTTGCTGACCAGATTCACATAGCCAGACGCCGTACCACGCCCACCTTCGGCACCCGCAGGGCCTTTTACGACTTCCACCTGTTCCAGGTTAAATACATCACGACTTACAGCGCCGAGGTCACGAATGCCATCTAAATAGGTGGAGCTTTGAGTTGAGAAGCCGCGCATCTGGAAGGCATCGCCAGCACTGGTATTCCCATTCTCACCGAGTTGTAAGGTAATTCCTGGCGTATTGCGTAAGGCTTCAACCAAAGTAGTTGCACCTTGTTCTTTTAATAAATTCTTGTTGATAATCGAAACAGTTTGAGGCGTATCTACTAAAGCTTGGCTAGATTTAGCGGAACTTAATTGATCCACTTTATATTCATTTGCAGTTTTATTCTTAACTGTAATTTCTGGAAGCTGAATTACGCCTTCATTGGTGATGTTATCTGCATGAGTGATCAGTGGCAAAGTTGCAGCAAGTGCGACCAATGAAGTCTTGTAATGATGTTTTCGGCTTTTGATATGTGCCATGTGACAGAATTCCTGAATTGAATAATATTTCCCTTACCACCTTGATATGCTCGAGTTCATCAAATAGCAGCAATTATGGAGTTATTGTTATGGCCTTTAACAATTTTACGAATTTTAGTGATAATAATTATCATTAACAATATTCAATTAAGTCATTCTTATGAATTTATGGATGAAATTACTGTTTAATATTCAAACTTTAATCTAGGATTTCTATTAAGAAAAATTTCAAAATAAACTTATTTTTCAGTTTTTTACCTAAGATTAAAAAAATGTAATTATTTTCTATTTAAAGCTTTTTATCAAAAGGTGCGTAAATATAACTAAATCTAGATTTAAGGTTTTATATCTTTCAGAAAATAAAAATAGCCTCACGAATGAGGCTATTTTTTGATGAGGGAAGAAGCTAAAACTTAGTATTTAAAGTTTAGAGAAAGTACTGCGTTACGGCCTTCTGCTTCAGTTGCATAGTGAGAAGCATATGCTTTGGTGAAGTAACGTTCATCAGTCAGGTTATTTACGTTCAATTGTAAGTCAACATTTTTGTTCACGTTATAACGAGCCATTGCATCGTAACGTACGTAACCTGGAACATATTTAGTATTGGCTGCATCACCATAAACTTTGTCCATAGCAACCGCACCCGCACCAAGGGTGAATGATGGTGTGAACGCATAAGTTGTCCAAAGTGTTGCACTGTTTTCAGGAACATTTGGTAAGCGTTTGCCTTTTGCAGCATTCGGGTAGGTGCACACACCAGCACGTGTACAAGATGGACCTGGATCTGTTTGTTCACTATCTAAGTAGGTGTAACCTAGAGAAGCTGCCCATTTATCCGTGATGTTACCGTTCAAACCAAGTTCAAAACCGTCTACTTTACTTTCGCCGATATTTGCATAAGTGGTTGAATCAAGCTGGATACGGGCATTCTGTTTTTCAGTACGGAAAATCGCAGCGGTTAAATTCAAGCGATCATCGAATAAATCCCATTTTGTACCCACTTCAAAAGTACGGCTTTCTTCTGGGTCAAGGTTACTGTAAGCCTCTCCGATACCTTCAGAGCCATCACCTGCATCAACACCAACTGGGTTAGCTGAAGTTGCATAGCTTGCATAGATTGAACCATTTTCAACAGGTTTGAAAGTTACCCCTGCTTGGTAGGTGAAAAAGTCGGTATCGCTTGTTACCGTGTCTTGGTCACCAACATTCTTCTTAGGAGGAATGACAACACCATCTACGGTTGTTGGCTTTGTTGCAGCGTTATTCGCGCCATAAGTCATGGTTTGCTCTGTATCAAATTTATCCCAACGAAGACCTAGATCCAAAATCCATTGAGGATTAAATTCAATACTGTCTAAGAAATAGATCGAGGTAGATTTGGTTCTTGTGTTGTATTGATCAGCGCCCTCTGTACTAATTGTGCCAGTCCATGGGCCTCGGTTGGGATTTTGAACTGGAGTACACCAACCAGCTGGTGCACTATCAGGACATGTTTGATAGGCACTACCAGTAGCATTTAAGCCATTGATAATATACTGGGTACGGTCATTTTCTTGGTCAGAATATTCGGCACCCAAGTTAAAGCTATGTTGTAGTGAGCCAGTATTGAATTTACCTGTAAGTGCTAATTGATCCGTAAAAGTATCTGTATCAGCTACACGTGAATTTGCACGTGCAAAAACACTATTATTTAGATAAATGTTACCTTTTGAGTCATCAGGATTGGTCCACAGGTAATCATTTTTAGATTTACTGTAGCTAGCAGTATTGGAAATTGTCAGATTGTCGGTTAAATCATGTTCAAGTTTGATCGTACCGATTTGATTTTCCTGTTTTTGGAAGTCGCGATCTTCCCAACCATAGTAAACGCCTTGTTTAACATTAATTGGTTTACCATTGCCATTTAAAGGTCTATTGTCTGTCGCACCAGCAGCTGGGGCACCAAATGGATTGTTATAAGGTACACCTGAATCTGGCGTGTCATCAGTTTTTAAGTAGTAATAACTTAAGGTTGCACGGGTAGGGGTATCCAGGCCAAAAGTAATACTTGGCGCAATACCTGCACGTTTATATTCAGTACCGTCTTTTTGACCGGCTTTTTCATTATGATGACCCATCACCGCCACACGTGCTGCAACACCATTACCAAAATCTTTATTACCATCTAAGGTAATACGTGCGTAGCTGTCAGTGCCTCCAGCAACAGAACCTTCTAAAGAATCCCCTGCTTTGGCAACTTTAGAAATCATGTTAATGCTACCACCAGTGGTCCCTGCACCGCCCATAGCAGAAGCCGAACCTTTGGTGACTTCAACCTGTTCTACAGCAAACATTTCACGATTTTGCGAAGTTGCACTACGAATTCCATCTACATACATTGAGCTTTCAGAGTTATAACCACGAATAAATGGACGATCGCCGTTTGGGTTACCACCTTCACCTGCACCTAGCGTAATACCAGGAACAGTACGAAGTGCATCTGTAAGACTAGTAACTTGGGTATCTTCGATCAGTTGTTTTGAAATCACAGAAACCGATTTAGGTGTATCTAAAAGAGGGGCAGTAAATTTTTGGTTCGCAGACTGATCCGTTTTGAATGAAGCTTTGGGTGCTTCGGCGACGGTTTGGTGAATGGTTTCGAGTTGAATCACAGCATCATCAGCAATGGCTTGACCAGTGACAATACACAGGGATGAGGCGATGGCTGAAGAAACCATTTTTTTACGTGATTTAATGTATGACATGAGATAACTAATTATTCTGAAAATGTTTGCGAATAATAATTATTCCTATTTGTGAATGCTTGTTTTTATCATTGTTTTTGCCAATCTAATAAATGCCTGATTTTGGAAAATTGAATGTAATGATGTAACAAAATATATCTAAGTAAATGAATTTAATAAATATTGGGGAAATAGGTGTTTGAGGTCTCTTTGATGGGGATTTTTTATGTACATAAAGTAGGGATTTTGTAAGAATTTTAAGGACATAAAAAACCTGCCGAAGCAGGTTTTTTTATTGATTAGATACGATTAGAAGTCATAAGAGACAGATAACCAGTAGTTGCGGCCTGGAAGATATGTTCCTTGTAATCCTGACAAATACTTGTAACTTTGAGTTGTTTTATTAGTGGTGTCATCCAAATATTCTACAGTTGTGTATTCGGTAAAGTCTTTATCTAAAAGGTTATTTACCGCCATATTAAAGCGTACTTGGTCATTTACTGTATAACTTGCACCTAAATTAAACAGATTATAACCAGATAATTTATTGCCTGAAGCTTGATAAATTGCTAGATCATCAGCATCTGTTGGTACAGAGGTTGAACGAACACGGCTCGACTTATACTCATGTTGCAACCATAAATCCATGTCAGGATTGATATGCCACGTTGAGGTTAAATTCAACGCATTTCGTGGGTTGTTGTTGTAATAATTACCTTCATTTGCAGCATTATTACTCTGTGTAATTTTACTCTTTGTATAAGTATAAGCCGCTTTAATATCCCATTCAGGAATAATGCTGTATTGTAAAGTTGTCTCTACGCCATACACCTCAGCTTCACTGGCATTGATGCTTTGAGAACACGTTTTACCTGCTGGACATTGAGGATGACTAGGAACTCTTATGCCTGATACGACAGCATTTTCAATTTCGTTATAGAAACCAGTAGCGGTAAAAGTGATTTGATCATTAGGTTGCAGGTTGATACCTAATTCGTAATTTGTTGATTCTTCAGGTTTTAAATCAGGATTGCCGAAAGTATAGCTTTTCCCTTGATTGCCTAGGTTGATGAGGCTGCCTTCCAAAGCTTTTGCTGACGGTACTTTATAACCGGTGCTGACGCCGCCTTTAACCGTTAAAATGTCATTGGTATTCCAAACTAAGTAAGCGCGTGGACTGAAATGCCCACCAAAACCAGAGTGATCTTCATAACGACCACCTAATGTAAGACCTAAATTGTCAAAAATACGCCATTCATCTTCGGCATAAAGTGACCAAGATTTGCTATCAAATTCGTTTTTACCCGTAATATGTTGAGCAATATTATCTTCAATGTTTTGTTCTTTATATTGTGTTCCGATAGTTAATTTGTGATTGCTAATAGTTGAAACTAGATGGCTATCGGCAATAATGTCAGTATTTGATAAATTTCGAGGACTACCAATTAATGGATCTTTGTTAATAATTTCAGATTCTGTAAATGCACCAGTTGGTAGTGAGCGTCCTTTTGTTTCAGTAGTTGAGTGGCTGATATATGTTTTCCAAATACCAAAATCGTAATCACCATCATGACCAACTGCAAATTGAGTACGATTAAATTCTAGTTCATCTTTATAACCATCAGCAGAAGGAACCACAGAGTTATCGGAAAGTTTTGCTGTAGTTGTCCAATCTAGGTTGCCTAAGCGATTTTCTTCATTGCTATAGGTTTGGCTAGAATGAAAAGCATCAAACCAAACAGCATTCTTATTATCAACCACATATGATAATTTACTACCTACATCGTAATTGTCTGCTTTATTCGGACGAGGATCTCTACTTGTTGAACCTTCTACAACACGTTCAGAACGTTGACGATCTAAATAAGAGCCACGAAGCTGTAAACCTAGTTTGTCATTAATTACAGGCCCGTTGAGTAAAAAGCTCGTTTTCCAAGAATCTGCTTCAGCACCATGCTCCATAACGTTGCCACTGACAGTCACGTTACCATTCCATTCATCGCTAACTTTTTTAGTGATAATGTTAATTACGCCGCCCATGGCATCTGAACCATACAGGGTAGACATTGGGCCACGAATGACTTCAATACGCTCAATCGCTGAAAGTGGTGGCATAAATCCTGTTGATGTTTCACCAAAACCATTTGGTGTTACATCCGTTGATGTCGTTTGACGACGACCATCAATTAAAATAAGAGTGTCATCAGCTCCCATACCACGCATGCTGACATTTAATCCTGCAGTTTTACCAACGCCATTACGTACGTCGATACCCGGAACATCTGCTAACAAATCAGCAATACTGGTGGCGTTTTTCTTTTCAATATCTTCTTTGGTTACAACACTGATGGAAGCAGGGGCATTTTTTAATTCTTGTTCAAAACCCGCAGCCGATACCACGATGGTGGATAATTGAGTCACTGGTGTATTGTCTGTATTTGCAAATACTGAGGATGATGTGACCCCAAGGATAGCCACAGCAAGTGGACGAAGACTGAAAGTGCGCATAACCAAGATTCCAAAAAGATGGAGAAAATGTAGAGGGTTGAATTAATTTTTGCAATAATAATGATAATATTTATCATTTGCAATAAAGTGTCTATAAATATTTAATCAAACGAGCGATTCATCGTATAAGTAGGAATAATGTGAAGAAATCGTTTCTAAAAACTGTAACAAGGCTGTATGTTTTGTATATCTTTAAATGATGTCATATAATGTGGCACATTTTTTTATAACCTGTTATTACCAAATATATAGAGGAAGCCATGCAAGTAACTTCTGAAGCGGTTTCGGGCGTTGCCCGTCGTTTAAATGTTTCTGTACCGACGAGCCGAATTAATGAGCAATTTGAAGCTCGTTTAAAACGCACTGCTAAAACTGCGAAGATCAACGGCTTCCGTCCTGGTAAAGTGCCTTTGAACGTTATTCGTCGTGAATACGGTGCTGGTATCTACCAAGAAGTTGTTAACGACATCATTCGTGATACAGTTTTTGAAGCAATCCAACAAGAGAAAATCAACGCTGTTGGTATGCCAAACATTGAAAAAACTGAAATGAAAGACGATGCTTTAGTTTATGAAGCAACTGTTGAAGTTTACCCAGAAGTTGAAGTGAAGTTTGAAGGCCTTGAAGTTGAGCGCAACGAAGCTGAAGTAAACGATAAAGACGTTGAGAAGATGATCGAAAATCTTCAAAAACAACGTGCTGCTTGGGCTGAAACCAAAGGCATGGCGAAAAAAGACATGCAAGTTACTTTCGATTTTGAAGGTTCAGTTGATGGCGAAAAATTCGAAGGCGGTTCTGCACAAGACTTTAAACTTGTTTTAGGTTCTGGTCGTATGATCCCTGGCTTCGAAGATGGCATCATCGGCATGAAGAAAGGCGAAGAGAAAGTTATCGATGTAACTTTCCCAGAAGACTACCAAGCTGAAAACCTTGCTGGTAAACAAGCTCAATTCAAAATCACTGTAAAACTTGTTGAAAAGCAAAAACTTCCAGAAATTGATGCTGAATTCCTGAAAATCTTCGGTTTAACTGAAGAAGAAGGCGTTGAAAAACTTAAAGCTGACGTTCGTAAAAACATGGAACGTGAAGTGAAAAACGGTCTTCGCAACCAGGTTAAAGGCGCAACTTTTGATGCACTTGTAGCTGCAAACGAAGTTGAAATTCCAGCTGCTATGCTTGCTCAAGAAGTTGACCGTCAACGTCAACAAATGATCCAGCAGTTCACTCAACAGTTCGGTGCCCAGGGCGCGAAAGCATTTGATTCAAGCATGCTTCCAGACGAACTGTTCAAAGAACAAGCTGAAAAATCAGTTAAACTTGGCGTATTGGTAAGTAAAGTACTTGCTGACGCGAAAATTGAAGTTGATCAAGCACGTGTAGAAGCTTACATCGAAGACATGGCTTCTTCTTACGAAGATCCTGCTGAAGTGATTGAATACTTCAAAAACGACAAGCAACAACGTGCTCAAATCGAAGCAGTTGTTCTTGAAGACCAAGTTGTTGATCACATCCTGGCTGCTGCTAAAGTGACTGACACTAAGGTTAGCTATGAAGACCTATTGAAAGCTCAGCAAGCTCGCCAACAAGGCTAAGTTTAGCTGGTCATAAAAAAGGCGCTTTAAGCGCCTTTTTTTAATACTTTAGCTTTCTATGACCTAATCAGTTTTTCACAAAACTAATGCAAAAAATATCATGGAATTCGTGGCGAATTTTTTGCAATTTAGATCATTATCCCTCATATTGTAATTATGGGTTAAGTCACAAAAAATTTAGGAATAAATAAACGTATGTATGTTCCAGCGATTGAAAACGCTTTAGTTCCAATGGTGGTAGAACAATCATCTCGTGGTGAGCGTTCTTTTGATATTTATTCACGTCTTTTACGTGAGCGGGTAATTTTCTTGACTGGTGAAGTTGAAGACAACATGGCCAACTTAATTGTTGCGCAAATGCTGTTTCTAGAAGCTGAAAATCCTGATAAGGATATTCATCTCTATATTAACTCGCCAGGTGGTTCGGTGACTGCAGGTATGGCGATTTACGATACCATGCAATTCATTAAGCCGGATGTTGTGACTTATTGTATGGGTCAGGCCGCATCAATGGGTGCATTCCTGCTAAATGCGGGCACAAAAGGCAAACGTTATTGCCTTGAAAATGCCCGTGTCATGATTCACCAGCCATTGGGTGGTTTTAAGGGGCAGGCATCTGATATCGAAATCCATGCCCGTGAAATCCTGTTTATCAGAGAGCGTTTAAACCGTCTGATGGCAGAACACAGTGGCCAGGACTTTGATAAAGTCGCGCGTGATACTGACCGTGATAACTTCATGACTGCTCAGCAAGCGAAAGAATATGGTCTCGTGGACGAAGTTCTAACGAAACGTCCATAAGTTTGAAAGATTGAGATATTGGAGAGACTATGTCCGAACATACTCAAGGACAAAAGCATTGTTCATTCTGCGGTAAAACGCAGTCTGAAGTCGGCAAGCTGATTGCTGGCGAAGACGCCTACATTTGTAATGAATGTGTAGACGTATGCTTGGATCTGGTTCAGACCAGTCAACAGGTGGAAACCAATGACTGGGCGAATCGTCCTTTGCCGAAACCGCATGAGATCCGTGCGGCGCTGGATCAATATGTAATTGGTCAGGACGTAGCGAAAAAGACGTTATCTGTTGCAGTCTATAACCATTATAAGCGCCTGAAAGTGCAGACCAATGGTAAAAAAGCTGATGACAGCGTTGAAATTTCGAAAAGTAACATCATGCTGGTAGGACCTACGGGTTCGGGTAAAACCTTACTGGCACAAACCCTTGCACGTTTGCTGGATGTCCCATTTGCCATGGCAGATGCCACTACATTAACCGAAGCTGGTTATGTGGGTGAGGATGTTGAAAACATCGTACAGAAGCTACTGCAAAAAGCGGATTATGATGTCGAGAAAGCGCAGAAGGGTATTATCTATATCGATGAAATCGACAAGATTACCCGTAAGTCTGAAAACCCATCGATTACTCGTGATGTATCTGGTGAAGGCGTTCAGCAAGCGTTACTGAAAATGATCGAAGGTACGGTTGCTTCAATCCCGCCACAAGGTGGTCGTAAGCATCCGCAGCAAGAATTTATTCAGATTGATACTTCGAATATCCTGTTCATCTGTGGTGGTGCATTCTCAGGTCTTGAGAAAATTGTGCAGCAACGTCAGGAAAAGGGTGGTATCGGCTTTACTGCAGAAGTACGCAATAAAGAAGAAACCAAGAAGTTGTCTGAACTGTTCCGCCAAGTTGAAGCAACTGACCTGGTGAAATTCGGTCTGATTCCAGAATTTATTGGTCGTCTGCCAGTGATTGCAACGCTAGATGAGCTGGATGAAGAAGCCTTGATGCAAATTCTGACTGAGCCGAAGAATGCTTTAACTCGTCAGTATAAGCATCTGTTCGATATGGAAAATGTAGACCTTGTGTTTGAAGATTCTGCATTACGTGCTGTGGCGAAAAAAGCCTTGGAACGTAATACAGGTGCGCGTGGTCTGCGTTCTATTCTTGAGAACTCATTGCTTGAAACCATGTATGACCTGCCAAGCCGTACCGATGTCGGTACTGTGGTGGTGAGTGAGGCTGTGATCAATGGTGAGGCTAAACCGGAATTCCGTCCGGAACGTCAGGAGGCTATTGAACAGACTGCTACACCCAAGGCTGACTTAAAGCTAGTAAATAGCAAGTCTGCTTAACTGCTGTTCGTCTGAAACGTGCGAAAATGAACAGTTTTCGCACGTTTTTTATTTTCAAAAATAAAGCACAATGTTAATCTCACTTCTTAGGCGTGGACGCCTGATCATTCATATAAATTTATAAAAATGTGCATAAAATAATAAAGACGCAGTGAGGGATAAGCATGCGTGGAGCCGCAATTGTACTCATCAGCAGTTTAGCTTTGATGGGGTGTCATTCGAAGCACGCCGTTCAGGAACAGCAACTGACATCAACACTGAAAAATATCGATCTGAACGAAAAACCGGGTTTTATCGAGCAGCATAAGGTAGGCATGTTCACGATTGGTGGATGGGTCAATCAAAAGCTGGGTCAACGTTTTGCACCAGTGAAGCCGCAGCATGAACAGGCAGCACTGGTCTACTTATATCGTCCAGATTCGAAATGGAACCGCCAGGAAATTGTAGCTGCCAGCATTTTTATCAATCAGGAACGTATTCCAAGCCTGTTGCATAATCATTATTACTGGGTTGAACTGCCACCGGGTACTTATCGTCTTAGCACCAGTCGTCCGCTCGGTGCCCTGCATTTTCAGAAACCGAAATATCTGGATTTCAGTGTGGAATCAGGCAAATCCTACTTCATTAAATATGATGAAGAAAATATAGCGACTCGCCGTACAGATACAGGCCCATTAATGTTGATGCCTGAAAATGTTGGTTTAAATGAAATTGCATTTACCCAGCTTAAATCAGACAGTTTTAATTTTGTTGCCCAAGATCAGGACACTGGGAAACTTCGCAAGAAGGCTCAGAAAATTAAAGCCATCGAATATGATCCTGCTGAAGACGTACAACTGACTACACCATTTAAATTGTGGGATCCGCGCACTTGGTAAGCAAACCTGTGTAATAAAAGAACGCAATAAAAAAGCACCCATCAAGGGTGCTTTTTTGCAGCTTAAATTAGCCTGCAGCAGCGTCAACTACTGGGATTTTGCCAATTTTAGCCTGCCAGATTTTCGGTGCAGTTGCGTGTACAGAAGTACCGTTTACGTCAACAGCAACAGATACAGGCATGTCTTTTACAACAAACTTGTAGATTGCTTCCATACCAAGGTCTGCAAATGCAACAACTTCAGCTTCACGGATGGCTTTAGATACTAAGTATGCAGCACCACCAACAGCCATTAAGTAAGTTGCTTTGTTGTCTTTGATTGCTTCAACAGCAGCAGGACCGCGGTCTGCTTTACCGATCATGCCGAACATGCCAGTTGCTTCAAGCACTTGACGTGTGAATTTGTCCATACGTGTTGCAGTTGTTGGACCTGCAGGACCTACAACTTCGTCGCCCACTGGATCAACAGGACCTACGTAGTAGATGAACTTGCCTTTAAGATCAACAGGAAGTTCTTCTCCGTTGTTCAGCATGTCTACCATACGTTTGTGTGCAGCATCACGACCTGTATAGATTGTACCGTTCAGAAGTAATGTGTCACCTGGTTGCCAAGCGTTCATTTCTTCTTGAGTAATGGTATCTAAATCTACACGTTTAGAAGAAGATGAATCCCAAGTTACTTCAGGATAGTCTTCAAGTTTCGGTGCAATAATGTTTGCAACACCTGAACCATCAAGCGTGAAGTGTGCATGACGCGTTGCAGCACAGTTCGGAATCATGCCGACTGGTTTGCCCGCAGCGTGACAAGGGTAATCTTTGATTTTGATGTCGAGAACAGTGGTTAAACCGCCAAGACCTTGAGCACCAATACCAAGCGCGTTTACTTTCTCAAAGATTTCAATACGAAGTTCTTCAAGTTTAGATTGTGGACCACGACGAAGAAGTTCGTCCATGTCCAACTCTTCCATCAAGGCTTCTTTTGCAAGCATCATAGCTTTTTCAGCTGTACCACCGATACCAATACCGAGCATACCTGGTGGACACCAGCCTGCACCCATCGTTGGAACAGTTTTCAGTACCCAATCCACGATTGAGTCAGATGGGTTCAACATTGCAAGTTTAGATTTGTTTTCTGAGCCGCCACCTTTCGCTGCAACAGTGATGTCAACTTTGTTACCTGGAACAAGTTTGTGGTAGATCACAGCAGGGGTGTTGTCTTTGGTATTCTTACGACCGAATGCAGGGTCAGCAAGTACAGACGCACGCAGGACGTTAGAATTTTCTAGGTAACCTTGACGTACACCTTCATTAATCGCATCGTCTAAGCTCATCGTTAAATCGAATTTAACGTCCATGCCCACTTCAACGAATACGTTTACGATACCGGTATCCTGGCAGATTGGGCGGTGGCCTTCTGCACACATACGAGAGTTAATTAAGATTTGCGCGATCGCATCTTTAGCCGCTTTGTTTTCTTCACGGTCATACGCACGACTCATCGCCTGGATGAAGTCTTGTGGATGGTAGTAAGAAATGAACTGAAGCGCATCTTTAACCGATGTGATCAAGTCATCTTGCTTGATAATAGTTGTCATACAAAAATCTCTTGAGCGGGCTGATAGCTAGCGGGCTAAATTATATGACAAAACACAAAAGTTGTGGGACGTTTTACGGCGCTTTTGGGCGAAAGTTTAATATACGTTTAGCTGCCTAGAGATAGAGTCTAGCGTGTCATAATTTGACTAAAAACTGTCATAATGACTGTCATATTTCATATTTTAAAAATAGAAAAACATTATCTATTTAATTAAGTATTTGAAATTTATATATATTCTTAAAATACACTACTTTGTATATTGTCATATAACTGTCATAAAACTTTCGCATAATGCACACATCGAAACGAAGAGATCCTAAGACAATGGTTACAGGTATTTTGATGGCTAGCGGTTTTTGTGTATATATCGCAGCGACTTGGATGTACGGTCAGAAAGAAGATCAAGCCTAAGCTTAATCTTCTTTTTTTATGCCCATAATTTTATAAAAGTTATTCTCATATTTTTCTAAACAGTCTTCCAAATCCAAATCTTTACACCACTCTGCTACGCAATTCACTTGTTGAAACACACTGTATTTTTATCATTACATTAGGCCTCTTTCATAAATCAAAAAACAAACAGTCTCTTGCTGATTATTTGTACCGAAGAATTTTAAATATTCATGCATAATCTGCGGATGAAATACATCGATTCAAAAAAGCTTTCTGAAACACAGTTTAAGCGATACACAGGCATCTCATGGTCAACCTTTGATTTAATGGTGGAACAACTGAAAATGCATGTTCCTGCTAAAGGTAGACCCACCAAATTAAGCATAGAAGATCAAATCCTTCTGTGCTTAAGTTATTGGCGTGAATATCGAACATTGTTCCATGTTGCAACTAGTTATGGTGTGTCAGAGCCGACTGCTTCAAGAATTGTCCGTCATGTAGAGGACTGCCTGATCAAGTCTAATCTATTTAATTTACCGAAGCATTTACCTAAGGGCGAAGGCATCGACTGGAACGTGGTGATTGTTGATGCCACAGAAATTCCAATACAAAGACCTAAAAAAACAGAAGAAAAGCTATAGTGGCAAAAAGAAGGCACATACTTTCAAAGTACAGGCCATCATTCATTATAGAACTCAACAAATTCTGAGTTTATGCACGAGTCGTGGTGCTGTACATGATTTCGCACTCTTCAAACGAAACTTGCATCAGATTCCGGCAGGTGCCTTTATCCTTGCAGATAAAGGCTATCAAGGGATTTACTCAGTGTATCCAAATAGCCTATTGCCATTAAAAGCAAAAAAGCGCTGTAAATTGAATCCTGAACTAAAAATCTATAATCAAGAAATCAACAAAAGAAGAATTGGGATTGAGCATGTATTTGGCAGTTTAAAAACCTTCAAAATCCTTGCTGAGCGATATCGTAATCGAGGAAAAAGACTGGGTTTAAGATTCAATTTAATTGCTGGAATCTACAATATGGAACTGAGTAAAAAATGACTTATGAAATAAGTCTATTATTCAGATAAATAAAAATATAAATCTATATTTAATTATTCTTTATACAATAAAAACGGAGCATAAGCTCCGTTTTTATTTAGCAGCCAACTCACTTTAACTATTTAATTCATTAACTAAATAATGAGTGAGCTTATATATGCTGATTTATTAATGCATTGTTCGTGTATGAGCTTCATGATGCACATCATGACGGCCTAACTTAGTTGCAGTATAGATCAGGTAAATCGCAGACAGGCCAACCAGAACATAAATAATTCGAGAAAGTGCACTCTGCTCACCAAAGATTGCTGCGACTAAGTTAAAGTCAAATGCACCAACCAAGCCCCAATTCAAGCCACCAATAATGGCTAATGCGTAGGCGATCCAGTCTAAAGTTCCAAGTCTTCTCATGATTTTTCTCCAGGTTATATTTGATTAATTCTCACCCAAAATTATGCAAGCCATAGCGGAATGAATATGTAGTCTTGATGCTAAAAGTCCGTATTCTGTGTTGATCTATGTTGAATAAATGTCATGTTATAAGCATTAAATTTTAATTGAGTTGGTTTTCTTTGAGTTGTTCATATTTTACGTAAACCAAATCAAAATTTGAGCTTTAAATATTTTATTAAAACATATTTAATCAATTGATTTTAAAATCATTATTTTATTTAAAAAGCAGTAAAAAAACAGTAGACCTCTTTCATAAATCATTTTTTGCTCAGTTCCAAGTTGTAGATTCCAGCGATTAAATTGAATCTCAAACCAAGCCTTTTACCTCTATTTCGATAACGCTCAGCAAGGATTTTGAAGGTTTTCAGGCTGCCAAATACATGCTCAATTCCGATTCTTCTTTTATTGATTTCCTGATTATAGATTTTCAATTCAGGATCCAATTTACAGTGTCTTTTGGCTTTTAATGGTAACAGGCTATTCGGATACAACACATAAATCCCCTGATAGCCTTTATCTGCAAGGATAAAAGCCCCAAAAGGAATCTGGTTTAAATTGCGTTTGAACAACTCGAAATCATGCACTGCACCGCGACTGGTACATAAACTCAGAATTTGCTGAGTTTTGTAGTGAATCATGGCCTGTACTTTAAAGGTATGGGTCTTTTTCTTGCCGCTATAGCTTTTCTTCTGTTTTTTTAGGCCTTTGGATTGGAATTTCCGTGGCATCCACGATCACAACATTCCAGTCGATGCCTTCGCCCTCGGGTAAATCTTTGGGTAAATTAAACAGATTGGACCGAATCAGGCAGTCTTCAACATGACGGACAATTCTTGAGGCTGTGGGCTCTGAAACCCCGTAACTCGTCGCAACGTGAAATAAGGTTCGGTATTCCCGCCAATAGCTCAGACAGAGCAGAACCTGATCCTCCAGGCTTAACTTGGGCGGTCTGCCTTTGGCAGAGACATGCTTCTGCAATTGCTCAACCATCAAATAGAAAGTTGACCATGAGATGCCTGTGTATCGCTTGAACTGAGGATCAGAAAGCTTGTTTGAATCGATGTATTTCATCCGCAGATTATGCACGAATGCCAAGAAATCCGGAGTGCAAATATTAACCAAAAAGAAGATCGTTTTTTGATTTATGAAAGAGATCTATTATTAACCCAGTAATACTCAAAGCCTGATAACCCTTACACACAACCGAATTTTTATTGCCTAGACTGATTTCTCTCAACTTCTATTAATAATAGGGCAATTGTAATGACTACAGTAAATCCAGGTGACATCAAGGAACATGCATCAGTAATTGCTTCAGACGGGACACAGGTTGGAAAAGTGGACCATTTAGAAGGCCAAGATTCAATTAAATTAACAAGAAGTGACGACGAAAATAATGAGCATCATCTGATTCCGTTAAACTGGGTCAGCGAAGTCAAAGGTGATCAGGTGATTTTGAATAAAGCAGCAGATGATGTTCGTAATGAATGGACAACCATGTAAGTTAAACTGCTTTTCTTTATATTCCTACCTCTCTTTATAATAGAGGGAGAAAAGCAAATGATTTACCCAAGAATGCCAGTCAAATCGACTGGCATTCTTATACATCTTTAAAAACAAAAAACCATCCAATGTGTCCATTGGATGGTGTAAATACAGATAGAGAATTGAGTCAGAGCTTAATGAGCTGCTTTAATCGTTAACTGTCTAATATTTTATTAATAGATATTAAATTCGATTTTCATAGATTAATTTAAAAGGTAACTCTAAAATAAAGAGCGCTAATGAAAATCATAAATTGCATAATCTTATGAGGGATGAATGAAAAAGGGATCATCGATTACACGAGTATTAGATATTGTGGAAGCAATTTCTACAGCAAAGCATCCTCCAACTCCCTTGGATTTATCCATTCAACTTGATATCCCTAAGCCTAGTATTCATCGACTGTTACAGACATTAGAACAGGAAGGTTTTGTTACCTATGATATGTATGGTGGTTATATTATTGCTGACCGTACCTATAAGATGCTGATGTGCACATGGGAACAAGAACCTCGAAAAGTTGAACGACTGGCGATTCTTCAGAAATTGTCTAATCAGATTAATGAAACTTGTGGGATTGCTATTTTAAATAATAATCAGATGCTTTATACCGATCGTGTACAAACCAACTGGCCATTACAAATTTACTTACCTGTAGGCTCAGAAGTACCTTTATGGTGTACCTCGAGTGGAAAATTATTTTTAAGTTATCAGCCGAAAAATAAACGTAAAAATATTGTTGAGCATTTACCTATTACTCAACTGACTAAAAATACCATTACTAATCCTGAACTTTTAGAACAAAACTTGGAAGAAATTTTTAATAAAAAATTAGGAACAGATAATGAGGAGTTTGTTGCAGGTATGGTAGCTTGCTCTGTACCTATTCAAAAAAATGACAATATTGTAGCCTGTTTATACACTCATGCACCCACGATAAGAAAGTCATTAGATGATTTACTAGCATTTGAGCCATTATTAAGAAATGCAGCACATGAACTGAGTAAGCTTATTGAAAATGAAGAGTAAAAAAAAGAGCAATTCTTTTTAAAGATTTGCTCTTTTTAGAAGGGAATAACTGAAATTAATTTAAGGTTGGCATAGAGAATTGCGCACCTTCTCTAATATTGGCAGATGGCCAACGTTGGGTGATGGTCTTACGGCGTGTGTAGAAACGTGCACCATCCGGACCATAAGCATGTAAATCACCAAATAATGATCTTTTCCACCCACCAAAGCTGTGTGATGCAACTGGTACGGGTAGTGGGATATTAATTCCTACCATCCCAACTTGAATGTGATCTGAGAAATAACGTGCAGCTTCACCATCACGAGTATAGATACATGTTCCGTTCCCGTATTCATGTTGATCAATCAAGTCCATCGCTTCTTGCATGGTATTTACTCGCAAGATTTGTAATACGGGGCCAAAAATTTCTTCTTTATAACTCACCATGTCTGAACGTACCTGATCAATGAGTGTAGGTCCAACATAAAAACCATTCTCATAGCCTTCAGGAGCTACCTGACGGCCATCTACTACAATGGTGGCGCCTTGCTGTTCTGCACTATCAATATAACCAATCACTTTAGCTTTATGTTGAGCGGTAATCACAGCACCGAAATCATTACTTTTGTCAGAAAAATGACCAAATTTTAATTTTTGAATTTCATTTTTTAATTTTTCAATAACTTGGTCGGCAATTTCGTCACCGACTGCAACAGCCACGGATAAAGCCATGCAGCGCTCACCCGATGAACCAAATGCTGCACCAAGCAAAGAGCTAACGACATTGTCTATATCAGCGTCAGGCATAATAATGGCATGATTTTTTGCTCCACCTAGCGCCTGACAACGTTTACCTTGTGAAGTAGCAGTAGTATAAATGTATTCAGCAATCGGGGTAGAACCTACAAAACTGATTGCTTGTACACGAGGGTCATATAATAAGGTGTCGACCGCTTCTTTATCCCCATTTACAACATTTAATACACCATCTGGTAAGCCAGCCTCTTTTAAAAGTTGGGCAATAAATAGTGTAGAAGATGGATCGCGCTCTGAAGGTTTCAATACAAAAGTGTTCCCACATACAATTGCCATTGGGAACATCCACAGTGGAACCATAACTGGGAAATTAAATGGTGTAATGCCTGCAACCACACCTAAAGGCTGCATTTCACTCCAGGAATCAATATTAGGTCCTACGTTTTTACTGTATTCTCCTTTTAGGAATTCAGGAGCACCACAGGCATATTCAACATTTTCAATGCCACGTTGTAGTTCACCTGCTGCATCATGGACAATTTTACCGTGTTCACTACCGATCAGCTCACAGATTTTATCTGCATTTTTCTCAAGTAATTCTTTAAATTTGAACATCACCCGAGCACGTTTGAGTACAGGTGTGTTACGCCATTCTGGAAAAGCGGCTACAGCAGCAGCAATGGCCTGTTCGACTGTTTGCTTGCTTGCAATCGCAACTTCATTTTCTGAAGTACCAGTTGATGGATTAAAAACTGGTTGAGTACGATGAGCGTCTAAGCAAGTTTCACCATTAATAAAATGTCCGATAGTTGTCATAATCTAATTCCTTGAATAAAAATGATTAGGTGAGTTTTTGAATTCTGAATTACCAAAGCTTGTAATAAAGTTCGACCATTTCTGGGATAGAGGGCACACGCGGGTTATTACCTGGTGAGCCAGAAGCTAAAGCCTGTTCTGCCATAGTTTGCACAACCTCATCAAAATAGGTCTTTTCAACTCCAAATTCCGCAAGAGTTGGAACTTGTAGCTCTTGATTGATTTGAATGAGTGCAGATACCAGTTTTTGGTTTGCAACATCATCATGATCATCAATATGTGCGACCCCAATTGCACGGGCACAGTCAGCATAGCGTTCAGGTGCAGCTGCAATTGAATACTCAGTAATCATGGGTAATAACATGGCATTAGACAGCCCATGAGGTACATGGAAAAAAGCACCTATTGGTCGACTCATACCGTGAACGAGAGCAACAGATGCATTTGAAAAGGCGATACCGGCCAAGGTAGATCCAAGCATCATGCTTTCTCGCGCAAGTTCATTGCTCGGTTCGTGGTAAACACGTTGTAAGTTAGGACCGATTAAACGCATAGCAGCGATAGCCTGTGCATCACTATAAGGACTTGCTTTTTTACTCACATAGGCTTCTATGGCATGGGTTAAAGCATCAATACCTGTATCTGCTGTTGTCCGGGCAGGTAAAGACATAGTTAGTTGATAGTCTACTATCGCAGCAATCGGGAGAAAGCCTATTCCTGCACAGAGCATTTTTTCATTCGTTGCATCATTGGTAATAATGGTAAAACGTGTACATTCAGAGCCGGTACCAGCTGTCGTGGGAATGGCAATAATAGGTAAACCTGTTTCATTGACCTGGCGAGGAAATTTGTAGTCACGAATCTCACCACCAAACTTTCCTAAGATACTAATAGCTTTGGCACTATCAATTGGGCTACCACCGCCAACTGCGATAATTGAATCGTATTGACTTGATCTGACTTTAACTACACCTGCTTCAATAGAAGCCGATGTTGGTTCTGGGATAGTTTCATCAAAATATTCTGATGTAATATTTGCCTCGCTGAGGATGCACTGGATTTCTGAAACATAACCCAGCGATACCATCACTTTATCTGTGATAATAAGTGGCTTGCTGCATCCTATCGTTTTTAATATGTCTGGGAGTTTAAATCTTGAATTTTTACCAACTTCCATAATTCTTGGTAAATTAATAGTATGAGTCATTCATATCTTCCTTTATTAATAACTTTCCAACTTGTTTTAGAAAGAACCAAACATCGTTCCAAGTGTAATAACACCAGTCAGTGCAATTAATGGAATAATGACTGCGACGACAAACATGTCGTAATAGGATTGTTTATGTGTCAGTCCACATAAAGTAATAATGGTTATCACCGCACCGTTGTGAGGGAGAGAGTCAAGTGCACCAGAGGCCATGGATGCAACACGATGCATAAGTTCTGGATTGATTCCGAATTCAGTTGCCAAATTCATATAGGTTTCACCCATCGTATTTAGGGCAATACTCAAACCACCAGAAGCTGAACCTGTAATTCCGGCTAAGACATTAATTACGATTGCTTCTGAGATAAGAGGGTTATGAGGTGCAAGCCCTACAAGAAAGTCTCTAAGAATGAGGAAGCCAGCTAAGGAAGCGATGACTGAGCCATAACCTACTTCTGATGCTGTGTTAAAAATAGGCAAGAAAGAAGAAGATACACCTTGTTGTAATGACTCTTTAACATCAGCAATCCTGTTCCAGTTACAGAAAATAATAGTCAAACAGGCAAGTACTAAGGCACAGATAATGGCCCATAAACCAACAACAGAATTAAGAGAAGTATTGCCAAATTTATCGGTGGCTAAATAGGAAACGTCAAGTTGAGGTAAGATCAACTTAGTTAAAACAAGGTTTGCCACAATCACTACAATAATTGGAGCAAATGCGATCATCAAGCTAGGACCTGCATGTTGGCGCGGACCTTGATGATGTTCTATATGATTGCCATAGCCCTCATTATTTGCAGCAGCATGCGCAATTCTGCGATTAAGCCACCACATACCTGCAATTAGCATAAAGATTGAAGAAATTATTCCTAAACCAGGTGCTGCATAAAGATCTGTTCCAAAGAAAGGCATTGGAATAGCATTCTGAATGGCTGGTGTACCTGGTAATGCAGTCATTGTAAAGGTCAATGCACCTAACATGATTGCACCTGGAATCAAACGTTTAGGGATATTTAGTTCTCGAAATAATGCGGCTGCAATTGGAAAGACGGCAAAACCAACAACAAACAGCGACACTCCACCATATGTTAGTACTGCACATGACAATACAATTGAAAGCATTGCACGGTGATGACCTAATTTATTTACAAAGAAGTTAGCAATGGTATTTGCTGAACCTGAATCATCCATTAATTTCCCAAAAATGGCACCAAGTAAAAACAATGGGAAATATTTGATGATGTAACCACCGAGACCAGTCATAAAAACTTGCGAGTAAAACCCGAGTAGTTCATGACTATACCCGCTCCAAAGCACAGCAAATAATGCTAAAGCAGGTGCCAAAATAATTACGCTAAATCCTTTATATGCTAGATACATGAGCAATATTAAGGATAAGACAATTCCTATCAAACCTATCATGGGCACACATCCTGTCTATTTTAAATATTCTTATAATTTCCATATAATGATACGATTCGTATCATTATTGATGTATATAATTTATGCAAAAGGAAGTCAAGCTCTTTTGGTAACGTATTTCTATTAGTAAACAAAATTATTAATAGAGGAATTTTTACATGAAAAATAAATATATGTTTTAAAAATAAATTTATTTAAAGAGAATAAAAAACCACCCTTATGGGTGGTTGTAAAAATTTAGAATATATCTATTGACCTTGCTGATCCGCCTGAATTGCAGTGAGTGCAATGGTAAATACGATGTCATCGACCAAGGCACCACGTGACAAGTCATTTACTGGCTTATTCAGGCCTTGCAGCATTGGACCGACACTCACCACATTTGCTGCACGTTGCACCGCTTTATAAGTCGTGTTACCCGTATTCAAATCCGGGAAGATGAAGACATTGGCACGACCAGCCACTTGTGAATCCGGTGCTTTTTGACGACCTACGCTTTCAACTGATGCAGCATCATATTGTAATGGACCATCAATCAACAGATCAGGACGACGTTCCTTGGCAATACGAGTAGCTTCTGCCACTTTCTCTACATCAGCACCGGCGCCAGAAGTTCCGGTAGAGTAGGAAATCATAGCAATACGTGGGTCAATACCAAAAGCTTTTGCCGAGTCAGCAGACTGGATGGCAATTTCTGCCAGTTGCGCAGCATCCGGATCCGGATTAATCGCGCAGTCACCATACACATATACTTCATCTGGTAACAGCATAAAGAACACCGAAGAAACCAGTGAATAATCTGGCGCAGTCTTAATCAGCTGGAAGGCTGGACGCACAGTATTTGCAGTAGTGTGAACTGCACCAGATACTAGGCCATCCACCTGATCAAGTGCCAGCATCATCGTACCTAAAACAACAGTATCCTGCAGTTGTTCTTTGGCTTGCAGTTCATTCAGCTTGCCTTTACGCAGCGTTACCATTTTTTCGACATAGTCATCGCGAATCAGGTCAGGATCGACAATTTCTAAACCTTCTGGCAGTTCAATACCACGTGCTTTGGCAACTTCCAGTACAGCTTCAGGCTTAGCCAGCAGAATACAATGCGCAATACCACGTGACTGACAGATAGCCGCGGCCTGAATGGTGCGTGGCTCATCACCTTCAGGTAGCACAATACGTTTTTTTGCTGCAATCGATTTCTGTACCAGCTCATGACGGAAAGCAGAAGGAGACAGGCGTGGCTTGTAGGTGCCATTTAGCATCTGAATCAGCCAGTCTGGATTGATATGGCTAGATACAAAACGGGTGACCTGATCAGCACGTTCTGTATCATCAACTGGAATTTCATTGCCAAGATTGGCCAGCTTCTGCGCAGTTTCGAATGTGCTTAATGGGGTGTGTAAAATTGGCAAGCCATGTTTAATTGCAGACTGGCAGAAACCCAGTACCTGTTCGTTTGGCTGATGTTGTTCAGTCAGGACTAAACCAGCCAGTGGAATACCATTACAGCTCGCGAGACTACTTGCTAACAGCACATCGACACGGTCAGAGGCAGTAATGATCAGTTCACCCGCGATAAATTTATGCAGTTCATGTTCAATACTAGAAGCAATCAGGCTGCTGTGCTGAACACGGCGTTGAGCGGCTTCACCTTGATGAATCCACAGCGCAGAAATGTGCGCAGCCAGATCTGACATACGTGGCACGCTCAGGGTTTTACTAAATGGTACCAAGCCAATCACTGGAAGCTTTTCAGAGCCGATATAGGGATGGGTTTTCTGAATGGCTTGCACAAACTGTTCAGTTTCAGCAGTCAGACGCAGTTCTGGATCAATGGTCACTGGAATCTGAGCAGATTCTTCAGATAAACCTTTAGTACGCATGAAAAGGACGCTAGACAGACGTGTTGAGCTCGCACCACCAAAATTACGAATCTGATTTTCAACTTTTTCTGCTGTTTGCGCTGGATGACGGATATCGGCATTGCTGACAATAATCACTTTGGCATCGAGTGCCTGAGCCAGAGAAGCATTTAGGTCATCGACAAAACTGTCACGACCATTGGGTACCACACCTTCTACAATGATCAGGTCATGATTGCGGGCAATTTCACGATGCAGACGCACAGCATCTTCTAGAAGTTCATCCTGATCGCCATGGCTAAGACGTTGCATCATTGCGTTATAGCTGATGGGTTCCACAGTCTGGGCATTGGAGACGTGCCGATACAGGGCAGTGGTACGGTCTGCCGTATCAGTAATTTCCTGAGAGAATGGTTTGACAAAACCAGCCTTCACACCTTGGCATTCCAGTGCGTAAATCAGGCCTAAGCATGCAGACGTTAAACCAACGCCTTCCCCAGTCGGAACTAATAGAATGGTCTTCATAGTGTATTCAAATATCTAAAATCAAATAGAAGGTATAGGAATCCTACGCTTGCTTAAGCAAGCGTAGCCTCAAGTTCAGACTTTTTTGCAGTAGCGTTCTCCACTTCCTGCTCAACCACGCTTTGGGTTTCTTTGGCGATACGGCCTTCTTCATCGGTTGGTACCACCCAGATTTGTGGACCTGTACCATTATCGATACGACCTTCGGTACCACGTTTCAACACATTATTGGCTTCTTTGTCCAGGTTGAAACCAAAGTGTGGCAGGTAGGCCATGGTTTTTTCACGGATATAAGCCGAGTTTTCACCGATACCACCTGTGAAGAACAGACCATCAAGACGTGGTAGGCCACAGCTTAAAGCAGCCAGTGATTTTGCTAGACGGTAGCAGAATACTTCAATCGCAAGCGTAGCATCTTCATTGCCTTGTTCAGAGGCTTCGATTAGCGTACGCATGTCATTAGACAGATTGTCTGATAAGCCGAGCAAGCCACTTTCTTTGTTTAGCATTCTGTCAATTTTATAGACATCCCAGCCCAGATTCGCTGCCAGGAAGCTATGCAGACTCGGGTCAACATCACCGCTACGCGTACCCATTACCAGCCCTTCCAGTGGAGTCAGGCCCATAGAGGTATCGACACTTTGCCCATTCCATACTGCACAGGTCGAGCTACCATTACCCAGATGTGCTGTTAACCAGCCACCTTGTTTGAAGCTACCCGCCAGTTCAGAACCGCGCTCAGATACATAAGCATGGCTGGTACCATGGAAACCGTAACGACGTACCCCAAAATCCTCGTAAAGGAATTTAGGTACAGCATAACGGTAAGCATGCGCTGGCATGGTTTGATGGAAAGCCGTATCAAATACCGCAACCTGTGGCAAATCCGGGAACAGGCGTTGTGTCGCTTCGATCCCGATCAAATGTGCCGGATTATGTAACGGTGCAAGCGGAGTGGCTTCACGAATCTTTTCAATGATCTCATCATTGATCAGTTCAGCTTTGGTCAAGCTGCCGCCGTGTACTACACGGTGACCAATTGTATCTGGCTTATAGTTGGCTAAACGTTCCAGACCAACTTCTAGTGCTTTTTTATGATCTGCAAATGGGATATGGATGTCTACCGGTTCATTACCGACAGTCACACCTTTAATACGGGCATTTTCTGTGCCTAAGTTCTCAGCTAAGCCGTGAATACGGAAATTCTGTTCTTCAAGTAATAAGGCAAATTTGATTGAAGAAGAGCCACAATTAATAACTAATACTGATTTAGACACGATTGTTTACCCGATTCTAATTAAAATTCTCATCCATTTGGTTGATCTGGTTTGCAAGCCTAGGCGATGCAATTTAGATCAGTGATGCAGTTGTAACATGCGATATTTTTCCGTCCTAGATAGACTTTAGGTGATTAGACTTAAGCACTATCGATCATTTGGCTAGTTATAATTAAAATTTATCAGTTCATCGTTTTCATTTATCAGTGAAATAGTAGTCAAATCAGATCTTATTAAAGAACATTGTTGAACTGATACGCCTTGTAAAGCTTGCCAATCGCTTTACTTTTTATAGTTTATACATTGAATTGTTGGAATTTTAAACAACTTACAAATTTCTAAAGATAATCTTCATAAAAAGTGACTCAAAGGTTTACTAAGCTGGATTTTTCTTTTCTTTATTTACTTCTATAAAAAAATTAGCCCTGCGAACAGGGCTGAAGATAATTTTCTACTGAATTCTTATTGGCGAATCTGGCCGTCACCAAATACTACCCATTTTTGTGAAGTCAGACCTTCAAGGCCAACTGGACCGCGGGCATGGATTTTATCGGTTGAAATGCCGATTTCCGCACCGAGTCCATATTCAAAACCATCAGCAAAGCGGGTAGAGGCGTTGATCATCACCGAGCTGGAATCTACACCAGCTAAAAATTCACGCGCAATGCTGTAGTTTTCAGTGATGATTGAATCAGTATGATGCGAACCATATTTATTGATATGTTCAATCGCTTCTTCCACACCAGAAACCACTTTCACTGCCAGGATCGGACCAAGATATTCGGTATACCAGTCTTCTTCTGAAGCAGGTATTGCTTTATCCAGAATACGTTGAGTTGCAGGACAACCACGCAGTTCTACCTGTTTTTCTTCATAGAGTTCAGCAATACGTGGCAGGAACTCCTCAGCGACTTTTTCATCGACCAGTAAAGTTTCCATGGCATTACATACACCATAGCGATGGGTCTTGGCGTTCAGGGCAATAGGCAGCGCTTTAAGCAAGTCTGCCTGTGCTTCTACATAGACATGACAGTTACCATCAAGATGCTTAATCACAGGTACACGTGCATCGTTAGTAATGCGTTCAATCAGACCCTTACCACCACGAGGCACGATTACGTCCACATATTCAGACATGGTAATCAGTTGGCCGACTGCGGCACGGTCTGTAGTATTGATCACTTGCACGGCTGCTTCTGGTAAGCCTGAAACCTGTAAACCATGCTGAATCGCTTTGGCAATAGCCTGGTTAGACTCGAGTGCTTCTGAACCACCACGTAAAATAATGGCATTGCCAGATTTAAGTGCTAAAGAGGCTGCTTCCAAGGTCACATTTGGACGTGATTCATAGATCATGCCAACCACGCCAAGAGGAACGCGCATTTTACCCAGTTGAATGCCAGATGGGCGATAAGCCATATCGGTGATTTCACCAATCGGATCTACCAGGCTAATTACATCATTCAGTCCCTGTAACATGCCTTTAAAGCGTGCGGGAGTCAGTTCTAAGCGATCGAGGAGGGCACTGTCCAGATTATTGGTGTGCGCTTTGGTCATATCAATCTGGTTGGCAGCTAAAATCGCAGTTTCACTGTTTTTTAGAGCAGTATAAATTGCTGACAATGCATCGTTTTTAGTTTGGGTGGACGCACGCGCCAAGACGCGTGAAGCCTGACGAGCCTGCTGTCCTACCGTTTGCATATATTGTTCAATAGACTCTTGCATAGCGGTTCGATCACTTAGAAATATCCTTCTGATATTAACAGTCTGAGCCGCTACAATGAAGTCTGCTGGCGAAAATTCATGTGCTTTTACAATCGTTAAACATTTTGAAATCGTTTTATCTTTAAAAGCAGACAAGCGGTTGCAAGATTAGTTGCGTGTAAAAAGAACCTCTGTATAGAATGGATGACAGCGACATTGATGTCGAATTCAATAATAAATAAAGAGTAGGACGCGTATTCAAGTCTTTCCCATTTGATCTTGAAGCATGAAATCTCTCAATAATTGCTTGCACAATAAAAATAAGGCAAGGATGGAGGAAAGGAAGATGAATTCCATTATCCAGATGGACCACCATCGCATTGATCAACACAGCCACCATGCGTTTTTTGATCTATACGATAAAAACAGTTTTAAACAGCCACCGCGTACGACCTGGATGGATGGCTGGAAAATTGAATATATGGCAATTGCCCGCCCTGAAACTCTGCATATGACACCGATGGTCATTATTGGTGGTGCGTTTCAGAACTTTAATTCCTATAAATACTGTGTAGAGCAGCTCTTTGCTGCAGGGCCAATCATCTTGATTGACTTGCCTTCAATGGGTGCTAACCAGCAGATCACCAATGTGGATACAGGCATCTCTGCGGGTTCTCTGGAACTTGAAGACCTCGCAGGCATGCTGGGACGCTGGCTAGAGCAGATGTGTTTGCCTAAGGTTGCAGTATTGGGAATGTCATTAGGATCTGTCGTCGCTTCCTGTCTGGCAGATCAACGTCCTGAGCTGGTGGATCGCATGATCCTGATGGGTGTGATGCAAAAAACCCGCAAGAGCTGGCGGATGTTGCTGGAAGAATCCCTGCACCTGATGAGAGAAGGGCGGATGGACGAGTTTGGTCAAGCTGTTATTTTGTATCTGGTCAATCATGCACGTTTAAAAGAAACCCGCATGTCACCGACGGCCAAGCGTCTGTTTTTCAGACAGATGGCGGAGTTTACCGCAACTGAGCAAGATCGTTATGATGTTAACTGCAACCGTCTCTTACGTCTGAAACATGTGCCGATTCCACAATGTAAAGTACTCGTCGCGTGTGGCCAATATGACAGTTTTACCCTGCCACATGAAAATGCAGGCTTTGCTCTACAGTGTCCAGACATGCAGTATGTACAGATTGCCAGTGCCGACCATGTACCACAGCTACAGCGCCGTAAAGAAACCATGCATCTGTTTGCGACTTTCCTGCGTGATGAACCGGTAGATCAGCTGGAAGGTATTATTCCCTTTACGCGGGAACAGATGCTGAAACTTGAACGTCGTGGCGAAGACCGTATTCCAGTGCAAGAACCTGAACGTTTCCTGAGTCACCGGCACTCGGATCTGCGTTTGTCTACCACTATCGTTGACTTAAGTTTCTTTGGTGTCTTATTTGAAATGAATGAAGCACACATGCAACAGGCTATCCAGTATCCACGCGATTTGGCCTTGCATCTGGAGGATGAAGAGGGTGAGTTCAAGATTGAATGCCTGATCTTCCAGCATGCTGAAACGCAGATTCGTGCCTTATTTAAGCACGGTAGTTTTGAAGTGGCGGAACGTTTGCTACGTTTTGTTCAGACTCAAAAAGCGCTACTTGAAGCGCAAGTGCTGGATGCAGTCGTTTAGACTGCTACCGGCCTGAATTCGAAATTTAATTAAATACTTAAAAAAAACAGCGTTATTTAACGCTGTTTTTTTTTGTCGCATGAATCATCCAGACCAGATCGCCTAAATGCTCATCTTGTTCAATTGCGGGATTGGTCTGCTGAGGCTGAGCAAAATAGCGCTGTGGCTGTTTTACTTCTACCTCTGTAAAGCCTGCCTGCTGACAGAACTGCTGTAATTCTTGCGGTGACTTAAAGTGGAAAGTAAAAGCACTACGTGACATAAATTTCAGTAAGCGGCTGCATGTCCAGATAAAGCTGGCTAAGCGGTTCTTCACTGGTTCAGGGTAAATATCGCTGAGGTAATGAATTTCCGGAAAGCGTTGTCCATACTCAGCAATACCTTTTAATAATGTATGTAGCATATCCTTGTCAAAGTAGTTAATCAGCCCTTCGCTAATGACCACTAGCGGTTGTTCAGGATCAAAAACCTGAAAAATATTAGCCAGTTCTTCACTAAAAATATCAGCGGTCAAAACTTCTGGTGCATCCTGATCCAGAATTTTCAGCGCCTGAGTTTTGATCTTAGCCATATCGGGTAGGTCAAGTTCGCGGTAATTGATGTCAGGAAATTTTTGTCTGAAATTCCAGCTGCGCGGAGATAGTCCACAAGCAATTTCCAATACCTGTAGTTGCGGGTGCTGGGTAATAAGTTGGCATAGATGTTCATCAATCATCTGGTGGCGCTGTTTCAGGGTGGTACGCATACTGCCGCCCACATGCTTTTCAGCCCAGGTTTCTAATGGATGAACCAATGCGGCGAGGAATTTTCCTCGTCCAGTTGCAAACACTGGATGAGAAATTCCCATTTGGTACCAGATATAACCGGTATAGTGCGCAGTAAAGGAAATATGGCGATGTTGTGATAGTGGTTGTGTCATGTCATCCTGACCTTATTGTTATTGTATAAGTTTTTGTATTTTTACATCATAAACAAAAAGAACACCTTGTGGTGTTCCTTTTATCGTATTCCTAAATCGTACTGGCTAAATGCGCTTATGCAGCCACCTGATTTTTAAATCTTATAATCTCATCGCGAACCTGACGCCATTCATCGCCAAGATCCAGGACTTCATCAATCTGAATCTGAGGAATACGACCACGCATACGTTCCAGACGTTGCTGATTAGGAAGAGGGAGATCAACAATTCCTTCTAGCGCCACACATTGGGCTGCTCGGTCGTTACAGACCAGACCCATATCACAACCGGCCTTCAAAGCTGCTTGAATGCGAGCATCAGCACCACCAGCAACACAAGCGGCTTGCATACTCAAGTCATCCGAGAACAATACGCCGTCGAAACCAAGCTCCTGACGCAACACCTTTTGAATCCAGAATTCCGAGAAACCGGCTGGATTTGGATCGACCTGATTATAAATCACATGCGCTGGCATTAAGGCATCCAGTTGTGACTGCAGCTGAATAAAGGTCTGCATGTCTTTTTGCTGAATTTCTTCATAACTACGTGGATCTACAGCAGCAGCCACATGAGAATCAGCTTTCACAGAACCATGCCCCGGGAAATGTTTGCCGGTCGATGCCATACCAGCACGTTTCATACCCTTTAGGAAAGCGCTTGCCAGTGGAATGATGTCCTGAATATTCGTGGCAAAACTACGGTCACCAATAACATCGCTGATGTCGTTCAGATCCAGCACTGGAGCAAAGCTAAAATCAATGCCGACCGCCAAGACTTCTGTTGCCATTAACCAGCCACATTTCTCTGACAGTTCCAGTGCATGTTCAGGTTCACTTTGGTAGAGTTCTCCAAAATGGCCCATCGCTGGGAGTAGAGTGAAGCCTTGTTTCAAGCGCTGAACGCGACCACCTTCCTGATCGACTGCGATCAGAATATCCGGGCGAATCTGACGCATATGATCCGTCAGGACACGAACTTGAACAGGCGATTCAATATTACGGCCGAACAGAATGACTCCTCCGACCTGTGGAGCCTGTAGCAGTTCAATATCTTCCTGAGTCAGGTGAGTGCCAGCGATGTCGAGCATCAATGCGCCAATCATATGCGGTGTCCATGTTAGAATTTTTCAGCGAAAACAATACCTGATTTCTGCAATCTTTTGCTACACTTTGACTGCACAGAATATGATAAAACTACACAACATAAACTTATTAAGTTGTTTAAGATCCCGGATACGTTTATTTCAGATCGGAAAACGACACGGTTAAATTGGTCAAAAGGCCAAGGAAGTACGAACTATTTATGAAACTTCAAACAGTAGCTTGCGCAGTTGCAGTTGCGACAGGCGGATTCTTTTTTACCCATGTGGTGAGCGATGCGATTGCTGCTGAAAAATCAGAAGTCGTAAGCAAAGCCCTTCAACCCTCTCAAGAACAAGCGCTCGTATCTAGACAGCTGGCTACTCTGGTGGATCGTCAGCACTATTTGAATATGCGTCTGGATACTCAAACCTCACAGCGTATCTTTGATTTTTATATTGATAGTCTGGATCCGGAACATAGCCTGTTCCTGGCACCTGAAATTGATAACTATAAAAAACGTTATGGCGCTAATTTTGGTGCCAACTTGAAATCAGGCAATCTGGCTGGTCCATTTGAGATTCATGCACACTATAGTGATCGTCTCAAGCAGTTCTATACCTTTATGCTGGATGAACTGAAAAAGCCTCAAAACCTGAATCAAAGCAATGTCTATATCGATACTGACCGTGAGAAAGCACCATTCTTCAAGACACCTGAGGAACAACGTGCTTATTGGTCAAAAATGCTGGTCTCTCAGCTGATTAATCTGACGATTAGTAAGGAAGAAGAGCAGGCCAAACAGAAAGCATTAAAAGACAATCCAGAACTGGCCAATGGTCAGGATCTAAGCGGTCCAGAGGATTTGACTCCGGTACAAACCCTAACCAAGCGTTATACCCGTCAACTTGAGCGTTTAAGTCGTCTCAAGAGCGATGATGTACTGGACAAAACGCTGAATGCCATGATGCTGACCTACGATCCACACAGCAATTATTTCCCGCCTGTGGATGCGATGGAGCTGAACCGTCAAACGACATTACAGCTTGAAGGCGTCGGTGTTTCCATTCGTCCAGAACGTGGCAATGAAGACTACACCAAGATTGAAACTATTGTTGAAGGTGGTCCGGCGAGTAAATCAGGTCAGGTGAAATCTGGTGACCGCATTATTGGTGTCGCTCAGGATGGCGGACCAATGGTCGATGTCATTGGTTGGCCGAGCAATGAGATTGTCGGTCTGATTCGTGGTAAACGTGGAACCAAAGTCACTTTACGCTTACTGGGCGCAGGTGCAACACTGGGACAGGCACGTAATGTCACCATTACCCGTGATGTGATCCAGGAAGAAGATGCTGGCGTACGTACCCGTGTAGTCGAAATCCAGCGTGATGGTAAAAAATATCAATACGGTGTCATTGAAATTCCATCGTTCTATCTGAACTATCGTGCACGTCGTGCAGGTACGGATTATCGTTCTGTTTCAGAAGATACCAATAATGCCCTGAAAGAACTTTCAGCGAAGAATGTTGAAGGGATCATTGTCGATCTACGCAATAACCCTGGTGGTTCATTAGAGGAAGTTGCGCGTATGCTGGGGCAAGTGATCAAGTCTGGTCCAGTGGTACAGATTCGCGATGGCAATGGTAATGTCAGTGTCTTTGAAGATGACGATGGCGGTGCACAGACTTATGCAGGTCCGCTGGCTGTAATGGTCAATCTGGCTTCTGCATCAGCAAGTGAAATCTACTCTGCTGCGATTCAGGATTATGAGCGTGGTATTGTCATTGGTAGCACCACTACGGGTAAAGGTACTGCACAAGTGCAGCTGGATACCTTGGCACATGGACAGGCTACGTTGACGCAACGTAAGTTCTATCGTGTCACCGGTGGCAGTACCCAGAACAAGGGTGTGATCCCAGACATTAAATTGGTTGATATCTACAATGAAGAGTTTGGTGAGCGTAAGGCTAAAAATGCCTTGCAGTGGGATACCATTCCGACAGCACCATTTAAACGTGAAGGTGAAGTACAGAAATATGTACCTGATCTGATCAAGAGCTCACAGGTTCGTGTCAATCTGGATCCTCAGTTTAAGTATCTTGAGCAGCGTAAAGCGATTACCAAGAAAACTGAGGAGAAAAAGCGTTTAGTGCTGGATCTGAATCAGCGTAAAGCAGAATTGCTGGAACTTGAACGTAAGACCTTGGAATCTGAAAATGCTCGTCGTGCAGCAACTGGCCTTAAGCCTTATCCAAACTGGGAAAGTTACCAGGCTTCATTGGATGCATTGATTGAAGCACGTGCCAAGATGAAAGCGAAAGATCGTCCGCAGCTCCCTGAAGAGGAAGTATTTGTCGTGGAAGCTGCCAATGTTCTGCATGACTATGCGCGTTTACAAGGCAAAGCGAAATAGTTAACCAGAATTGAATGATTTAATTTGACTAACAGCCTGCAGATGCAGGCTGTTTTTCTATTTTTTGTTGGAAAATAGTAAACAAGAAAAAAATTGATAAGCCTTTAAAATGCTAGCTGTTTTGTTGAAATTTACAATATTGTGATATAGGTCTACTAAATTCTAAGCAATGAATGGCTTTAACCATTTGCTAAAAATTGAAACACTTTTAATATGTGTTACATATTTTTCTGATTTAAATTGAAGTCAGTAAAGCCATAGTTTTTATTGCGGTTCAAGTATCTATAAATTAAAAAATTTTATGGGTCAGATATGACCAAGGGTGTGTGGGTTGAGCAATGTTCTTGGGTGCCCTCAAGTTAGGCTGGTGAAGATGCAATGTGGGCTTAAACAGTTCGGGAAAGAAAGCCTCTACAGGACATTCATATGATTCATGTTCATTATGACATTAATCTGGTTGTAGGCTCGATCATTGTAGCTTTGGTGGTTTGTTTTCTCGCCATTTCAATTGAACAGCTGTTATTTGATAAAGCTCCTCCCAAATATGAAAAGCTGATTCTGATTACAAGTGGTGCGATTCTTGGGCTTTCTATCTGGTGTATGCACTTTGTCGGCATGACAGCTAGTCATCTGCCGGAAAATACCTATTTTGACTCCGGACTGACCTTTACCTCTTACATTATCGCTTTTATTGCCTCAACCTTTTCCATCTGGCTGACGACACGAAAAACTCTGCCTTTTCCCCGTCTAGTACTCGGCGCCGTATTGATGGGTCTGGGAATTTCCGGCATGCACTATACTGGTATGATGAGTATGGTGGTACAGGGTTATGTGATCCGTTATGACCCGGTACTGGTGATTTGTTCGGTATTGATTGCTATCAGCGGTGCTGGTTTAGGCTTCTGGATGCTGTTTAAGAATCGCAGTATTGCTCGTCGCAGTTTCTGGCTGAAAGTTGGTGTGGCATTGATGCTCACTTTTTCCATTGTCGGTATGCACTATACCGGAATGGCAGCGACCAGTTTTCATTCCATGGTGGGTGAGGGCTTGGCTGAAACGTCTACGCTTGAACACGAACTGCTGATCACCGTGATTTTCATTACCTGTATGGTTCTTGTTGCTGGTTTTTGTGTAGCCATGCTGGAACAGCGCCTAGAGCACCGCAATCGTCAGCTGGCTGAGGCCAATAAAGAACTGGCCAATCTGGCCGTGCAGGATAATCTGACCAAGTTACCTAATCGTCTTTATCTGGCAGAGTATTCTCACTTTCTGTTTAATGACCATCATTACCGTAATGTACAGTTTGCCTTTTTGTATATCGATCTGGATCGCTTCAAAGCGGTAAATGATGTCTTTGGGCATCATGTGGGTGACCAGCTCCTGATCCAGCTGGCTAATCGGATTCACGGTTTACTCAATGAAAACTCCAGACTGCTGCGAATTGGTGGTGATGAATTTCTGTTGATTATGGAAAATGCTGTACCGCAACAAGCCACTGAAGCTGCTGAAAAAATTTTAAGTATGATTCAGGAAAGCTTTACGATTGCGGGTAAGGTGATCAATGTTTCAGGCAGTATCGGCATTTCGATGTACCCGGAACATGGTCAAAACATTCAGGATCTTCTGATCAATGCAGATTCAGCCATGCTAAGCTCCAAAAATCAGGGGCGTAATACTTATTCATTTTTCAATTTCAGCAATGATGAAAAGGAATCCAGAAGTCAGAGCAAGCTGATTAATGATTTATACAAGGCGGTTGAAGAACACCAGTTCGAGCTATATTACCAGCCCAAATATCGGACCGAAGATCTGCAAATTTGTGGGGTAGAAGCCCTGATTCGCTGGCGGCACCCAGCACTTGGCTTGTTATCACCGGTCATGTTTATCCGAGGTGCAGAAAAGACCGGCCTGATTATCCAGATGGGGTATTGGGCACTGGAACAGGCCTGCAAGCAGATTCATCAATGGGAAGAGGAAGGAACACATTTCTTCCCGATTGCTGTCAACTTGTCTGCCGTGCAGTTTGAACATAAGAACCTGTTTAAAAATCTGGAAGAACTGTTAGCACGTTATCAGATTAATCCAAATCACCTGATGATCGAGATTACTGAATCTACAGCCATGCATCATATTAATAGCAGTGTGCGTACCCTAGAACGCCTACGTGATATGGGGATTCAGCTGGCAATTGATGACTTTGGTACCGGACATTCCAGTTTCTTGTATTTAAAGAACCTGCCAGTGAATGAACTGAAAATTGATAAAGAGTTTATTGCAGATCTGACTGAAGGCTCTAAAGAAGAGATGATCCTGGAAAGTATTATTCATCTTGCAATTAAGCTAGGCCTGCAGGTCACTGCTGAAGGTGTGGAAACTCAACTGCAGGCAGATATCCTGACTCGTTTGGGTTGTCAGCAGTTGCAAGGATTTCTACTCAGCAGGCCAGTCAGTGTTCAGGATTTACCTGAAGCCGTCATCGTTTCTTAATCTGTTCAATTTTATTTTACAGCCTCTGCATTCAGGGGCTATTTCATCTGAATAGCGAGCATTTCAGCTTGAGCACATTCCATATGATTGGCAGACAGGGAAAGTAAAACCTGGATTTTACGGTCTTCAATTTTCAGTAATCGACCCGTCAATACCAAGTCAGTATTTATAGGTACCGGGCGAATAAACTGAATATTCAGGTTGCCCGTTACACAGCGTACTAAGCTTTCATTACCATCAAATGCGATGCCAACTGCATGGCTTTTAAATGCTGCAGCAGAAGCCGTACCATGACAGTCCAATAAGGAAGCGATCAAGCCACCATATAGATGATCGGGCACACCACCGGTAAAGTGAGGCGCAGGACAAATATGTGCAATAGTCTGTAAAAAAGGGATATCCCAATAACTTTTCAACTGATGACCATGTGGATTGTCACGTCCACAACCATAACAATGGGTATAAGGTTCAGCATAGAGATCCTGAAAGGCAATCCTTGTCATTTTCTTATCCTTATTTAAATACGATCAGTTGTTTCAATAAATTTATAAAGGCTAAATGATCTCTTAAAATATAAATCGAATTAGATAAGTTTTACCATGAGATAAAAGTCGATATGTCTCTGGAGATCCTTATTTAAAAAGTATCTTTTTTATGAGCCGTCTGCTCTATGAATAAGAAAGACAAGAGAGGGCTGCCATTGAGGAATGATCACTGTATTTAGAAATTCTGCTACAATATCGCCAATTTTTCATATTGATCGTGCTTGATCTTTTGCACTGCGGATCTGCAGTAGGTATTTTCCATGAGTTTTAAACAAGAGTTAGCGGCGCAGGTCGCTCAGCGACGTACATTCGCGATTATTTCCCACCCCGATGCTGGTAAAACTACCATGACAGAAAAACTGCTGTTATGGGGGCAGGCGATCCAGGTTGCCGGTATGGTGAAAAGCCGTAAGTCTGACCGTGCAGCGACTTCGGACTGGATGGAAATGGAAAAGGAACGTGGTATTTCGATCACAACCTCCGTCATGCAGTTCCCGTTTAAAGACAAGATGATCAACCTGCTCGATACCCCGGGGCATGAAGACTTCTCGGAAGATACTTACCGTACCCTGACTGCTGTGGACTCAGCGCTGATGGTGATTGATGGTGCAAAAGGTGTCGAGGACCGTACCATTAAATTGATGGAAGTGTGTCGTATGCGTGATACACCAATCATCTCTTTCGTCAACAAAATGGACCGTGAAATCCGTGAGCCGCTTGAGCTTCTGGATGAGATCGAAAACGTCCTGAAAATTAAATGTGTGCCAATCACCTGGCCGCTGGGCACGGGTCGTGACTTTGCTGGCGTATATAACTTGATCGAAGAAAAATTCTACGTTTATAAAGCGGGTTTCGGCTCAGTGATTACCGACATCGAGGTACGTGATGGTTATGACCATGCAGACCTGCGTGAAAAAGTGGGTGAGCTGGCATGGGCAGCATTTGAAGAGTCTCTTGAACTGGTTCAAATGGCCAATGAGCCATTAGACCGTGAAGAGTTTCTTGCGGGTCGCCAAACTCCAGTATTGTTCGGTACAGCGTTGGGTAACTTTGGTGTCGATCATGTCCTGGATGCATTTAGTGAATATGCACCGGAGCCGAAAGCACATCCAACACAAAACCGTAAAGTTGAAGCAACTGAAGAGGGCTTTAGTGGTTTTGTCTTCAAGATTCAGGCCAATATGGATCCGAAGCACCGTGACCGTATTGCTTTCATGCGTATCTGTTCAGGTAGATATGAAAAGGGTCTGAAAATGAAGCATGTACGTCTGGGTAAAGATGTGCGTATTAGTGATGCCTTAACTTTCCTGGCAGGTGACCGTCAGCATTTGGAAGAAGCATGGCCAGGCGATATTATTGGTCTGCATAACCACGGTACCATTCAGATTGGTGATACGTTCACTTCAGGTGAAGATCTGCAGTTCACAGGTATTCCGCACTTTGCTCCGGAAATGTTCCGCCGTGTACGTCTGATAGATCCTTTGAAATCTAAGCAGCTGCAAAAAGGTCTGAAAGAACTTTCTGAAGAAGGTGCGACGCAAGTGTTCATGCCGCAGAATAACAATGACCTGATCGTCGGTGCGGTCGGTGTGCTGCAGTTTGAAGTGGTGGCGTATCGTCTGAAAGAAGAATACAAAGTAGACTGCGTGTATGAGCCAGTGAGTATTAATACTGTGCGTTGGGTCACTTGTGATGATGAGAAGAAATTCAACGAATTCAAGAAAAAAGCCCATGACCAGTTGTCTGTCGATGGCGGCGGCCACCTGACTTATCTGGCACCAAGCCGTGTAAACCTGCAACTGATGCAGGAACGTTATCCGGATATCGTGTTCCGCAATACCCGTGAACACTAAGTAATAAAATGATTTAAAAATAAAACAGCTTCTCAGGAAGCTGTTTTATTTTGTGCTACATTCACTTATCTTTTCAAATTTGCTTGGGAATATGAAACTTAGCAATGCAATCATGCTGAGTTCAGCAATCAGTCTGGGATTATTGCTGAGCGCCTGCGATCAAAAAAAATCAGAACCAGAAATAAAAACTCAGGATCCGGTGGTCGAAATTGAGAAAGTAGAAAAGGCAGATGTGTTGCCTTATCTGAATATTCAGGAGCAGTCTGCCAAGATTGCACTTCCATTTTGTGAAACCAAAAACTGTATCGACCTGGATATTCAGACGCTGGATACGGTAGATCCATGGCTGAACCAGTGGATGGAACGTAAACAGGCACTGGTGATTCAGGACCAGATTACCGATAAAGACAAGCAGCAGAATTTAAGTTTACAGCAGGCCGTAAATGCCTATGTGAAAAAGTCGGATGCCTGGCAGGAACAGATTAAAATCAATAAAGCCTATCAACTGTCTATGTATACCCGCATTCCTTATCAGCGTAATCAGTATGTGCTGCTGCAGATTGGGGTGGATACAGAGCAGGAAAATGTTACGGTAAAGGAACGTTATTATTTCTTTGTAGCAGACCGTCGTAGTCAAAAGAATCTGACAGCCTTAGATATTATTGATCCACAAAAACGGGTCACCATGGACAAGATCGTGCAAGATGCTTACGTCAAATGGCTCAAAGAAAATAGTAAAGAAGTCCGACAAACCGCCCAGAAAAAACTGTATTGGGGGCAAGCTGACTGGTTCTTTGATCAGGAAGGGATTGGGCTGCATTATCGTGGTGGGGAAATTGTCAAGGATGCTAAACAACTGGATATTTATCTTACTCAAGAACAAACACAACAGGTCTTGAAAGCTGAAGTGTATCAGCATATGTTTTAGGATTAATGCCCGAAAACGGGTGGAATGTGATGTAACACAAAAGGTTATTGAATGCCAAAATATAACAAGATATTCGGCCTCTCTGTACTGGCGACAGCGATCCTATTAACTGCCTGTCAGCCTCGAGAAAAGGAAGCCAAAGAGGTTAATCCACCGGAAGTCACTCAGGCAGTGCCTGAAGTCGTCCAGCTCAAGGGTGAAACCGAAAAGCTTAGTCTGGATATTCCGGAATGTGATGGTAAAAGCTGTCCTGAAATCACCATTGAACGTCTGAACAGTAATCAGCGTTTTATTGATGAATTTGTTGATCAACAGATTTTAACTCGATTGAAGGGCGTGCTCGATGTTGATGCGATTGCGCCAGCGAAAGTACCAGCAGCCAGCGAGCCAGCACCTGCCGAATCTGCAGCTTCAGAGGTAACTGTAACTCAACCTCAGCTCAGTGCCCGTCAGCAGCTGGAAAAGCAGACCATTCCCTATATGCAGGCTTTCCTGAATCTAGATAAGGAGCTGAAAGCACTCAGTGCCAATCACAGCATTAGCCTGATGATTAAGCCGAAGATCTTGAATCCAGGTAATCCATTGGCAACGGTGGTGTTGAATAGCACGCATTATCTGGGTGGGGCACATGGTTCTACTGCACAGAACTATTATAACTTCGATCTGGACAGTAAAAAGCTGGTCAAGTTGGATGATATTGTCCTGCCAAAAAAAAAGGCTCAGCTGGAAGCCAAAGCACATGAAGTCTTTAAAACCTGGGTGATGGATTCAGAGCTGGCAACTGACGTTGCGGAATATGAGCAGGCCTGGAAATTCAAGCTGACGGATAATTTCTTCCTGACCAAACAAGGTCTGGTTCTGCAATATGCAGAATATGAAATTGGACCTTATGTGGTCGGCTTGCCGCGTTTAAATATTCCTTATAGCGATTTGCAGGGAATTTTAAAACCGGAATATCTGCCGAAAACTGAACAGGCTGCTTCAGAAGCTCAAGTTGCAAAATGAGCCTGAAACTGTTTGATACTCACACCCACTTCGATGTTCCTGATTTTGACCATGATCGGGAACAGTTGGCTCATGCTGCTAAAAGGGTGGGCGTGGAAGGACTGGTTCTAATCGGTTTTTTACAGCAGCGTTTTCAGGATCTGATTCAAACCCAGCATTTTTTAAATGGTCTTTCCGATGCACCAAGAAGCTATTTAGCCCCTGGCTTACATCCTTTTTATATCGAGCAACATCAGCAGGATCATTTGCAGGATTTAGAGCAGATTCTACAAACTGAAGACTGTGTTGCCATTGGTGAGATCGGTCTGGATACTTTTCTGAAACAGCATAAGCAAGCAGAAATTTTCCAGAAGCAGAAAGATTTTTTTGCCGTTCAGATTGAACTGGCACAGCAGTTTGATAAACCTGTCTTGCTGCATATCCGTAAATCTCATGCTGATGTTCTACAAACTTTAAAACAGCATCAATTTAAACAGG
Organism: Acinetobacter sp. ASP199; assembly: GCF_022700675.1. NCBI lineage: Bacteria > Pseudomonadati > Pseudomonadota > Gammaproteobacteria > Moraxellales > Moraxellaceae > Acinetobacter > Acinetobacter sp. ASP199. The sequence continues at coordinate 497,106 of NZ_CP062182.1, forward strand.
GCGGTATTGCGCATGCCTTTGGTGGAGGAATCGAAGAAGCCAAGGCTTTTATCAAACTGGGTTTCAAGATTGGGGTGACAGGGCAAATTACCAATCCCAACGCCAAAAAACTGCATCAGGTGGTTCAGCAGATCGGTCCAGAACATCTGGTCCTTGAAACCGATTGCCCAGACATGACACCCCTATGTTGTCAGCATTCTACTGAACAGCGTACCCGTAACACGCCTGCAAATCTGCCCTATGTTCTGCAAGGGCTGGCCAAGAGCTTGCACATGGATCAAGATGAACTAGCAGAGCAGCTCTGGAAAAACACACATCAGGTTCTACATCTGGATGTCTAATATAAAATCCCCGCATCAGTCGAAAACTGTATTTCAATGTATGATCCAATGAAAAAAGGCGCATTATGCAATTTCTAAAATACTTTAGACTTGGCATCATGCATATAAATTATTTTGAGTGAGATTCACATGGCACAAGGACTATTGGCGGGTAAGCGCTTCCTGATCGCAGGTATTGCAAGTAAATTATCAATTGCTTTTGGTATTGCTCAGGCATTACACCGTGAAGGTGCAGAACTTGCTTTTACCTATCCAAATGAAAAGCTGAAAAAACGTGTAGATGATTTTGCTGCACAATTCGGTTCTGAATTGGTATTTCCTTGTGATGTGGCAGTAGATGCAGAAATTGACAATGCATTTGCGGAACTGGCAAAACACTGGGATGGTCTGGATGGTGTTGTGCATTCTATTGGTTTTGCACCAGCACATACCTTAGACGGTGACTTTACTGATGTAACGGATCGTGAAGGTTTCAAGATTGCACATGACATCAGTGCTTATAGCTTTATCGCGATGGCGCGTGCTGCAAAGCCGCTTTTAGCTGCTCGTCAAGGCTGTCTGCTCACTTTAACTTATCAAGGTTCTGAGCGTGTGATGCCGAATTACAACGTGATGGGCCTAGCAAAAGCATCACTAGAAGCAGGTGTACGTTACCTGGCATCTAGCTTGGGTGCAGAAGGTATTCGTGTCAATGCCATCTCCGCTGGTCCAATCCGTACGCTTGCAGCGTCTGGTATTAAATCTTTCCGTAAAATGCTGGATCTGAATGAAAAAGTTGCACCGCTTAAACGTAATGTAACGATTGAAGATGTGGGTAATGCAGCATTGTTCCTGTGCTCTCCATGGGCAAATGGTATCACTGGCGAAATCATGTATGTTGATGCTGGTTATAATACGGTTGGCATGAGCGCAGAGCTGATGCTGGATGCAGAATAAGTTTTTCAATACTTATTTTGAGCAAATAAAACCCCTCAATTGAGGGGTTTTATTTTTTATGCTAATGGACAATGATGTAAATCTGATGACATCAGGTGTAAAAACTAGGATGAAGATAATTTATCTTTCAAGGCTTTGCCATTAATATGTTTAAAAAACAATTTAGGATAATCACCATGTTTAAAACATTGTGGGTTAGCATCATTTTCGTCATGGGCTTAGGTCTGGGAACTTCGGCTATGGCAGCACAAGAGCATCAGCATTACAGCATGCGTGACCTGGATAAAAATTTGAAAAAATTTAGAGCTGCAGATGATTCTAAAGAGGCACAAGCAGCATTAAAGATCATGCAGCAAGCTGTAGCAAGCTACCAGAAACATTTACCTTCCAAGTTGCAAAAGCTGAAAGCCGAAGATGCACAGGTAGTGGCCTATCAGGGATTGCTAAAGGATTTGCTGAAAGAGATTAAGCAGGCAGAACAGCTGGTTGCTGCTAATCAATTAGATGAAGCCCAAAATTTATCTGTGAAAATGGATGAAATTAAAAAGCAGGGGCATAAAGCTTTTAAATAACTTATAAACAGACCATAAAAAAGACCGCACAAGCGGTCTTTTTTGATTCAGGATCAAACGATTAAGCTTGACCTTCAACAGCAGCAGCTTGCGCACGTTGCATGTTGGCTTCGAATTCAGCATCGAAGTTAATCGGCGTAAGAAGTAACTGTGGGAAGCTACCTTTAGTAACCAGATCATTCACTGCTTCACGAAGGAATGGGAACAGGATGTTCGGGCAGTACGCACCAAGAATGTAAGGTAGACGCTCTTCTTCAACGCTATCAATCAGGAAAATCCCTGCTTGAGTTACATCAACGATAAACGCTGTATCACCTTCGTTATTTGCCTGTACGACTACTTTTAAAGCGACTTCAAAGTGAGTTGGATCAATCTTTTCTGCAGAAGAAGAAAGGTTGATGTTCAGCTCAGGTTGCCATTGCTTGGTAAAAACTTGTGCCCCAGGTACTTCAAAAGAAATGTCTTTAGTATAAATACGCTCTAATGCCAATTGTGGTTGAGCTTGTTGTTCTTCACTCATTCTTTAATCCTTAATATGAAGTGATAATTAAAAGGCCATTAAGCCAGTAATTCGTCGAGTTTGCCTTCACGCTCTAAAGCATAAAGCTGGTCAAAACCGCCGATGAATTGTTCATTAATAAAAATCTGTGGCACGGTGCGGTGATTGGTGCGTTGCATCAAATCAAGACGAACCTGTGGATCTTCTTTAGACAGATTGATTTCTTTATATTCTACGCCCTTACGCTCAAGGAGCTGTTTTGCACGGACACAGTATGGACACACAGTCGTTGAATAGATAATGACTTCAGCCATGAATGAATCTCCTGATCGTAAATTATTTACTTTTCACCAGAGGTAAGCCTTGAGCTTTCCAGTTGCTAATGCCGCCATCAAGACGGTAAGCATCTGCATGGCCCACTTGTTGTAGCGCAGTACCTGCAACTTGCCCCAGATTACAAATGAATACCAATGGGCGATCTGCTGTTTTTAACTCTTCAACATGTTTGGTAATTTGGCTATATGGAATATTACGGCTACCGCTGATATGACCTTCACGGAAATCTTTGCCATCACGCAAGTCGATCAGCATGGCATTTTTTGCCTTGACCAAAATACCCAGCGATTGCGGGGAAATTTTACGACCGTTACGTTGACCTTCGATAATGAAGAACAAGACCACCAATGCTGCAAGTGCGCCAAACAAGAAGGGGTGATTCCCCATAAACTCGAACCAACGTTCCACAATTCACCTAATTACAATTTTAAAATTGCCAAGAGTATAGCTCATAAATATGGTGATCAAAATCACCGCTTCAAGGGCTAAAGCTTAAGAATATCAATTTTTTTGTTGAGCTTCCGTGATTTCATCAATTAATCGCAGATAGCTGTCCAAACGACGCGGCAGAATTTCACCTGAACTTGCTGCCTGACGTAAAGCACATTGCTTTTCATGCTTATGCGTACAGTTACGGAACTGACAGTGACCCAGCAGATTTTCAATCTCTGGAAAACCGGTTTGTACTTTGTCTAAAGTCAGATGCCACAGACCAAATTCACGAATCCCTGGAGAATCAATCAGCGCAGCGCCATCGCCAAAGGAAATCAGACGTGTTGATGTCGTGGTATGCTGACCCAGTGCCGAGTTTTCAGAAATGACATTGGTTTTTTGAGCTGCATCAGGCACGATGGCATTAATCAGGGTGCTTTTACCGACACCTGACTGGCCTACAAATGCCACGGTTTCATCATTTAGGCGAGCGGACAGTTCAGTCAGATCTCCATCAGATTGGGTTTGCATGACTTCATAGCCCAGATTTTCATACTCTTTGAGTAGGTCCAGAATCGGGTCATTTTCCTTGAGCAAGTCTGATTTATTCAGGACCAACAGAGCCGGAATCTCTGCATCAGCACAAGCCACCAGATAGCGGTCAATCAGACCCGGCGCTGGTTCCGGTAAAGGTGCAAACACGATTACGATCAGGGAAATATTGGCTGCGACCGGTTTAACCTTATGATAGCGGTCTGGTCGGGTCAGCAGTGATTTACGCGGATGGATTGCCGTGATAATCCCTAAGCCAGTATTTGGATCAGCCTGCCATTTGACCCGGTCACCCGTCACCAGCAATTCAAGATTAGTGCGGGTATGACAGCGCCATACACTGCCCATTTCAATTTCTTTCCAGAAGGGTTCAGGTTCACCTTCAGCCACCACCGGTTTTTCAGGATGTTGTGCAGGAACTGAAAGTGCCTGGACTTCTAGCTGTCGGCCATAATGCTGCACGACCAGACCTTCCAGGTCTTGAGAGGTATCAATCTCTTCCTGACGCGTTTTGTGCTGTTTTTGAATACGACGTTGTTGTTGTTCAGTTAAACGACGTTTACGTATTAAAGCCATTCAAATCCTAAAAAACCATGGGAGCGAGATGGCAAAAATAGCATGAAGCAGGGTGTCAGTTACAGCATCGGCGTAATAAATTTGCTACTATAAATGTTTTATAGCCTAATAAGATTGCACATTTATGAGCAGCACCCCGGATAGCCGCCTGATTTGGATTGACCTGGAAATGACAGGTCTGGATACAGACAATGACCAGATTATTGAAATTGCGACTATTGTTACAGATGATAATTTAAATATTTTGGCAGAAGGTCCCGTGCTGGCAATTCATCAGTCACCTATTTTGCTCAATGCAATGGATGAGTGGAATACACGCCAGCATGGTCAATCTGGTTTAATTGAACGTGTGCGCCGTAGTAAATTGACCGCACGTGATGCAGAACTACAAACGCTCGAATTTTTGAAAAAATGGGTGAACCCTAAAACTTCACCAATGTGCGGTAACTCAATCTGCCAAGATCGTCGTTTTATGCACCGTTTAATGCCTGAACTTGAGCAATTTTTCCATTACCGTAATTTAGATGTGTCTTCTGTGAAAGAGCTTGCAAAACGCTGGCGTCCAGAAATCATGGGTGGTCTGAAGAAAAATGCATCGCACTTGGCGATGGATGACATCCGTGATTCGATTGCAGAATTGAAATACTATCGTGACTATTTCTTTATCATGAATAAAGACTAATCATCAGATGCAAAGAAAGAGGCGAAAGCCTCTTTTTTTTATTTGCTAGAAGAGAGCCTTTTACTATAAAAATTATCGCTACTTTCAAACAGTACCCAGGTGAGCAGGACCAAAGCAAGATGGGTCTGGGTTTCATGTTGATCAAAGACGATTAAAGCAAATAGTCCCAAAGTCAGTAAGCGAATCATGATGCTGAGGTAATAATTTTTCTGCTTTTGAAAAACTACGCTATAAAGATAAAGCAGGAACAGAAAAACCATGAGTGCATAAAGGGCGTTAAATAGCATACTGACCTGACTCCCTTTAAGCTGATAATGAGTAAAGTATTTTGGTTATAGTGATGATTGTACTGATGAGTATAATTTGATCGATTTTAAGCATTCTATGGACGGTGCAAGAATACTTTTTTGACTGATTTTGTATCTGAATTTTAGTGGCAGTCAACCGGCTGCGAATTTGCTAAAATGCCCCGATGTTTTTCTTGCTATTGATGACCTATGACTGATCTGCTTCAAGATGATGAATATGACCGCCGTTTTGCCGGTGTGGCCAAAATTTATGGCGATGACAGCTTTCATCATTACGAAAACAGTCATGTGATGGTGATTGGTATTGGTGGTGTAGGCTCTTGGGCAGTCGAGGCACTGGCACGTACCGGGATTGGTGAACTGACTATTGTCGACATGGATGTAGTGGCTGCATCGAATATCAACCGCCAGTTACCCGCGATGACGACTACCTTAGGCCGTGAAAAGATTGAAATCATGGCAGAACGCTGCCGTGCGATTAACCCACGTATCAAAGTAAATCTGATTGACAATTACCTCACTCAAGAAAATGTCAAAGAAATCCTGGCGGGAAAACCTGACATTATTCTGGACTGTATTGATGACGTGAAAGCTAAATTTGCTTTGATGCTACATTGCCGTTTTAACAAAATTCCTCTGATTGTCTCGGGTGGCGCAGGTGGTAAGTTAGATCCATTAAAAATTCGTGTTGCCGATTTATCCAAAACTGAACAGGATCCGATGCTGGCAAAATTACGTGCACAGTTACGCGCTAAAGGCATCTGTAAAAAACCGAAAGAAAAATTCGGCATCACCTGTGTTTATTCAATTGATAATCCATTCTCCAGTGCTGATGTCTGCCCAAGCGCAGGCTTACGCTGTGGTGGCTACGGTTCTGCGGTGGTGGTGACCTCCAGTTTTGCCATGGTCGCAGTATCAGAAGTGTTGAAAAAGCTCGATATGAAGCGACCAAAAGTCTGATTTACAAAATAAAAAAGTACATTCTCTGTGCTTTTTTTATGCCGGCGTTTAGAATGAAAACTATATTCATATAACAAAAAACAATATCAGGGAGCAGCTATGTGGTTCTTACTGGTGCTGATTTTGGGAATCGTGGCGTTGGGGATCTGGATGTGGAAGCGTCCTGACCCGGTAACACGAGATCAAGCCCGGGCAGTGCAACATGATCTATGGATTGAACAGGTTGAAGCCCAGCTCAAGCATGCGGCTCGTCTCAGTGCTGAGGGGCAGCAGCCGAATTATGAGCGTGCCTATCAGATCTATCAGGATCTGGCTCAGCAGCAGGAAATTCCTCAGGCCTATGTGGGCATGGGGCTGATGCAGCTCAAAGCTCTGGGTCGTCCACAAAGTATCGAAAATGCGATTAGTCTGCTTGAAAATGCATTTCGTCTAGGTAGTGACGAAGCTGCTTATCATCTGGGGCAGATCTATGAAGGTGATCGCTATCAGCACCATGATGCCGACAAAGCACTGTATTGGTATCGTCATGCCGTGGCACGCGGTAACCTGGAAGCCCAGTATCGAATCACAGAATTGTCCGAACCCACTCAAGATGCAGCAGAACAGCATCGTCTACAACTGCTAATTCAGAATGCAGATCAAGGACACTCTAGTTCACAGTACCAGTTGGCACAATACTATTTGGCAGATGGTACAGTCCAAGATTTAAGTTTAGGAATTCATTATCTGTTTCTGGCCGCACAGCAAGATCACCTCGAAGCAACCAAACAGATTGCACAGCTGTATGCACGTGGTGAGCTATTACCACAGGACCAATCCCAAGCCTTACGTTTTATCAAGCAAAGCGTCAATCTGGGCGATCAGGAGGGGCTGTACGATTACTATGCTGGGGTATTGCTGGGTACGATTGATGTTGATCAGCGTCAGCGAATTTTGCAGCATTTGCAACAGTTGTCTTATGAGCATAAAGATGCTCAAGCCAAGACTTTACTTGGTTTAGCCTATTTTCATGGCTGGTTTGTCGATAAGAATGAAACTATGGCTTTTCGCTATTGGAGTGAAGCTGCGAATACTCAGTTTCCTCAAGCTTTGTGCATTATTGCAGCCTTATATTATGAGTCTTATCTGGTTGCGAATGAACCTGAAAAAGCGTTTAGCTTGTATCAGGCTGCTGCTGAGATTGATCCAGACGATTTCTATAGCCAGATGGGCCTGGCGCTGTGTTATCTGCATGGTATTGGTACAGTCAAAGATACAGCGAAAGCCACACAAATCATTCAGAAGATTGCGCAGCAGTACTGGAATATCAGTGCACAATCTGAAGCTGAACTGATTTATATCCTAGGGCGTTTTTATAGCCTACCAGAGTATCCATTACCCAACCGGGATAAGGCGATTCAATATCTGAACCAGGCCGTGAACAAAGGTTCGGCTGAGGCCGCCTGGTATCTGTATCAGGCGCTTTCAGGCCAATATCCAGTATTTGCCAAAGATGAAAATCAGGCCAAACGCTACCTGCATCAAGCAGCTCAGTTAGGCCATGCACAGGCACAAGCCCAGCTCGGTATGATGTATCTCAAAGGTGAAAGTGTAGAGCAAGAGATTGCTTTAGGTTTGAATTATCTAAAACAGGCTGCTGCACAGCAAAATGCTCTAGCCCTGAATGCACTCGGTGAAGCAATGGAACAAGGTATTGGTGTAGAAGCCAATATGGATCAAGCGATCCAGTTCTATCATAAAGCTGCTGCACAGGTAAATGCTGATGCTTATGGTCATCTGGGACGTTTATATACCAAGGGCATTGGTGTAAATCGTGATATAACGATCGCCCGAGCATGGCTAGAGAAGGGAAGCTTGCAAGGACATGCGGCTTCGCAGGAGCAGTTGAATAATCTGAATGCCTATCTGCAAATGAAAAACAGACTGGCATAAAAAACCGCTGCCTCAGCAGCGGTTTTTCTATTTAAAGATTATGGTAATTGTTTAACTGGGCTACCACCCAGCGCCTGCATCAAAGTGACATAAGCGTTGTATTGATTTTGACGCGTTTGTACCAGACTGAGGCGCGCATTACGTGTGGTTTCCTGCGCATCAAGTAAGTTTTTCAAGGCAACCGCACCATTACGGTAGCGCACTTCAGTCAAGCGTTCAGTTTTTTCTGCCAGCTCGACATTACGGCGCTGTAGCTCCACCTGTTTGGTTAACTCAGTCCGATTGGACAGGGCATTTTCTACATCGGCAAAAGCTTCATAAATGGTCTGGCGATACTGCAGAATCGCTTTTTCATATTCCAGCTCATTTACTTTCAGGTCACGTTTCATGTCATTCCATTGCAGGAAGGGTAAGGTGAGACCTGCGCCCAATGTTGCGACAGGATTTTTTAGCGCATCTGATAAGGATGTACTGGTTCCAATCCCCGTACTTAAACTACCAGTCAAACTAATCGAAGGGTAATAGCTGGCCTTATTGGCATCTTTATTGGCTAAGGCTTTACGCAGACGCAGTTCAGCAGCATTCAGGTCCGGACGACGTGAGAGCTGGCTTGCAGGCAAGCCAGCTTTAATTGCAGGCAAGGCAATATTTGGCAGACGTTGCGGTTCCTGAATTGAAAGCTGCTGTACCGGCATATTCATAAGGACAGCAAGTGCAGTACGTGTTTCAACGCGTTGCTGCTCAATCTGGCTTAAAGTAGCTTGCTGACTCTGAATCGCCTGTTCGGCCTGAGTCAGATCTAGTCCGGAAACTGCACCAGCACGATACTGCACACGTACCAGGTCATACGTCTTCTGCGCCGTTGCCAGGTTCTGCTGTACGACACTATAGCGCTCATTTAAATAAGCCAATTGCCAATAAAGCTGTGCAGTCGTTCCAATCAGGCTTTGCGCCGTTGCCTGCAAGTCTTGTTCAGTAGCACGGGCTTCCCAACGGGCCGCTTCAGTCTGATTGGCAAGCTTACCAAACAGATCCAGTTCATAGCTAAGACCTGGATAACCTAGTGAAATTCCAGTAGAACGGTCACCGTCGCCATCCAGACTAAACTGACGACCATTTGAAACTCGTGCATCACTAATGCGTACACCTTGCTGGCTTTGCGTTTGTCTGGCCTGAATACGCGCCTGTTGCAGGTTAATCCCGGCTACTGCAAGGTTGCTATTGCGTGATAACACATCCTCGACAAGTGTATTTAGTTGTGCATCTCTAAATAAGGTCCACCACTGATCAGCCAGGACATCCTCATAAATCTGCCTGCTTAGCGCAGTATTATTCTGAAAACTGCCAGGCACAGCTACGCTCGGCTGTTCATAAGGTGTTTTTACAACAGCTGCGCACCCCACCAGTGAACTCCCGAGAAGCAAGGCACTGGCAAGTTTGGTTAAAGTCATTTGCATATCAGGTTCCTTATTCTCGAGAGAGGGCATCGACAGGATTCAGTCGCGCTGCATTACGTGCCGGGATAAAGCCGAACACAATACCGATCAGGCTAGAGCAGACAAAGGCCGCCACAATCGAAGTGGTCGAATACGCCATCTGGAAAGTACCTCCAGCAAAATGGGTAATCAGCTGACCAATACCGAGTGACAGCAAAACACCCAGAATACCGCCCAGGATACAAACCAGTACTGCTTCGATCAGGAACTGTTGCAGGATGTCACTTTGACGGGCACCGACCGCCATACGCACCCCAATTTCCTGGGTACGTTCGGTTACCGATACCAGCATGATGTTCATCACGCCAATACCACCAACCACCAGAGAAATGACTGCAATCGCAGAAATCAGCAAGGTCATGGTCTGGGTTGTCTGCTGGATAGTTTCACGAATACTGTCAGCATTCTGGGTGAATACATCCTGTGCACCGTGGCGCTGTACCAGCAAGTTCAGGATCGCATTTTCAGCTGCGGCACTTGGGTATTCATCTTTAATACGCACAATGATCTGACGCACATTGGACTGACCCAGCATACGGCTCATGACGGTGGAATAAGGCAAATATACATTCAAGCTATCATTGTTGCCCATCATGCCTTTTTGAGCATCGATCACACCAATGATTCGGCTTGGTACACTACCGAGTAGAATGACCTGTCCAACCGGATTGGTGCCATCTCTAAAGAAGGTGTTTTGCGTATTGGTGTCAATCACCACGTCTTGTGCTTGTTGTGAAACACTGTGTTTATCAAAAGGCTGGCCAGATTTAAAAGTCATGCCTCTGACATAAAAGAAATCTTCACTGACGCCGTTGACGGTGGTTGAAGCTTCAATTTCTTTATAACGTCCAGTGACACTGCTGTTGACGGATGGACTGACGCCATCAACATAAGGCTGTTCTGCCAAAGCATCCGCATCAGCAGGAATCAGGGTTTTGGCTTGCGAGGATCGTGAATTATCCCCGAAGCCACGGCCCTGGAAGACGGTAATGGTATTGGTCCCGAGACTGCTAATATTTTCCAGAATCTGTTTCTGGGAGCCATTACCCAGTGCCACTACAGAAACCACGGACGCGATCCCGATAATAATCCCGAGCATGGTCAGGAAGGTTCGCATACGATGAGCATTCATGGCCAGTAGCGCCATACGGAATGCTTCACCCAGACGATCTACAGCTGAACGCCAACTAGAGATTTTCTTCTGTTCACTGCGTTCGAGTGTTTGTTTTGTAAAGCCATCATCAATTTCAGGTACATTCTGCTGGTCAGAAATAATATTACCGTCTGAAATCTCAATAATCCGGGTCGCATTCTTCGCCACATTATGATCATGCGTGACCAGAATAATGGTATGACCTTTGGCATTCAGCTCACGCAAAATGCGCATGACTTCAATACCGCTGTTCTTGTCTAATGCACCTGTCGGTTCATCGGCAAGAATCACATCACCACCATTTATCAAGGCACGGGCAATCGAAACACGCTGTTGCTGACCGCCAGACAGCTGACTTGGACGGTTTTCGGTTTTTTCACCTAAACCTAAGTCTGTCAGTAATTTAACAGCACGCTCATGACGTTCATTTGAATCTGCACCCGCGTAAATCGCAGGCACTTCAACGTTGCCTGCAGCATTCAAGTCACCGAGAAGATGATAGCGTTGGAAAATAAAGCCGAAGTATTCACGGCGTAACTGAGCCAGTTCATCCGCTTCCAGCTCACGGGTTTCACGCCCTTTGACTTTATAACTGCCAGCAGTTGGCTTATCCAGACACCCCAGAATGTTCATTAACGTCGATTTACCCGAACCCGACTGACCGACAATGGCAACCAGCTCGCCCGGATAGATTTCGAGGTTAACGCCCTTGAGAATCTGAACCGTACTTTCACCCGCAGGGAATTCACGAATCAGATTCTTAACCTCTAACAGAGGCTGTTGTTGTTGATTCATGCTTACATTCTCATTGGGCCACGGCTATTCGCACCGCGTTTAGCACCGTCATTTGAAGTGTCTGAACCATCGGCAATGACCACTTGATCACCACGTTTCAGGCCTTTAATGACCTGAGCAGTGACACGGTTATTTAGCCCGATCAGTACAGGAGTCGGTTTTGCAGTACCGTCCGCTTGTAATACGCGAACCATGGCACGTTGTGCTTTGCCTTGTTCAATCAGAGAACGTTCTGCATCAGAAAGTTCCAGACGGGCAGGGCGCTCACCTTTAGCATTGTCACCACGAGCAGCAGATTCTTCACCGCGTGGACGTCCCTCGCCACGTGTTCCTTGAGTGCCTTCACCACGACTTGGACGTTGTGGACGGTTAGAGCTCTGAATCGCAGCAGCAGGAATGGTCATTACATTTCGTGCTTCATCGAGCACAATATAGACTTGTGCCGTCATATCAATACGCAGCTTGCCATCTTCATTCGGTACATCGAACAGGGCGTTGTAATACACTGCAGAACTTGAAGATGAACTTGAAGTATTAGTATCGGTATTAATTGAATTCGGTGCTGGTTCTACCTGACGTAATTTCGCGTAAATTTTCTTTTCACTATTGCCTAGAGTCGTAAAGTAAACCGTTTGACCTTCTTCAACTTTCATGACATCTGCTTCAGAAATCTCGGCTTTGATAGTCATAGTGTCGAGTTTTGCCAGCTTCACAATGGTTGGTGCACTCTGGTTGGCATTTACGGTCTGACCTTCTTCAGTCACGATCGCGACAATGGTCCCGTCCATAGGGGCCACAATCTGGGTATACCCAAGATCTTCTTTGGCAGTCGCCAGCGTCAAACGTGACTGTTCAATCTGAGCATTAATTGCAGTAATGTCCGCTTGTGCTGTCTTATAACTTGCCAAGGCTGATTCCAGCTCTGAACGGGAAGTGGCATCCTGGGCATACATGACTTTCTGACGGTTGTATTCAGCTTCAACTTTAGCCAGATTTGCTTGTCGCACTGCAAGTTGTGCCATCTGATTCTTAATGCTGGCTTCAGCCGTTTTTAAATCATTTTCCTGACGTACAGAATCAATTTGAGCAATCAGCTGACCCTGTTTAACCTGATCGCCCAGTTGCACATACATTCTTTTCACCTGACCAGAAACCTGTGCACCGACACTTACCATTTTGGTTGCTTCCAGTACACCTGTAGCCAGTACCGAGCTTTCAATATCTCCCTGGGTGACTTCAGCAGTAATATACTGCGTTGGTTTTTCTTCAGGTTTCAGGAAATACCACCCGGTGGCTATAAGTGCAATGGCAATGACCACTGCCATAATCAGTTTAGACGGTTTTATTTTTGGCATAGTGAACAGATTTAAGTCAGAGATATGTAGGTGATTATAAAAGCGAATTGAGGATAAATCGTGAATTTTCTTAACAAATAAGAATGATTATTATTTTATTTATCTGATTATTAAGCTATTAATAAAACAAAGTTTTGCCACACATACTGGCAATCGCTTGCTGCACCAGATGTTCAGGGTTTTCATGCCCTAAGCCTTTAATCGAAGCATCAATTTTTAATAACAGGGCTGGCCAAGCTAAAAAGGTTTGTGGACTGAGTCGACGTAAGGCCTGTTGATATAGGCTAACTTTGGATTTCCAGATGCCGATCTGTAGTGCATTGTGAGGCTGTTCAAACAGCTGCATTAACAAACGCATTTCTTTACTAATGCTCCACAAAATTAAGCTCAATGGCTCACCAGAAGCAATCAGATATTGAAAAATTTTAATCGATTGCGCAAGGTTGCCATTCAGCAGGGCATCACTGAGGTCGTAAGTGCTATAACGCGACTGATCTTGCAGGCAGGCATATAAATGATCCACCTGAATCATATCGACTTCTGCAAAGGTATCACTGACACGCATCAGGCTGTTTTTGGCTGCCAGCAGGTTGTGCTCATGATGCTGTTCCAGCCATGCCCAGGCATCATTGGCAAGTTTAATGCCTAGTTTTTCTGCCTCGACTGACAGAATTTGCTGACGATCACGTGGATAATTGGCTGTCAGGGAGACATTGACGCCATTCGCATCCATCACCTGGAAAAAGCTGGATTTGAGGCTGCTGCTATCCTGTTTAGGCATGACGATCAGCAGTAAATTGTCACTGTCCTGCTGCAAATAGCTTTTTAATAGTTTGATGCCACTGGCATCCGGCTTGATATTGCCATGTACTTCAACTGCGAGTTGAGTCGAAAACAAAGACAAACTATTTAATGCATTAAAGACATTTTTCCAGTCGCTGACGGAACTGACATCATAGCGCTGACGTTCAACTTCCCGCTGTTGCCAGCTGGCACGAAAAGCATCCATCAGGTTCTGTTCAAGCAGAGGCTCCTGACCATGTAATACCCAGGCACCGCGAGCATCGGAAACACGTTTTAATGCCTGAAGGTAGTCAAGTTTCATAGTTCAGTCTTATTGTACTGGTTGAGTAGAAGTTTCGGTTTTTGCCAATGGTAAACGATTTGACGATATCTGACGTGCAATCTGTTGTGCTACATCATCAATGAGAACCTGTTTCAGGAAAACCTGCTCCTGGTCATCGGTATTTACTGTCTCGATATCATATTGATAGGTACGGGTCGCGACGATCGTACGCGGTTCGGTCACAGGATTACCTTGTGCATCTTCAATACGGAAGGTCACATTGAGACGTAATAATGTTTCTACCAGTTTACCGTTTAATTCCAGACGACGCGGAGTATAGTCCAACACACGCAGTACATAGGCATTTGGTGAATTTGATAATTGTACACCAGCCGCACCCAGATAAATTGCCAGCTTTTCCTGAAGCTCCTCGGTATTGGCAGGTAAAACCAGGCTCATCACTGAATAAGCCACAGGTGCTGATGTTGGATTTGAGCCTTTTAAATGGAAACCACAGCCGACTAAGCCTGCACTGAGACCACAAGTTAAAACAATTGCTGCTAAACGTTTGCCCAAATGCATGTGCTGTCCTCTGTTTTTCCGAAAGGGAAAATATTGAAATCCTGAATTGGATTGTAAAGTCAAAGCCCGTTGACTGGCAACGGGCTTTGTTTGGGAATTGTTTTTTAATCCCTACCTTTTTCTATTTAGAGATTTAATCCCTCCAAACCTCCCTTTAAAAAAGGGAGGCTTTTCCCCTCTTTGAAAAAGAGGGGCTAGGGGAGATTCTTTAAACCACCAAGTTCACTAATTTATTTGGTACAACAATTTCTTTCTTGGTTGGACCTGTCAAGAATTGTTGAACTTCAGGTAATGCTTTTGCTTGCGCCAAGATGTCATCTTTAGACGCATCTACAGACACTTCAAGTTTGCCACGAAGTTTACCGTTCACTTGAACCACGATGGTTTGCGTATTACGTGTAAGTGCAGACTCATCAACAGCAGGGAACAATACTTTTTCCAATTCGATGCCGAACTCAGCCAATAACGTTTGGCTTAAGTGTGGTGCAAATGGTGCAAGTAAAGTTAACAGCGTAGTGATAGATTCACGTGCAACAGCCACGTCATTGTCATCTTTCGCTTCAAACTTGTTATTCGCGTTGAGAAGTTCCATCATCGCAGCAATGGCAGTGTTGAATGCATGACGACGTTCGATGTCATCACCCACTTTTTGGATGGTTTCGTGTGTTTTACGACGTAAGTCTTGCGCAGCAGTAGATAGCGCAGCTTTGTCAATGTTAGACGCGTTGTTGCCTTGTTCAAGGAAACCAGTTGCCAAACGCCATACACGTTTCAAGAAGCGGTTCGCACCTTCAACACCTGCATCCGACCACTCAAGTGACTGATCTGGTGGCGCAGCAAACATCATGAACACACGTGCAGTATCTGCACCGTATTGGTCAATGATTGATTGTGGGTCGATACCATTGTTTTTCGACTTCGACATTTTTTCTTGACCGCCAACGACAACGTCTTGGCCATCTTCTTTGTATTTCGCAGAAGTGATACGACCTTTTTCATCTTTCTCAAGTTCGATGTCAGCAGGGTTGAACCACGTTTTCTTACCTGATTCCGCTTCACGGTAATACGTATCAGCCAATACCATACCTTGTGTTAACAAGTTGGTGAATGGTTCGTTACCTTGAACTACGCCTTCATCACGCATCAATTTATGGAAGAAGCGCGCATAAAGTAAATGCAGAATCGCGTGTTCAACACCACCGATGTATTGGTTCACTGGAAGCCAGGTTTGACCCGCTTCAGGTTTTACCATGCCGCCAGTAAAGTCTGGAGATGCATAACGTGCATAATACCAAGATGATTCTACGAATGTATCTAGCGTATCTGTTTCACGACGAGCGTCGCCACCACAGCTTGGGCACTTAGTTTCATAGAACTCAGGCATTTTATTCAGTGGGTTACCTGAACCATCTGGAACAACGTCAGTCGGAAGAACCACAGGAAGTTGATCTTCAGGCACTGGCACTTGACCACATGATGGACAGTTAATCATTGGAATTGGACAACCCCAATAACGCTGACGAGAAACACCCCAGTCACGTAGACGGAATTGAACTTTTACGTTGGCAAGCTTTTGAGGCTCTAATTTTGCAAGGAAGGCATCAAATGCACCTTGGAAATCTAAACCGTCAAATTCACCTGAATTTACCAGTGTGCCTTCTTTCGAGCCGTACCATTCTTGCCATTGAGTTGCATCAAAGTCCGCATCGTCTGCACCTTTGGCATCAATCACTTGCTTGATGGTTAAGCCATATTTGTTGGCAAACTCGAAGTCGCGTTCATCGTGTGATGGAACCGCCATCACCGCACCTGAACCATAAGACATCAAGACGTAGTTTGCGATCCAAACTGGAACTTCTTCGCCAGTAACAGGGTGTTTAACAAACAGACCTGTTGCCATGCCTTTCTTCTCAGCAGTCGCAAGATCCGCTTCTGCCACTGAACCCATACGGCATTCTTCAATAAATGCTGCAAGTTCAGGATTTGTTTCCGCCGCTTTAAGCGCCATTGGGTGCTCTGCTGCAACTGCAACATAAGTCACGCCCATCAACGTATCAGCACGCGTGGTAAATACTGTTAAACCATCTGCATACACGTCTGGGTTCGCAGAAGGGAAGGTAATTTCCATACCCTGTGAGCGACCAATCCAGTTACGTTGCATGGTCAAGACTTGTTGTGGCCAACCGTCTTTGAGCGTGTCTAAATCGTCAAGTAATTCTTGCGCATAGTCAGTGATGCGGAAGTAGTACATTGGAATATCACGTTTTTCAACCAATGCACCTGAACGCCAGCCGCGACCATTTTCAACTTGTTCGTTTGCAAGAACAGTTTGATCGACTGGATCCCAGTTCACAGTAGAAAGTTTACGGTAGATCAAGCCTTTTTTATAAAGCTGAACGAATAACCATTGTTCCCAGCGATAGTATTCTGGTGTGCACGTCGCGAATTCACGGTCCCAATCTACAGACAAACCAAGTTTTTTCAATTGGTCACGCATGTAAGCAATGTTTTCAAATGTCCATTTTGCAGGGGCAACTTGATGGGCAATTGCTGCGTTTTCCGCAGGTAAACCAAACGCATCCCAACCCATTGGTTGAAGTACAGTTTCACCTTTTAAACGGTGGAAACGGCTGATCACGTCACCAATCGTATAGTTACGCACATGACCCATATGCAGTTTGCCACTTGGGTAAGGGAACATCGAGAGGATATAACGACGTGGACCTTCTACTGTGTCGGCAACTTTAAAGGCTTTGCGAGATTCCCAATCCTGTTGGACTTGAGGCTCAATCGCACTGGCTTGGTATTCAGAGTCAATGTGAGTAGTCATATACGTAATACAAGAGAACGGTTAAAAAATTTAACGCACAGCATAGCGCAAAATGCACCTAAAAGTGAATTTTGCACTCACATTTCCCGAAGAAAAAACGACGGTTCTATAGGGCGGAGTCCTTATAAAGCGACTGCGCGATTTTTAGATTGTTGCAATGCCTCGTTCGCTTCGCGTTGCTGCTGGTCTTGATCCGCTGGAGCTTGAGGCGATTGTTGCTGCTGGCCTTGAGAAAGGTTCTCGGTTTGTTCAACAGGATCAGTACTTCTAGGAGATGTTGGTGCTGAATTTTTCCAGCCATAAGTTTCCACTTTGCCTGCTTTTTTGGCATTTTTCGGCGGTGGTGTTTTGGTGTAATGCGTTACCCCTTTGGCATCGACCCATTTATAGTATTGATCTGCCATGGTATTTCCACTCACAAAACTGAGCAGAAGGGTGCTGGTTAAAATAGCAAACAGTGAGCGTTTCATAGTTTTCGATCCTTTGCAATTTCAGCATTCAGTTTGTGCATATTGTAGTCAGTTTAAATAATCAGAGGAGAATTTTTATCTATTTTTATCGACATTTCGTAGTAAATGCAGAGAAAGGTAATTGAGTAAAATGTAAGCAAGCGAATAAGTAAATTTATTTATAAACGTTAAAATCAAAAAATAGAAAAATTCATTCATTTTTTTTATATGAGACATATTAAAAATTTATGCAAATAAATATCTATCATAATGATTTTATTAAATATATTTGGTTGATATAGAGGGTGCTTAAAGCTTTACTTTTGATAAAAGTTTAGAAAAACAGCAAAAAACCTGCGAGGTAGATGAAACAGAGTGTTTTTTAAACTTGACTTTAAAGCCTGAAAACACAAGAATGCAGCATTAGTTTTATATGCCTTAGATCGATCACCCTTCGAATAAGTGTCATTTCATGCAGTGGGCAATTTCTCTAGCCGAGAAATTGAACAAAGCTAAACAAAATATGTTTATCCCAACATGTTTTAGGTCTTGTATTGCTCGAACAGCTGAAAGATCAGATTTTTTCCCTATTGCGATGAAAACTATGAAATTTATGTGCTATAACAGTGCAGACAGTTAATGAATGAACACTGCAAATGCCTCCCATTTGTGCAGTGAATAATATTAGGGTGAATCACGTTGGAACTTCTATCTGGTGGTGAAATGCTTGTTCGCGCATTAGCGGACGAAGGCGTTGAACATGTTTTTGGATATCCAGGCGGCGCAGTTCTTCATATTTATGATGCGCTATTTCAACAAGACAGAATTAATCATTACCTCGTACGTCACGAACAAGCTGCCGGCCACATGGCAGATGCTTACTCGCGCGTAACCGGTAAAACAGGTGTTGTACTTGTCACATCAGGCCCGGGCGCAACCAATACGGTAACTCCAATTGCAACAGCCTATATGGACTCAATCCCAATGGTGATTTTGTCTGGTCAGGTTGCGAGTCATCTGATTGGTGAAGATGCATTCCAGGAAACCGATATGGTGGGGATCTCTCGCCCAATCGTGAAGCATAGCTTCCAAGTGCGTCATGCAAGCGAAATTCCTGCAATCATCAAAAAAGCATTCTATATCGCGTCTTCTGGTCGTCCAGGTCCAGTTGTTGTTGATATTCCAAAAGATGCAACCAATCCTGCAGAAAAATTTGCATACGAATATCCTGAAAAAGTGAAGATGCGTTCTTACCAACCACCTTACCGGGGTCATTCAGGTCAAATTCGTAAAGCGATTGAAGAATTGATCAACGCGAAACGCCCAGTGATTTACTCTGGCGGTGGTGTGGTTCAAGGCAATGCTTCAGCTCAATTGACTGAAATTGCGCACATCCTTGGTTATCCAGTAACCAATACCTTAATGGGTCTTGGCGCATTCCCTGGTGATGATGAGCAGTTCCTGGGCATGTTGGGTATGCATGGTACTTACGAAGCCAATATGGCAATGCACAATGCAGACTTGATCTTCTGTGTTGGCGCACGTTTCGATGACCGTGTAACCAATAATCCGGCAAAATTCTGTCCAAACGCAAAAGTGATTCATATTGATATCGACCCAGCGACGATTTCAAAAACGATCATGGCACACATTCCAATCGTAGGTGCAGTTGAACCTGTATTGAACGAAATGTTGAGCCAATTGAAGCAAATGAATGTGTCTAAGCCAAATCCTGAAGTGATTGCAGATTGGTGGAAACAGATTGATGAATGGCGCCAAGTGAATTGCTTGAAATATGAAACACCAACTGACGGTTCAATGAAACCGCAGCAAGTGGTTCGTGCTTTAGACAAAATCACCAATGGCGAAGCGATCATTACCTCTGACGTAGGTCAGCATCAAATGTTTGGTGCATTGCACTATCGCTACAAGCGTCCTCGTCAATGGATCAACTCGGGTGGTCTAGGCACCATGGGCGTGGGCTTGCCATACGCAATGGCAGCGAAGCTTGCATTCCCAGATCAGCAAGTGGTGTGTATTACCGGTGAAGCATCAATTCAGATGTGTATCCAAGAGCTTTCTACATGTAAGCAATACGGCTTGAACGTGAAAATCTTGTGCTTGAATAACCGTGCCTTAGGTATGGTGAAACAATGGCAAGACATGAACTACGAAGGTCGTCATTCGAGCTCTTATGTAGAGTCATTGCCTGACTTTGCCAAGTTAATGGAAGCATACGGTCACGTGGGCATTCAGATTGACCATGCAGATGAGCTTGAGTCTAAGCTTGCTGAAGCAATGGCAATCAATGACAAGTGTGTATTCATTAACGTCATGGTAGACCGCACTGAGCACGTTTATCCGATGTTGGTTGCAGGTCAATCAATGCAAGATATGTGGTTAGCGAAAGGGGAGCGCACAGCATGAGACATATCATCTCTGTACTTGTTGAAAATGAATCAGGCGCGCTTTCTCGTTTAGTGGGTTTGTTCTCACAACGTGGCTACAACATTGAAACATTAAACGTTGCGCCAACTGAAGATCCAACGCTTTCTCGTTTGACATTGACCACTTATGGCGATGATCACAAGATCGAACAAATCACTAAGCAGTTGAATAAATTAGTTGAAGTGGTAAAAGTAGTTGATCTGTCAGAAGGTGCACACATCGAGCGTGAATTAATGCTGATCAAAGTAAAAGCATTGGGTTCATCTCGTGACGAAATTAAGCGTACTGCTGATATTTTCCGTGGTCAGATTGTTGATGTAACACCAACGACTTACACGATTCAAATCGCAGGAACGACTGAAAAGGTGGATGCGTTTATTGATGCACTTGCAGAACATACTATTTTAGAAGTAGTTCGTTCAGGTGTTTCGGGTATCGCACGCGGCGAAAAAGTATTGACCATCTAAAATTGAATTTATTTCCTCGACTTTAAACAGAAGAGGGTATCAGGCGATGTAAACACAGGGTCATCGCCTGATTAAACGAACACTAAGCATTTAAGCGGAGACAGCAATGCAAATTTTTTACGATAAAGACTGCGACTTATCTATCATCCAATCTAAGAAAGTAGCGATCATTGGTTACGGTTCACAAGGTCACGCGCATGCGCTTAACCTTAAAGATTCAGGCGTTGACGTAACTGTTGGTCTACGTGCTGGTTCTACTTCTTGGAAGAAAGCTGAGAATTCTGGTCTTAAAGTTGCTGAGGTTCCTGCTGCTGTTGCTCAAGCTGACGTAGTAATGATCTTGACTCCAGATGAGTTCCAAGCTCAACTTTACCGCGACGTAATCGAGCCAAACATCAAGCAAGGTGCAACTCTTGCATTTGCTCACGGTTTCTCTGTTCTTTACAACCAAGTTGTTCCACGTGCTGACTTAGACGTAATCATGGTTGCTCCAAAAGCACCTGGTCACACAGTACGTTCTGAATACCAACGTGGTTCAGGTGTTCCTGATCTTATTGCTATTCACCAAGATGCTTCTGGTAACGCTCGTAACTTAGCTCTTTCTTATGCTTCAGGCGTAGGTGGCGGCCGTACTGGTATTATCGAAACTTCATTCCGTGAAGAAACTGAAACTGACCTATTTGGTGAGCAAGCAGTTCTTTGTGGTGGTGCTGTTGAACTTGTTAAAATGGGCTTCGAAACTCTTGTTGAAGCTGGTTATGCTCCAGAAATGGCGTACTTCGAATGTCTACACGAACTTAAATTGATCGTTGACTTAATGTTCGAAGGCGGTATCGCGGACATGAACTACTCAGTATCTAACAACGCTGAATACGGCGAATATGTAACTGGTACTGAAGTAATCAACGAACAATCTCGTGAAGCGATGCGTAATGCGCTTAAACGTATTCAATCTGGCGAATACGCGAAGATGTTCATCCAAGAAGGTGCTTTAAACTACCCTTCTATGACTGCTCGTCGTCGTCAAAACGCGGCTCACGGTATCGAAGTAACTGGTAACAAGTTACGTGCGATGATGCCTTGGATTCAAGCAAACAAAATCGTTGATAAAGAGAAAAACTAATTTCTCGAATCAATTGATTTGAATACGGAAACCCACTCTTTTAGAGTGGGTTTTTTATATTTATCGTTACGTGCCTCAAATATATGAAAGCATTACTTTCATCTATTTTCGTACCTTGGATTCAAGCAAACAAAATCGTTGATAAAGAGAAAAACTAATTTCTCGAATCAATTGATTTGAATACGGAAACCCACTCTTTTAGAGTGGGTTTTTATATTTATCGTTACGTGCCTCAAATATATGAAAGCATTACTTTCATCTATTTTCGTACCTTGGATCCAAGCAAACAAAATCGTAGACAAAGAAAAGAACTAAGTTCTAATTTCTAAGTCAAAAAGCCCTTGTTTTTAACAGGGGCTTTTTTATGCTTGTAAAAACAAAACTGACTTATTTGAGTTGAACTTCGTACCTCAAATAGGTGAAAGCAGTGTTTTTACTCCTTGTACTTCGCACAAAACAGAGTTTTCGCTCCTTGCGCTTCATTCGAAGCAGTACTTTCACTTCTTGCACTTCGTATAAAACAGTGTTTTGTACTCGTTCATACCTTGGATCCAAGCAAACATAATCGTTGGTAAAGAGAAAAACTAATTTCTTTATTTGATTGATTTGAATGCGGAAACTTACTCAATTTGAGTGGTTTTTTCATATTTTTCGTTTCAAAAAATGTAAATTATTAGATTTAAAAATAAGTTATTATGTGTTGATTTTTTATTGATTTAGAAATACTAGCCCTTAGATTAAGAGGGATTATGAGGCAGTGAAAGATTAAATTTAAGATAAAATAAATTATAAAAAGATAATGGCTTATACAATTGATTGATAGGTGAAGATTTTTTAAGTATTCTGAGGTTTTAAGAAATCAATAAAAATCGTAATCTTTATATTTAAAATGAAAAATAAATTAATTTTTTTAATATGAAGTTAATTGAATTATTATTTGAACTAATTTTAATTCAATAAAATTATAATAAAATTTAAGGCCTGATAAATCTGTATAGAAATGAAATAAAAGTTATTAATTCTGATACAAATATTAAAATAGTGAAAAATAATTTATTAAGTTTTTGATTGTAAAAGGTTAATTGTTTATATTGATTGGGTATTTGCTGAGAAGAATAATGTAAATAAATGAAAAATCAAAAAAATAAATTTAGTAAATTTTTTATTTTAAAATATTGGATTGTAAATTGTAAGGTTTTGTAAGGTTTTAAGATTTGATGGGTTGTCTTAATTTTTAAAAATAAATTTTAAAAAACAATGATTTATTTTTAATTATTTTTTTATATTAACAATATTAATAGAAATTGGGTTTTTATAAATCCATCTATAAACTACCTTGATTATAAAATAATCTTTTTAAAATATAATGATCTACAAGAAATGTGTGCTTTTGTTAAAAGATAATAAAATATATTGTGAAAAGTATCACATTTGTATGTTTTTGAGCTAATGATAATAAGATAAGTCTACGGTTAGGTGGCTGCACTCATAATAATAAGAGTTTTGCATTAACCGTTCTTCGAAATAAATATTTATATTCTTTTAAAAGAATGGAGAAAAAAATGAATAAAATAGTTCTAACAGCATTAGCATCAGTTGTACTTGGCTTAGGATCAGTAAGTATATATGCAGGTGGCCCAGATCGTGGCCCAGGTCCATCTAAACCGACTAAGCCACATAAACCAGGCAAGCATGCTTGTGGTGATAAGTGTGATGGAAAAATTAATGTAGTTCTAGATGTCGCTCGACATTGCGATCTAGATATCGTAGATGAAACCTTAACGCTGGCTCAAGCACAAAATGGTACTTGGACAGATACAGGAACATTTAATGTACGTACAAATGCACCATACAGACTGCAAATCTCAGCACCAAATACCTTAACTGGAGCGGGTGGCGCAGTACCGGTA
Organism: Acinetobacter sp. ASP199; assembly: GCF_022700675.1. Lineage (NCBI taxonomy): Bacteria > Pseudomonadati > Pseudomonadota > Gammaproteobacteria > Moraxellales > Moraxellaceae > Acinetobacter > Acinetobacter sp. ASP199. The sequence continues at coordinate 520,906 of NZ_CP062182.1, forward strand.
CAAGTGAGCACACGTCAAAATGGCGCTGCTGATGTCTACAATGGTGGCACTTTAGCTAGTACAGGTAATGCTGATCAGGCATTTAATGTAACTGCAACTGTTGCACAAAATGATTACAATAACGCTGATGCTGGTACTTACCGTGGTACTTATACAGTGGCAGTCAAATTCTAAAAAAATAAGAAAATTATTCTTATAAAACAGTTGAATAATTAGGAGATGTTTTTAACATCTCCTACTTTAATTTAAAAAGTTAATAATAATTATATTTAAATATTTGGAGTCAAAGGTGAATATAAAATTAATAGGGTTGCTCATTATGCTCCTATACAGTGCTTCTTTGTCTGCAGGAATTAAATTTAATCCGATACAATTAAATATCCAAGACTTTAAAAGACAAAAAAGTACGACGGTTAATATCGAAAGTACTGGTCTATCTAAATCTAAAATTTATGAAGTTAATGCATTTAAATGGCAGCAGGATGAAAGAGGAGAAGATGTACTTGTAGAAGATGAAACTTTATTATTTAATCCAAAAACTTTTGAACTTAAGCCGGAAAGTAAGCAGATAGTACGTATAGGCTTTAGTCAACCTCCAGAAAATTTGGAAAAACAACAGTCTTGGAGAGTGGTTTTTAAAGAAGTAACACCAGTTGCAGAGGAGTCTGTAATTAACTTTTTATTTAATTTTTCTCTACCGCTTTTTGCTGGAAAGATAGTTCCGCCGAAGCTTAGTGTGGATTTACACAAGATGAATAATTCGGCCTATCTTAATATAATTAATTCAGCAAATTCTTTTGCGAAAATTACTGAAGTTATTGTACTCGATAATAAAAATAATGAATTACTTCGACAGGATTTAGCGTTGTATGTATTAAGTGGTAATAAAATTAAATTTGAATTAGGTGAGATAAAAACTGGGAATATAGCAAAGTTAAAAATTAAATTAGATGAACAAGCAGGATATTTAGAGTTTCCAGTCAAAGGGTGATAGTTCTATCTCAGAAAAATAAGAAATAGTAAAAGGATCATGCTATGAAAGCCACAAAACTTTTCCTAATGATTGCATGTGGTATGGGAGCGATAAATGCAAATGCGGAACTTAATCAACAACCAAGTCAAATGAAAAGTCCAGAAGTACTGATCGTTAATATATGGATCAATGGTGTGGATTATCACACTGAAACTGTAGCATTTTCTGAGAATGGGAAAAGATTTGTTGAATGTGAAGCTTTATCTGATATTGGAATACGGGTAGAAAAAATTTCACGACACCTAACTAAAAAAGATTTTTGTTCATTAACACAGCCAGGAATTACAGTCGAGGATGATTATAGTCTTCAGGCGATTAAAATCTTCTTTCCTGCAGATTTTTTCGTAGGAACCGATTATGAGTTGGAAATAGAAGTTCCGGAAAAAGCAAACTTTGGTGGCTTTGTGAACTATAGTCTGTTCTATGGTAAGGAAGAAGAAGATCAGGAGTTTAATACGTTCTCAGAGTTTGGAATCTTTAAAGATTATTGGTTGTTTAAAAATGCGTTTCTCTATCGGAATGAACCTGAGGAAACGGAACAAGCGTTTTTGCGCGTAAACAGTACCTTAGATATCGATTTTCCGACAAAATTTTTAAAGCTAACTCTTGGTGATACGACCAGTCCTTATAACCTGCTAAATAACTCTTTTCGTTTTGGTGGGTTAAGTTTTGGAACCAATTATATTGATCGTCCTGATTTTGTGTATTGGAATATCCCTGCCTTAAATGGCAGCGCCAGCTTACCCTCTACGGTTGATCTTTTTATTAATGGGGTAAGACTTTACCGTGATTCAGTTACCCCAGGTAATTACAATTTACCAGCAGGGGGAGTTGTTAATCAAGCAGGTGATGCTCAAATTGTGGTGGAAGATATACTTGGAAACCGAACTGTTCGGAGTTTTCCTGTTTATATTAATAGCCGATTATTGAAGCCAAAGTTAAATGAATACAATATTTCGTTAGGAAAGCTGCGTTATAACTATGATCTTGTGGATGATGATTACCGTAATTTTTTTAGCAAACTCTATTTCCGCCGCGGGATTACCTCTTCCACAACCTTGGGCTTGGATTTACTTTATAGTGAAGATGTTAGCAATGTAGATGTGTTATGGACCCAAGGCATCAGTAAGTATTTTCTTTTGGATACCGCTGTATCAGCAAGTAAGGCGGATAGTATAGATGAGCAGGGTTATGCTGCTGCAGTTGGCTTGAGCCGAAGCTCCCAATACTGGTCTGCTGGCTTAAATAGCCGATATTTTACTCAAGAGTATCAATATTTAAATACTGACTTAAATGATTCCGGAATCAAGACTTCAAGTATTTTATATTTTAACTTTTCTAATCTTAAAATTATTGATGGTCTAAATTTTAATTTTATTCATCAGTCTTATTATGATGATGTTGATAATTTTGCCAGAGAAGACCGTAAGTTTTTTGATATTAGAGCGACAAAGGGTTTAACTAGAAATTTATATACGGATTTTGGCTATTATAAAGATTTTAGTGAGGACGGAGATCAGGGATTTCGTATTGCCTTTTATTATAACTGGGGCGAAAAAGGGCGTATTTCTCTGGATCATGATACCGCAGACAATGAAACAAGTTTAAGTTATGCCCATCGAACCATGACCCAGAATGGCTTTGATTATGTAGTGGGTGTAAACCGAAGTGATGAAGAAATCAATTACAATGCGTATGGTTTATGGAAAACCAGTGTGGGTAATTTGCAGTTGTCACATGATGAATTTGAAGATCGCCGCAATTCACAAGTTACATTTGATGGTGCACTCGTCTGGATGGGGAATAAAGTTGCACTGACCAAATATGCTGATAACGCTTTTGCCTTGGTTAATGTAGACCAACATCCAGATCTTGATATTTATCGCTCAGCAACACGCGTAGGAAGTACCAATAAACAAGGTTATATGTTTGTTCATAATCTTATTCCTTATATTCATTATGATATTTCTTTTGATCATAACCAGCTGGCAATGGATGAAACCTTTGAGCATTCTTCTAAGAAGCTAGTGGGCTTAGATCAACGCGGCTATCGTCTGGATTTTCCTATTTATAAAACAAAACGGATTGCTGTCAAACTTAAGGATGCACAGCAAAATTCGCTGGTTGCAGGGTCTGAAGTTCTTGTAGATGGGCTAAGTCAGGAAGCTTCTTTTGTTGATAGCCAGGGTATGGTCTATCTTTATTTATTTAAAGCAGGTGCATATAACCTGAAAATTAAAACTCAAGGCGGAAAGCAATGCCAGGCTCAATTTAACCTCAACGAAACGCAATTCCAAAATGCGGGCAAGCATGTCTTCGAAGCAGTTTGCAAGTAGGAGTAAATTATAATGAAACAGCTCTTTTTCTTAATAGCGGTATCCGTGATGAGCACCCTCGCATCTGCTCAATATTGTTCAATCGATGGCTTTGCTAATGATGAGCTTCGTTTGCAAAGCTATCAGCGTAGCCAGGCAGCCACGTCTTTTAATATTAGCTGTGATACGGGTTATTCAATTTTATTTAATAGCCAAAATCTGGTGAGTCCTGATGGTATGAGTTATGTATCTAATGGCGCCTATAAACTTCGCACTAAGTTAAATTTAAGAGGAGCAAGCGGTAATACGTGGGGAGTACCACTCCAACAGAGCGCGGCCCAGCGACAGAAATTTATCGTATCTGTTCAACTGGTAGATAATCCTCTTAATGGTGTTCCAGCAGGTACTTATCGTGATCGGATTTCAGTCGACATTAATTTCTAAATTTGATCTGAAATAATTCAGTAGCTAAGAAAAGATAAAATAAACTGAAAATAATATAGGAAGCCAAGCGGTGAAATTCCATCATGCAAAACAAAAATTAATGGAGATGGATTTAAAGGGTTGTGTCGTGTTGAATCATCTTTCGCATTCTGGACGTGTGGCTGCTTTTTTTAAAATTATCAGTCGGCTTGGGAATGGTATGTTCTGGTACGTTATGATCATCGTTACCTGGATGCTACAAGGCTTATTATACAGTCTACAAATGCTATATTTAATCTTGGGAAGTACTGTAGGTACGGTAATCTACAAGGTACTAAAAACCAAAACTGTACGCCCTCGACCTTATCAGGTGCATCAGCTTATTCGTCTCGGTGATCATCCTCTAGATTATTACAGTTTCCCCTCAGGACATACTTTGCATGCGGTCATGGCAACGACGATGCTGGGTTATGCAGTTCCATTTCTATTGATTTTAATGCTGCCTTTTACTGTGTTGGTCGCAGCCTCACGAATGATACTGGGTCTGCATTATCCGAGTGATGTAGCGATGGGGGCTGTTATTGGTGTAACTGTGGCGGTAAGTTTTATATCTCTAGCCCCCTTCTTGAATATTGTGTTGTAAAAATATAGATCTGGAACCGCTAAACACTCGCAGATTCTGCCAGATTTGCTAAAGTACCACATCGAAGCAAATGGCTATTAGGAATAGATATGGGTTTACGTTGGACTGATACTCTCGATATCGCAATTGAACTGTATGAAGCATACCCGGACGTGGATCCGCAATGGATTCGTTTTACTGATTTACATGCTTGGGTGTGTGCCTTGCCTGAATTTGAAGATGACCCGACCAAGTCTACTGAAGGACTTTTAGAAGCCATTCAAATGGCATGGATTGACGAAGCACGTTAAGCGCGGCTTTCAAAAAACCGACTTTTTTACAGATGAAAAGCAGAAAATTGCCCATTATCTCGGTATAATGCGCCAAAATTTCTGTCAACAATATGACTCAAGGAGCCTATCATGGCTATCGAACGTACTTTATCTATCGTAAAACCAGACGCAGTTGCTAAAAACGTTGTAGGCGAAATCTTCGCTCGTTTTGAAAAAGCTGGCCTTCAAATCGTTGCAACTAAAATGAAACACTTGACTCAAGCTGAAGCTGAAGGCTTCTACGCTGAGCACAAAGAGCGTGGTTTCTTTGCTGACCTAGTTGCATTCATGACTTCTGGTCCAGTTGTTGTTTCAGTTCTTGAAGGTGAAAACGCAGTTCTTGCTCACCGTGAAATCCTTGGCGCAACGAATCCTAAAGAAGCTGCTCCTGGTACAATCCGTGCAGACTTCGCTGTAAGCATCGACGAAAACGCTGCTCACGGTTCTGACTCTGTAGCATCTGCTGACCGTGAAGTTAACTACTTCTTCGCTCAAACTGAGATTGCTCCACGTACTCGTTAATTCGCAGTATTCAAGCCAGATAAGTGTTATTATACTTATCTGGTTTTTTTATTCCCTGAATAATTCTTTGCTCAGATATTGAGCTTCTCCTTTCATCTTTAGACATGGTTTAGGTAATACACATGAGTACTGAAGCAGTCGCTGTATCAGCAGTTTCTGAGGCACAGCAACACACTCCATCCGCTCCAGCACAGCAACAGGCTGTCGAGAAAGTGAACTTACTTGGCATGTCACGTCCGCAAATGGAAAAATTCTTCGAAGATATGGGTGAGAAGAAGTTTCGTGCCGGGCAGGTGATGAAGTGGATTCACCAATTTTTTGTGACTGATTTTGCTGAGATGACCAATATCTCAGGCAAGCTGCGTGAAAAACTGGAAAAGATTTGTGAAATTAAAGCACCAGAAGTAGTGCATAAAAATTATTCTAAAGACGGTACTCGAAAATGGGTATTCCGTGTCGGTGAAGGCGAGGGCTCACTGGTCGAAACTGTTTTAATTCCTGCCGAACACCGCAGTGGTTTACGTCGTACCTTGTGTATTTCTTCACAAGTGGGTTGTGCGCTGGATTGTTCATTCTGTTCAACTGGTAAACAGGGTTTCCAACGTGACTTAACTCAAGCTGAAATCATTGGTCAGCTGTGGATGGCAAACTACTCGTACATGGAAGATGTGCCAGTCCTTGAGCGTGAACGTTCGGTAACGAACGTGGTGATGATGGGAATGGGCGAACCTCTCTTGAACTACGACGCCGTGTTAAATTCAATGCGTACCATGTTAGATGACTTCGCATATGGTATGTCTAAACGCCGTGTGACCTTGTCTACATCAGGTGTTGTGCCGAAAATTGATCAAATGGTCAAAGATATTGATGTTGCTTTGGCAATTTCTTTACACGCACCAAATGACGAATTGCGTAACGAACTTGTTCCAATCAATAAAAAATATCCGCTAGAGCAGTTGATTGCCGCTTGTCAGCGTTATATCGCGAAAGATGGCAATGAAAGTTCACGTAAACACGTCACGATTGAATATGTGATGCTTGATGGTGTGAATGATCATCCAGAGCACGCACAGCAAATGATTAAATTATTGAAAAATCTTCCAAGTAAAATTAATTTAATTCCATTTAATCCCTTCCCGCATGCGCCATATGGCCGCTCAAGCCGTAACCGCATTATTTCTTTCCAAAAAACTTTGTCTGATGCCGGTTTTGTGTGTACGATTCGTCAGACACGTGGTGATGACATCGATGCAGCGTGTGGACAGCTGGTTGGGCAGGTTGCTGACCGGACTCGCCGTGCTGAACAATGGAAGAAAAAAATCGCGCAATCCAATGAGATTATGCGCTCGCAAGGATAACAAGAGGTCGCCAATTGAAAAATCTGACATCTAAAATTGCTTTTATTTCAACAGTATGTGTTTCTATTGCTTTATCTGGCTGTCAAACAGCAGAAGTGGGTAAAAAGGATCCTAAAAAAGCGACCCAGGTGCGTACTCAATTGGCAGTCGAATATTTGAAGACCGGTGATCTGGATTCAGCAAAAAGAGCGTTAGATGAGGCGCTTAAAATTAATTCACGTGATGCTCAAGCTAATATTATGATGGGCGTTTTACTGCAGCAGGAAGGTAGTAAGCTGAATTTGGATCGTGCCGAAACTTATTTTAAGCGCGCGATTTCAGCTGAACCTAAAAATGCACAGGCACGTAACAATTACGGCACCTATTTGTATCAGCTCGAACGCTATAATGACGCGATTGAGCAGTTTGCAATTGCAGGTGCGACTCTAGGCTATGATCAGCGTTATCTTGCACTTGAGAATATGGGGCGGATTTATCTGAAACAGGGTGATCTGGCAAATGCCGAAAAATCATTCAAACAGGCCCTGCAAGCCAATCGCGATTCTTATCTTTCAATGTTAGAGTTGGCAGAGATTTTTTATCTGAATCAGCAGTTCCCGGCAGCGTCGAATATGTATCAACAATTTGTACGTTCAGTGGGACAGAAAAACCAGGGTGCCCGTGCGCTCTGGATCGGCATTCGTACTGCGCGTGCCGAGGGTGATCAAATGGGCATGCAAGTATTGGTGAACCAATTACGTGCCTTATTCCCTGAAAGCCCGGAATACCAACGTTATTTGCAATTACAGTACAGTACTGAGGCCGTATGGAAGTAAATCCTAATTCACCATCGAATAATTCGAGCGTAGCGCCAAACGCGTTAGGAAATGTTCAACGTCCAGGTGAGTACTTGCGCCAGATTCGTATCAACCAGAAACTTGAACTGGAAGATGTCGAAAGTGAACTGAATATTCCAGTCAAAACTTTGACTGCGCTGGAACAGGATGATTATAAAGCTTTACCGGAAGCGACCTTTATCAAGGGTTATTATCGTACTTATGCGAAGTTCTTAGGTGTGGATGCATCAAATATCATTCAGCGTTTTGATGAAATTTATGCCAATGATACCGGTCTGTTGCCGAATCATGCCCTGAATAATTCCCCAATCAAGATTATGGGTAAATTGCCAGGCTCTAATCGTGACCGTAACCGTAAATGGTTGAAACGCGGTTTAATCGCATTAGTAGCATTAGCAGTTTTAGGTGCATTAGTTGCGATGATCCAGAACTGGTCAGGCAATAGTAGCGCTGAAGTAGAACCAGAAGTGATCACTCAGGTATCTGACGTTGAAATCATTAATTTGGACTCTAATGCAGCAGTGTCTGGTGATCAGCTAAAACTTGAATTTAGCCGTCCTACTTCAGTTCATATTGTTGACTCAACAGGTAAGGTTCTGGCGACTGGTCGTCAGGCATCAACGCTAGATTTAAATGGTGAAACACCATTTCAAATCCGCCTAGATGATGCAACTGCTGTGACCATGACCCTGAACAACGAAAATATTTCATTGTCACCATATACTGTAAACGGAAAAGCAGAATTCCGTTTATCACGTTAATGGCAAGAGAGTAGAAGCAAATCATGATTGTGAATCCGATTCAACGCCGTCCAACTCGCAAGATTCGTGTTGGTTCTGTTTATGTCGGTGGTGATGCGCCGATCAGCATCCAGAGTATGACCAATACCGAAACCTGTGATGTAGCTGCAACGGTTGCACAGATCCAGCGTTGTGTGGATGCTGGTGCCGACATCATGCGTGTTTCTGTACCAAGTATGGAAGCTGCGGCAGCCTTTGGTGAAATCCGTAAGCAGGTGAATGTACCTTTGGTGGCAGACATTCATTTTGATTATAAAATTGCTTTAGCAGTAGCTGACTTGGGCGCAGATTGTTTGCGCATTAACCCAGGTAATATCGGTTCTGAAGCGAAGATTCGTGAAGTTGTGGCAGCTGCGCGTCATAACGATATTTCTATGCGTATTGGTGTCAATGCCGGTTCACTGGAAAAAGATATCCAAAAGAAATATGGTGAGCCAACGGGTGAAGCACTGCTTGAATCGGCCATGCGTCATATCGATATTTTAGACCGTTTAGATTTCCATGAATTTAAAGTGTCAGTCAAAGCATCGAATGTGTTTCTGACCATGGATGCTTATCGTTTGTTGTCACAACAAATTGATAACCCACTCCACCTAGGTGTAACTGAAGCCGGTATCTACCGTACAGGTTCGGTGAAGTCTGCGATTGCTTTGGGTGGTTTGCTGATGGAAGGCATTGGTGACACTATGCGTATTTCTCTGGCTGCTGAACCTGAAGAAGAAGTCAAAATTGGTTTTGATATTCTGAAATCACTGGGTCTTCGCTCTAACGGGATTAACTTTATTGCCTGTCCGAGCTGTTCACGTCAGGAATTTAACGTGATTAAAGTGATGCAATCACTTGAAGAACGTCTTGAAGATATTCGTACCCCAATGGACGTATCGGTGATTGGTTGTAAAGTAAATGGTCCGGGCGAAGCCAAAGAAGCCGACATTGGTGTAGTAGGTGCAAGTCCACGCTCACTGGTGTATCGTAATGGTGAAAAGAGCCACTTAATTGATACCAATCAACTGGTTGATGAAATCGAAGCTATGGTTCGTCAACGTGTTTCCGAGCTTGAAGAAGCTAAATCTAAAGAAATTATTCGTACAAGTTTTCCTGAGTAGATCATGAGTTCAATCGTCGCAATCAAAGGTTTTAATGACATTCTCCCAACGCAAACCCCAGCTTGGAGACGTCTTGAACAGTATTTGTCAGGCCTGATGGATGCCTATGGTTATCAACAAATTCGTTTGCCGATAGTTGAACAGACCAATCTGTTTAAACGTTCGATTGGTGATGCCACGGATATCGTTGAAAAAGAAATGTACACCTTCCTGGACAAAGGCAATCCGCCTGAGTCTTTGACGCTGCGTCCTGAAGGAACTGCAGGCTGTGTACGTGCCATGCTGGAGCATAATCTACTGCGTGGTGCAACGCCGAAAGTGTGGTATATCGGACCAATGTTCCGTTATGAAAAACCACAAAAAGGTCGTTACCGTCAGTTCCACCAGTTTGGTGTGGAAACTTTTGGTGTGGCGACACCAGATCAAGATGCTGAACTGATTCTGATGACTGCGCGTTTATGGAAACGTATGGGCGTTGCCGATAAAGTTCAGTTGGAACTCAATACACTAGGCGAGTCGGATGAACGTGCTGCATACCGTGCGGCATTGGTTGAGTTTTTGGAAGCGCATAAAACTCATTTAGATGAAGATTCTCAGCGCCGTTTAACCACAAACCCGTTACGTATTCTGGATTCTAAAGATGCTAAAACCCAGTCTATTCTGGAAAATGCACCTAAACTGCATGACTTTATGGGCGAAGAAACACTGGCGCACTTCAACCAGTTACAGCAATACCTGACTGATGCAGGCGTGAGCTTTGTCATTAACCAGAAGCTGGTACGTGGTCTGGATTATTACAACAAAACCGTATTTGAATGGACGACGACTCATCTGGGTTCTCAAGGTACAGTCTGTGCCGGCGGTCGTTATGATGGTCTGGTTGGTCAGTTAAAAGGTAAGGCAGATCAGTCTGTACCAGCAGTTGGTTTTGCAATGGGCATGGAGCGTTTGTTACTTCTACTTGAGCAAGTTGAAGACAACACATCTGTACGTGATTGCGAAGTATTCCTGGTGGCAGATCCTGCTTCTCAAGGTAAGGCACTGGTATTGGCTGAGCAGATCCGTGACCAGTTAGAAGCGGCAGGAAGCAGCATTCGTCTGAAAGTTGGCTCACAAGGTTCAATGAAATCACAAATGAAAAAGGCAGATCAGTCTGGTGCGATCTATGCTGCAATTATCGGTGAGCGTGAACTTGAAGCTCAGACCTTTACCGTAAAAGAGCTGGCAACGGCAGAGCAGTCAGATGTTCCATTTACTGATTTTGTGGCATTCTTCACAACTAAAATTTCTTCAAAATAATCGATAAGACATAAGGAAAGGGGTAATCACATGAGCGCAATTGGTGGTGATGATCAACTTGAAAGTTTGAAATACTTCACAAAGAAGTATGGTTCTTCAATCATTACCGGGATTCTGGTTGCGCTGATTGCCTTTTTTGGATGGGAATATTGGCAGAAGAAAAACCTGGCGGAGTCGCAGAAGCAAACCGCCAAGGTACAGCAGTTAATGGATGATGCAGGTTCTACTCAGGGCGATGCATTTGCTAAACTGTCTGATACTGCGGACAAGATTGTCAAGGAAGCACCTGACTCAGCACAAGCGATTCAGACGCAGCTAGTGATGGCAAAACTGGCATATGACAAAGAAGATTATGCAGCAGCTGAACGTGCACTGAAGAAAGTTGAGAACTCCAAGGTGGATGATGCAGGTCTGGTACAGGTGGTTAAACTTCGTCTGGCCTATGCCCAGCTGGCACAGAAAAAATATGATGCAGCACTGAAAACTTTAGAGGCGGTGAATGAGCCTGCTTTTAAAGCAACTGCGGATGAAGCACGTGGAGATATCTACGTTGCCAAAAATGATATTGAAAATGCCAAGAAAGTGTATCAAAGTGCATGGGATGCTTTGGTAGAACGCAAAGAAGAACGTCAGATTTTACAAATTAAACTAGAAAGTGTTGGCGTATTGGTCGATGATCCTGAAATTGAGCGCCCGATTATAGATACACAAGCGGAAGAAACTGAATGAATAGAAAATACAAACTCACCTGTGCCTTAACCGTCTTGACCCTTGCCCTGGCAGGTTGTGCGGGTAAAACCATTAAAGTGGAAGAAGCCAAGCCAAATCCACTCCCTAAACTTGCACAGTCAAAATCACTGGTTCCTGTATTTTCTAGCAGTGTTTCTTCTACTGATGAAGCAGATCCATTACGTTTACGCCTCGATGCAGACAACGGTGTGGTCTTTGCCGTTAATCCAAATGGTGAAATTTCTGCTTATCAAGGCAAACAACGTCTTTGGCAGAAGAAAGTGTCTAAGGCGGGCTTAAGCGCAGGTGTGGAAGCAGCTTCTGGTCTGGTGATTGCCGGCAATACCAAAGGTCAGCTGTTTGCTTTAGATCAGCAGACTGGCGAACAACGTTGGGCAGCTCAATTATCAGGTGCTATTATTGCGCAATCTTTAGTGCATGCAGACCGTGTGATTACCGTAGCGAATGATGGTATGGTCTTCGCTCATGAAGTCAGCACTGGTAAACAGGTGTGGACTTATAAGCTACCTAATGTACAATTCAGCCTCCGTGGTATGGCGGCACCTGTAGCACTTGACCCACGTCATGTGCTGATTGCCTCAGCGAATGGCTATATTTATGCGCTAGATGCAATTACGGGTGTGCCAAAAATGCAGCGCCGTGTGGCGGTGTCTGATGGTCGCTCCGATATTCAACGTCTGAATGACATTGATGGTGAACCGGTAGTGGCTGGACAGTTTGCAGTAACGACAAGTTATCAAGGTCAGGTGACTGTGCTTGATCTGGCTTCACAACAGGTCATCTGGAGTGAAGATGCCAGCAGTATCCAGCGTCCAGAAGTGGTGGGTAATGGTGTCTTTGTTGCCCAGACTGATGGTAAAATCACCGCCTATGAAATTACTTCAGGCCAAAAACTCTGGGAAAATGACCAGTTGCTAAACCGTCAGTTGAGCAACCCGGTAATGCTAGGTAGTGATCTGGTAGTTGGTGACCTGGATGGTGTATTACATCTGATTGATCCATCTACTGGGCAGATTATTGGTCGTTCCAAGACTTCTGGTGAAGTTCGCACACTGCGTGTGATCGACAACCAGCTCTATGTATCGACACGTAAGGGTGCTTACAGTATCTGGCAGAATCGTTAATTTTTCTGTGGCTTATGCTAAAATAAGCCAACCGTATTTTTTTACGCGGGGTGATTGAATATTCAATGCCCCGTGTTTTTATTTATTTTAGGCTTTAATCCTATTCCCATTTTCTTCCAGAACTTTCTGATGTTCAGGCCATTTTTAGACAGCCTGATATTGAATAAAGGTTAATCTATGAAACCCGTAATTGCGCTCATTGGTCGTCCGAACGTCGGAAAATCAACTCTGTTCAACCAGATAACCAAGAGCCGTGACGCATTGGTGGCAGACTTTGCAGGTCTGACACGCGACCGTAAATATGGCGATGCTGTCTATCAAAATAAATCCTTCATTGTCGTTGATACTGGTGGTATCGGTGAGAACGAAGGTGGTATCGACTCTTACATGGCAGAGCAGTCTAAAACTGCAATTCATGAAGCAGATATGATCATCTTTGTGGTCGATGCACGTGCCGGATTGTTGGCATCGGATGAACAGATTGCCCGTGAGCTGCGTACTTTGGGTAAAAAAGTCTTCCTTGTTGCAAATAAGGTGGATGGCGTACACGCAGAGGCAGCACTAGTTGAGTTCTATAAACTCGGCATGGGTGAGCCAATGCAGGTGGCGGCAAGTCACGGTCGTGGTGTGCAGCAGATGCTTGAAGAAGTACTTGTTGATGTGCCTGAAGATGAGGCTGAAGATGAGCACGACAAGAATACTGGCTTGCGTTTAGCAATTATTGGTCGTCCAAACGTTGGTAAATCAACTCTGGTCAACCGTTTACTCGGTGAAGAGCGTGTGGTTGCATTTGACCAGCCAGGTACAACACGTGACTCGATTTACATCCCATTCGAACGCGATGGCCGTAAATACACCTTGATCGATACCGCAGGTGTACGTCGTAAAGGTAAAGTCGATGAGATGATTGAGAAATTCTCAATCGTGAAAACTTTGCAGGCGATGAAAGATGCTCACGTGGTTGTTGTCGTTGTTGATGCACGTGAAGGCATTGTAGAGCAGGATTTGCACTTGATCGGTTATGCGATTGAAGCGGGTCGTGCCATGGTGATTGCGATCAACAAATGGGACAACATGTCCGAATATGATCGTAAGCAGTGTAAGCTGGATGTTGAACGTCGTTTTGACTTCATTCCATGGGCGAAGATTCACTTGATCTCTGCGTTACATGGTACTGGTGTTGGTGAGCTTTATCCTTCTATCCACCGCGCCTATGATTCTTCGCATTTGAAAGTATCTCCTGCAAAAATCACCCAGATTCTGCAAGATGCCACTGAAGCGCATCATCCACCAAAAGTGGGTGGCCGTGCGATTAAAATGCGTTATGCGCATATTGGTGGTCAAAACCCTCCAACAATTGTGATTCATGGTAACAAAGTTGATAAGACGCCTGCGGATTACCGTCGTTACCTGGAGAACGTATTCCGTAAAGTGTATAAACTTGAAGGTACACCAGTAAAAATCGAATTTAAAACTTCTGAAAACCCATTTGAAGGCCGTAAGTCACAAGTGGACGAACGTACTGCAGCGCGTAAGCGTCGTTATGTTCAGAAATTCAAGAAAGCTGAGAAAAAATTCAAACGCGGTTAATCTGTATTTGAATGAAATAAAAAAGCCTGCAATAGCAGGCTTTTTTATGCTTTAACCATTGAGGTGTGAACTGTTTTATAATTCACTTTAGCAATAAAGGACCATGTAATGCGTCAGATTCGAATTGATTTAAACAAACTGCCGGTTCAAGCCGCATCTGACGGACTAACGCGTCAAGCATATCTCCAGCAACGTAAACAACACATTGTTCAGTTGCGAAATCAGTATTTATCCAGTGCTTTGAATTTCTCGATTTGCGATCATGATCTTGCACGTACAGACCATGGTAAACCTTATCTCAAAGACCACTCAGATATTGCCTTTAATCATAGTCATAGCCAGAATTTTTATGCACTTGCCATGAGCCAGACTGTCAAAGAGCTTGGAGTGGATGTTGAAGAGCTCAGCCGTAAAGTTCGTTTTGATGCATTGGCACAGCATGCCTTTCACCCTGAAGAATATGCGACCTGGCAACAATTGGACTGTGATCCTGAATATTGGTTTAAGGTCTGGACCACCAAAGAAGCGGTGTTAAAAGCACATGGTCTGGGTATTCGTATGAACCTGAATGAGCTTAATACTCTGGTGCATCCACAGCAGCAGGGCGGTTTGTGTCAGCATAAGCAGCTTGGTGTTTTTGCATTTCAGAATTATATACTTGGTGATTGTGTGCTCAGCGTGGCATGGCAGGCTGAGCAGTCCTGTCGTGGTTTTAGTTTTCCACAGATTCAGATTTACCAGCATCCTGTAACATCAACAGGGTGATATAAAAATCAGGATTTCCGGGCAATCAGCAGATTACTCATACGATTCACAAACTGCGGACTTAAACGTGACAGATGGTATAAAAACTGGCTTTTAAAACCGACGGGCTGATGGGTAGGCACCAGTAAACTGTCCTTGCGCTGTACCAGTTTTAAAATATCCTGGGCGACATCTTCCGCACTCAAATGCACGCCCATTTTTTTGATGCTTTCTGCCTGCATATCCTGAACCATTGCAGTGCTCACAAAAAGTGGCATCACATCCATGACCCGAATACCATGCTTGTGCCATTCAATATCCAGACTTTCAGTCAGTCCTCGTACGGCAAATTTACTGGTGGCATAGGAAGCAAGATCAGCCTGACCATAGATCGCAGAAGCAGAGGAAAGGTTAATGACCCGGGCAAAGGCAGCACGCTCCAGAAAAGGGAAAGCCGCATGACAGCCATTGATGACACCTTTAATATTAATATCGACTGTGCGGTGGTGTGCTTCAATAGGGGTCTTTTCAAAATTTCCTGAATAGAGAATACCGGCATTATTGACCAGAATATTGATCCTACCTGCCCAGGCATTAAAATCCTGTAAGGCGGTTTGCCAGGACTCATAACTGGCAACATCCAGATGGCCAGCGTGTGCATTTGGTCCAAGCTGTTCAGCCAGTTGTTCGGCAAGGCTCATATTCAGATCATAAATACCAACCTTATAACCTTCGCGGCAAAATAGGGTAGCAACCGCAGCACCGATTCCTTGTGCTGCACCGCTAATAAAGATACTGTGCATTGAGCTCACCTCCATGTTGATTGTTTTTAGAGCATAACAAACATTGAGCAAAAGTTATTTATGGTCCGATAAGATAAAGAGGTTTTTAGGTGGAACAATTACTGAGCATCATGCGTGAACTACGTGAAAAATGTCCTTGGGATCAGCAGCAGACGCCTGAATCATTAACGCGTTATGCAATTGAAGAGGCGTATGAAGTTGAAGCGGCTGTTCGTTCCGGTAAGGCCGAAGATGTACGTGATGAGCTTGGTGATCTGTTGTTACAAGTGGTTTTTCAGTCGCAGATGTACAGTGAGCAAGGGGCCTTTAATTTTCAGGATGTGGTACAGGCTATTAGTGATAAATTGATCCGCCGTCATCCGCATGTATTTCAGGCTGAACAGTTTTCCAAACTTAGTCCTGAAGATGTATCTGTACTCTGGAAGCAGATTAAGGCACAAGAAAAACAGGGTAAGCCGCGTTCCCGTCTGGATGAGGTGAAACATGCACCGGCGTTGGTACAAGCGGATGAAATCCAGAAAAATGTCGCGAAGATTGGCTTTGATTTTCCTGATATAGAGGGTGCATTTGCTAAGCTTGAAGAAGAGCTGGGTGAATTCAAAGAGGCAAGGGCGGGACAGAATTCCGACGAAATTCTGGAAGAATTTGGTGATTGCTTATTTTCACTGGTAAATGTTGGTCGTAAACTTGGCATCTCGAGTGAGATGGCGTTATTAGGTACCATCCATAAATTCCGTACTCGATTTGCCTTGATGGAGCATCAGGCAGCACAACAGAATCTGAATATAGAAGACCTGTCACTGATTGAATTGGATCAGTTGTGGGAACAGGCGAAACAAGAAATAAAACAACGGGCCACGCATGAAAATAATAAAACTTCAGCCAATCAGCAGAGGACTGATTAGCATCCTCCTCACAATTTTATCTGTACTGGGCAGTTCGTTTGCAGCGGCTGCTCAGAATGAAAGTTATGCCGACTGGAAGGCTAAACAGCAACAATACGATGCCCGGCTTAAGCAACAGCAGAATCAGACTATTCAAAAGCATAGCAATCACTATCTGGCAAAACCAGAGCTTTCCGCAGTTTCCAGTGCAGACAAGATTCGACTGAATTCCGCTACGGTTGAGCAGTTGCAGCAGCTGCATGGCATTGGTCAGAAGAAAGCAGAAGCGATCATTGAATATCGCAACACGCATGGCAAGTTTAAACGTGTTGAAGATATTCAGCTGGTCAAGGGAATTGGCCCGGTACTATTTGCTAAAAATCAGGCTCGACTGGCACTGTAAATCATGTAAATTTAAAGTGAATTCTCAATCATTGCTATGCGCAGGATTGACATAATCAAATTGCCCTTTAGCTGTGTAAGCGATATGATTAGCGTCATCTTAGAATTTTACGTTCAGACGTAGGAGACAGCGTCTTTTGCAAACTTTGCGCGCGTCAAAATGTGGTTTATCAACCGCTCAATTACCTTCTTATATCCTCGATGTGATTGATGCCTTAAACAAGGCTGGCTATGAAGCTTATATTGTTGGTGGTAGTGTACGAGATCTGATGCTGGGCTTGAACCCTAAAGATTTCGATGCTGTCACTAACGCAACTCCCGCTCAGGTCAAAGAAGTATTCGGGCGACGTTGCCGTATTATCGGACGTCGTTTTGAACTGGCTCATGTCTATTCTGGTCGCGAACTGGTAGAAGTTGCGACTTTCCGTGCACCGCCGAAAAAGGCCGTGACTTCGGCTCAAGGCATGATTCTGCGTGACAATAACTGGGGTACGATTGAGCAGGACTTTGCTCGCCGCGATTTCTCGATTAATGCAATGTATTACCAGCCACGTAAAGGCATCGTGCTGGATTTCTGCAATGCAGTAGATGATATTAAACACAAAACCCTGCGTCTGCTGGGTGATCCAACGCTCCGGTTTGAAGAAGATCCAGTCCGTATGCTGCGTACATTGCGTTTTGCAGCAAAATTAAACTTCAATATTGATGAAGCGATTCTGGATATCTTTACGCCAGAGATGACCCAGCTGCTTCGTGATGTCTCTCCGCATCGTCTTTATGATGAGTCGCAGAAGCTGTTCACCATGGGCCATCTAAACCGCGTATTACCAATGCTGATTGACTTTGGGATCTGGCGTCAGCTGTTTGCAGAGATTAAACCTGAAATCACGCCGTTTATTGAACGTGCTGCGACCAATACCGATCAACGCATCTCGATTGGCAAGACGATTAATCCAGCTTTCTTCTATGCGGTATTATTATGGAAGCCCTTCCTGGAACGTTGTGATTTCTACCTGAGTAAAGGCATTATACCTGCTGAAGCACGTGCTCAAGCCGGCTTGGACGTGTTAAAGCGTCAGGCAACCCGTACCATCATTCCACGTTTTGCGGAAACCTTTATTCGTGAGGTTTGGGAAATGCAGACCCGTCTGTTGAATCCAAAACCACAGCAAATTGAAGCGCTGTCTGGTCATGCGCGTTTCCGTGCCGGCTTTGACTTCCTGTTACTCCGTGAAAAATCAGGTGATGAAACGGCGCAGGGCATGGGCAGCTGGTGGGATGCTTATCAGCAAATGGGCGGTGATGAAAAAGAACGTGCGATTGCACAGTATAACCGTCAGAGAGCCAAGAGCCGTCGTAAAGCGACTCAGGAAGAGCATCTGGAACAGCGTCTGGCTGCTCAGGAAACCACTGAAATTGAGCCATTGGTCAATGAGCCAGAACCACGTAGTCGTCGTACCCGTAAGCCTAAACAGGCAGCAGAAACCAGATCGGTTTCCCATGCAGCAGCCAGTGCCAACGGTGAGATTGGACCAGATCATCCAATTATGAAGCGTAAGCGTGTACAGCGTGATTTAAGCCAAGTTGTTTTTGGACCGACACAATGACTATTACTTATATTGGCTTAGGTAGTAATCTTGGTGATTCACGCCAGATTATGGCCGAAGCGGTACAAAAGCTGGCAACACTGGGCGCTGTAAAAGTTTCACATCTGTATCAAAGTCCACCAATGGGTCCACAGGATCAGCCGAATTATCATAATGCTGCGGTGCAGTTGATCACGGATCTGGCACCACTTGATCTGCTGGATCGTCTACAGGCATTGGAACAGGAAGCAGGCCGGGTACGTTTACGTCACTGGGGTGAACGTACGCTAGATCTGGACTTGCTCATCTACGGTGATGAACGTATTCAGAATGAGCGTTTGACTGTGCCGCATGTCGGTGTAATGGAACGCGATTTTGTATTATTGCCGTTGTTGGATCTTGATACTGAATTACAGCTGAATGGACAAGCATTAAAAGACCTAAACATCGTAAAACAATCAACCTTGACGATCCTTGATCGCACGAATTGGGCAAATATTTAATTTTTAGTTATTGGTATGTTCGCGAGAACGTCAATAAGAGAGGAACAGCTTCATGATCAGTCTGAGTGACTTAAGACGATTCAAGGCGGACGGCCGTAAATTCTCCTGTCTGACCTGCTACGATGCCAGCATGGCCAAAGCCATGGAAATTGCCGAAGTAGATACTATTCTGATCGGGGATTCTCTGGGCATGACCATTCAGGGTCATGATTCTACTTTGCCAGTGACAGTCGCTGATATGGCCTATCATACTGCTGCAGTGCGCCGTGCGAATCAGCATGCCTTTATTCTGACGGATCTGCCATTCATGAGCTATGCCACATTGAATGATGCATTGCAAAGCGCCCGTACTGTGATGCAGGCTGGTGCTCAGATGGTCAAGCTGGAAGGTGGTGCATGGCTGGCTGAAACCGTGCAGGTCATGACACGTAATGGTATTCCAGTTTGTGTACACCTCGGTTTGACACCACAATCGGTGAATGTTTTTGGCGGTTATAAATTACAGGCACGTAGCCGAGCAGCGGCTGATCAGCTGCTTGCTGACTGTAAGGCTGTGGTTGAGGCGGGTGCTGCCTTGTTATTGCTTGAATGTGTGCCTGCACAACTTGGTAAAGAAGTTGCTGAGCTATTCCCGGAAATTCCAGTGATTGGTATTGGCGCGGGTGTAGATACAGATGGCCAAGTACTTGTGGTGCAAGACATGCTGGGCCTGAACTTTGGTCATACGGCCAAATTTGTACGTAACTTTATGAAAGAACAATCAGGTGCCAATGCAATCCTGGATGCATTTAAGGCCTATCATGCTGCCGTACTAGACAGCTCATTCCCTGCACCTGAACATACCTTCCAGGTTGAGTTATAAGATGAAAACAGAAACTACAATCCAGGGTTTGGCAGCATCGTTAAACCCGGCTCGTTCAGCACGTAAAATTATTGGCTTTGTACCTACTATGGGGAATCTGCACCAAGGTCACCTAAATCTGGTGCGTGAAGCGCGTAAATTATGTGATGTGGTGGTGGTCAGTATCTTTGTGAATCCGATTCAGTTTGGGCCAAACGAAGATTTTGATAACTATCCACGTACCTTGGAGCAGGATCAGCAATTACTCGCTGAAGTAGGTTGTGACATCGTCTTTGTACCAACCGTCGAACAGATGTATGGCAATAAACCACGTCTGACCAATATCAGCGTATCTGATATCACCAATGACCTGTGTGGTTTGCAGCGTCCAAGTCATTTTGATGGTGTGGCAGTCGTTGTGACAAAATTGTTTAACATAGTTCAGCCAAGCTATGCTTTCTTCGGTGAAAAAGATTACCAGCAGCTGGCAGTGATTCGCCAATTTGTACAAGACTTGAATATTCCACTGGAAGTGATTGGGGTGCCGATTGCGCGTGCTGAAGATGGTTTGGCGTTGAGTTCACGGAATGGTTATCTGACTGAGCAGGAACGCCAGACTGCGCCAACTATCTACCGTAGCTTAAAAGCAGCGGAGCAGCAGTTGCATGAAGGTGCAGCATTGGATGCAGTGTTGACTGACATTCGTCAGACACTCACTGATGCCGGATTTGTGGTAGATTATATTGAGGTACGTACGCCAGAATTACAAAAGATTAATGAATTTAATCAGGATCTTGTGTTATTCATTGCGGCGAAACTGGGTAAGACACGTTTGATCGACAATTTGCAGGTGAAATATTCTGCAAGTCATTAATAGGGTAGCAGTGCATGAAGCGCATCTTAATTGTGACAGGCCAATCTGGTTCAGGTAAGTCATCTGCCTTGCAGGTGCTGGAAGATCTGGGTTATTACTGTATCGATAACCTGCCGCTGGCACTGCTTCCTGAAATTGTAGCGAAACTGGATCAGGAAAATAATCTGGAACAGTTGGCGTTAGGGGTGGATGTTCGTAGTACCCGGGCTGATCTGCAAGAGTTTGATCATGTCTTCGAACAGCTGCAACAGCATGGCACAGTCGATGTCATTTATCTGACCACCCAGGATCAGGAGCTGATTGCACGTTTCAGTGCTTCACGCCGTCCACATCCACTGGCTGCACGTTTTAAAAGTCTGAATGAATGCATTCAGGAAGAAAAGTTACTTTTGCTTCCGATCCAGTTGCGCTCAACGGTACATATCGATACTTCTGACAAAAGTGTGCATGACCTGAAGCATACCCTGCTGCATAAGCTCGGTCAGACAGATAACCTGATTCTGATTTTACAGTCCTTTGGTTACAAGCATGGTATTCCATTGGATGCCGATTATGTCTTTGATGTGCGTCATCTGCCCAACCCACACTGGGATCTGGAACTGCGTAAATTTTCCGGACTGGATCAGCCTGTACAGACTTTCCTTCAAAAGAGTGAGCAGGTGGAAGACATGTTCCAGGATATTTACCATTTTTTGGAAAAATGGCTGCCGGCTTTTTCTGAAGGGCACCGTCACTACATCACAGTTTCTGTAGGTTGTACCGGTGGTCAACATCGTTCTGTTTATATTGTGGATAGACTAAAAAAAGCGCTTGAGGCAAAATGGTCTGTTCAAGTCCTCCACCGAGAAATGAAGCACTGGTCATGATTGATACGACGGTTGACGTAATTAACAAATTGGGTTTACATGCGCGTGCATCGGGTAAGCTCATTGAAGTCACCACCAAATTTCGTTCCAATATTCAGATTGGTAAGGGTGACAAGCTCGTTGATGCAAAAAATATCATGTCCTTGCTCATGCTAGGAGCGGGCAAAGGCACAACATTACGCTTGGTGCTTGAAGGAGCAGATGAAGAAAAAGCTTTATCTGAAATTCAGGCACTGTTTGCGGCAAAATTTTATGAGGCAGATTAATCGTGGCACGTCGACCGAGCAGTTTAACTGAAGAAGATTTCGAATCTTTAGAGGGACGCGCAAGTAAAACCGAACAGAAAAAAGCAGTTCAGCGAATGGCAGCTTTAGGCGCACAGTTGGCAGAACTGAGTGCGAAACAAATCAAGAACCTTCCTGTTGAAGAGCGTTTGATTGAAGCCTTGCTGGATGTTCAGCAAATTAGTTCACATGAAGCACGTCGTCGCCAATTCTCCCGTATTGGTAAATTACTACGTAACGAAAATGAAACCGTGATTCTGTCTTATCTGACCCCTAAACAAGGTTTGAAAAAGACAGCACAATTACAACGTTGGGTTGACCGTATTGTCAAAGATGGTGATCCGGCGATTAATGAATTTACCAAAACCTATAATGCAACAGAACGTCATACCTTACGTCAGCATTATCTGCGCGTACATCGTGATCTAAAAAATCAGGCACCTGAAGAAGAAGTTGCAGCATCGAAGCTAAAGCTGTTTAACTATGTACAGCAAGTGGCATTAATTTCAGATCACTAATCTTAAACTCCATCCGGAAGGCGACCTTATCGGGTCGTTTTTTTGATGATAGAGTTGTGAAAATGATGCCTTGTTGTTGGGAATACGTGAATATTTAAAGAGACCTTGTAGCAGGTTTTTACACTTAAATCGGTCGTATTGTTGGACAAAAACTATGTGCGTGTCATTTTTTGCCAATGTAGTGTTTCTGTTTATAAAGGACCTGTTTTTTGACTTAATGTTAAATTTTGAGTCAAAATAAACAGATTTTGTTGTGCACGCTTTTAAGTTCAAGTGTTAAATGCATTGGGTGCTGCATGGGGTTAAACATGAGATCAGGAGGCTATCTTTAAGAAATAATTCAGGTTTTCTCTTGTGTTTTTGGCAAGATATCCCATTTTTAGGCTATTGCGATTGAATTCAACATGAAAAAATAGAGAAAAAGCACATGGCTTTATATTCATTGAGCGAATAATTAAAGTGAAAGAGATTAGCTAAAAACTGATTTTTAGGTGAAATTAAAAAAAATACCGAGTATGGAAAATTTCATCACCTTGATATATTTTGTGGTTGAGGCTCTTTATAAACTTTGTTATTGATTGTACAAATTTAGTCGCTGATGCAACTACTAAAACTCAAAGAGAGGCGTCTATGAAACTTAACCTGTTAGAGGTGGGTCAAAATACAGAAAAGCTGAGTGCTTGTCGTTTGTCTTTGATTTTAGGGGTGTATACCTCGAATAACCTGATTGATACTTTTGTCAAAATTGCACGCCGAATTTTAAAAATTGAAAAAAGCTTTTTAGGTTTTCATAAAGAGCCTTATATTTGGTATAGCTCCTCAAGTGGTTTTTGGGCGTTTGATACCCCCAAAGATTTACATTTGCTCAATTATTTAAATACTGAACCTTATATCGATGCAAGCCACCCTGAATATATGGGGATGTCAAATTACGTTCGAAATTTAGGGGTAAGTCACAATCGAATTATCTCTTTTAATTTAATGGTGGACGAAACTCATTCCATTGGTCATGCCGTCTTTTTTGATCATCAACACACATCATTTGACCCCGAAGATATCAAACTCGTGCAAGAGTTTGCAGATGGTTTGGTTGGATTGATCAAATTACATGAGGACTATAATGAGCTTAAAGAATTATATGAGCAGCAATGCTCGCAAAATTATAGTAAGACTAAATTTTTCCAAATCATTGCACATGATTTACGTGCACCATTCCATGGCTTACTTGGATTTTCTGAAGTTTTGGCTGAAGAGCGAGACAGTTTAGATGAATCGAGTATCCAAAATATTGCTGATTATCTCTGTGAAAACGCCAAGTCGACTTATAATTTGCTGGAAAGCCTGCTGACTTGGGCGATGGCCGAAGGTGGACGCTTTGTTTACCATCCGATCAACTTTGAGCTAAAACAGTCCAGTAAAATTGTTTGCGATGTACTGAAAAGTCTGGCATTGAAGAAAAAAATTGACCTGATTGATCATATTCCTGAAGGCATCAAAGTCAGTGCCGATATCAACATGATTACTTCAGTGCTGCAAAATCTGGTCTCCAATGCATTGAAATTTACCCCAACCAATCAGCAAGGGCAGGTCATTTTGACAGCTGAAGCTGAAGACGAACTGGTCAGAATCAGCGTGCGGGATACTGGACTAGGCATGACCGAAGAACAGATTCAAAATCTGTTTAAGCCAAATCTGACGGTGAGTGTGAAAGGTACCGATAATGAAAAAGGTGCAGGTCTTGGTCTGGTATTGTGTAAGCGATTTGTCGACCTGAATCATGGTCAAATTTATGTAGACTCTAAAGAAGGTCAGGGCACGACCTTTAGTGTATTGCTGCCAAAAGCCACCAACGAACATCAGGCACTGGCGCTTGCAGAACCGGCAGGTGCATTAAAAGAAAAAAATTAATTTCCATTTAAGGCATTCACAGCGCTGCCAGTCACCTGTTATAACTAGAAAAAATCTTGCAGGTGACAAGGACTGGAAATGAACGAAGTACAATTGCAGAAGACTTTAAGGGCAAGCCAATATGCCGAGCAGGTATTGTCCAGACACGCTGCCTTGTTGCAGCAGGACTATGCAGTTGATCATTTTCAGCATGCTTTAAGTCCTGCACAAATCAAACAATCTGTCACAGATACCCTTGCTAATATTAGTGATGAAGATCAATGGATGAGTACATTACGTACTCTGCGTGCCCGCCTGATGTTTCGCTGGATCTGGCAGGATGCCAATCAGCTCATTGATGTTATTACTCTCACGCGTGAACTTTCTGATTTTGCTGATGCCACCATTTGTGCCGCCAAAGATTTTGCCCGTATTCCCTTAGTTGCCAAATATGGTCAACCGATTGGCTATAACGGCAAGGTACAAGAGTTAATCGTAATTGCTATGGGTAAGCTCGGTGCTCAGGAACTCAATCTTTCTAGTGATATTGACCTGATCTTTGCTTTTGATGAGCAGGGCGAAACAGATGGGCGTAAATGTATTGATGTGCAGCAGTTCTGCATTTTGTGGGGACAAAAGCTGATTTACCTGCTGGATCATATTACCTCGGATGGTTTTGTCTTCCGTGTTGATATGCGTCTGCGTCCTTGGGGAGATGGTTCACCCTTAGCAATCAGTCATGTGGCTCTAGAAAAATATCTCAGTCAGCATGGCCGTGAATGGGAACGTTATGCCTGGATCAAGGCACGGATAGTCAATCCAAGTCCGGAAGGCGATGAATTGCTGGAGATGACCCGACCATTTGTATTCCGTAAATACGTCGACTACAGTGCTTTTGAAGCCATGCGCGAAATGAAAGCCATGATCGAGCGTGAAGTACAACGCCGGAATATAGAAGATGATATCAAGCTCGGAGCTGGCGGAATTCGTGAAGTCGAGTTTATCGTGCAGGTTTTCCAGTTGATTTACGGCGGAGCCAAGCTTGAATTGCAGGATCGCCAGTGTCTGGTGAATCTGAATCATCTGGATGATGCTGAATTGCTGGATGAGCAGGCAGTACAGGAACTGGAAGATGCTTATCTGTTCCTGCGTCGGGTTGAACACGCGATTCAGGCACTGAATGATCAGCAAACTCAATTATTACCTACTGAAGATGATCCTCGCCAACGCATTGTTGATACATTGGGCTTTGCTGACTGGGCAGCATTTATGGAGGTATTGGATCAGAAACGTGCCAAAGTGATTTACCAGTTTGAACATCTGATTAAAGAGAATGGTCCAGAAACTCAGCTCTCAAGTTTTACCCAACTAGAACAGCAGTTAAGTGCAGTGCTAGATGAAAATGCCCGGAATCTGGTGTATGGGTTCTGGAACAGCAATACCTTAAAAAAACTGCCAGCCAAAGCCTTACAGCGTTTAAAAACTTTTTGGCCACATTTAATCGAAGCAGTTTTGCAGTCAGATGATCCGCAGACAGCACTGGTACGACTGATGCCCTTGGTGGAATCGGTAATGCGCCGTACGGTATATCTGGTAATGTTAATTGAGAGTAAAGGTGCACTTCAGCGTCTGGTCAAGATGGCAACTGTCAGTCCGTGGATCTGTGAAGAATTAACCCATTATCCGGTGCTGCTGGATGAATTCCTGTCTATGGATTTTGAGCTACCAAAGCGCAAGGATCTTGAAGATTCTCTACGTCAGCAGTTGTTGCGTATTGAACTGGATCAGATGGAAGATCAGATGCGGGTATTGCGCCTGTTTAAAAAATCCAATGTGCTTGCTGTTGCTGCCAGTGATGTCTTGGCAGAAAGTCCCTTGATGAAAGTATCCGATGCTTTGACTGATATTGCAGAAGTGTCTGTGAATGCTGCCTTGCATTTAGCCTATCAGATCGTGGCGAAAAAGCATGGTTTCCCATTAGATGCAGAGGGTCAGCGTTGTTCAGTCGACCATACTGCTTTTGCCGTGATTGGTTATGGCAAAGTAGGCGGTATCGAGCTCGGTTATGGCTCGGACCTGGATCTAGTATTTATACACTTTATGAATGAACAGGCCGACACAGACGGCTTGAAGCCAATTAGTGGTTTTGAGTTTGCCATGCGTGTGGCACAAAAGCTGATGTCGCTGATGACTACGCAAACCTTAGATGGTCGGGTCTATGAGGTTGATACCCGCTTACGTCCTTCAGGGGAAGCAGGTTTATTGGTTACCAGTCTGAAAGCCTTTGAACAGTATCAGTTTAAGAGTGCCTGGCTCTGGGAACATCAAGCCTTGGTACGTGCCCGTTCAATCGCAGGTGAAATGAGTTTACGTAAAAAATTCGAGATATTGCGCTGTGATATCTTGACCCAAAAACGGGATATCTGTCATGTGCGTGAAGAAGTACTAAAAATGCGTCAGAAAATGAAAGATCATCTGGGTTCTTCAAAAGAGCAAAAAAAAGATGGGATTTTTCATTTAAAACAGGATGCAGGTGGTATCGTAGATATCGAATTTATGGCACAGTATGCGGTGTTAGCTTGGAGTGGGACGAATAAAGATCTCGCCCATTACTCCGACAATGTAAGAATCCTTGAGGATGCCGCAAAATCAGGTTGCTTATCCAGCGACGATGCGACTGCTCTGATTCAAGCTTATCTCCGTGAACGCGCCGAGAGCCACCGCTTAGCCCTTGCAAATCAATCCATGCAAGTGTCTGCAAGCGACTGGCACGATACCCGAAAGACCGTTTGCAAGTTATGGCAAAGACTGATTGATCCAAGTGCAGTATTTGCACTGGATAGTGAATAATTGTGAAAAATTGGAGTTTGTGGCATGAATTTGGCTGATCGTGATGGTTTCATTTGGCAAGACGGACAACTGGTAGATTGGCGTGAGGCAAAAACTCACGTATTAACACATACCTTGCACTACAGCATGGGCGTGTTCGAAGGTGTCCGTGCTTATGAAACCCCGAATGGAACGGCTATTTTCCGTCTGAAAGAACACACCAAACGTTTACTTAATTCTGCAAAAATTTATCAAATGAAAGTTCCATTTGATCAGGCAGCGTTAGAACAAGCTCAAATTGATGTTGTTCGTGAAAATAAATTAGCATCTTGCTATTTACGTCCAATTATCTTTATTGGTTCTGAAAAACTGGGTATTGCTGCAACTGACAATACGATTCATGCAGTGGTTGCTGCATGGAGCTGGGGTGCTTACCTGGGTGATGAAGCAATGGCGAAGGGTATTCGCGTAAAAACTTCTTCATTTACTCACCACCACCCTAACGTGACCATGTGTAAAGCAAAAGCGTCAGGTAACTACACGCTGTCTATTCTTGCACACCAAGAAGTTGCACACTCAGGTTATGACGAAGCAATGCTTCTTGATCCACAAGGTTATGTGTGTCAAGGTTCAGGCGAAAACGTATTCTTGGTACGTGATGGCGTGATTCATACGCCTGACATCGCAGGTGGTGCGCTTGATGGTATTACCCGTCAAACCATTATTACCATTGCCAAAGACCTTGGTTATGAAGTAGTTGAACGCCGTATTACACGTGACGAATTCTATATCGCTGATGAAGCATTCTTCACAGGTACAGCGGCAGAAGTAACACCGATCCGTGAATACGATGATCGTCAAATTGGTGAAGGTGTTCGTGGTCCAATCACAACACAAATCCAAAAAGCATACTTTGATGCAGTTCAGGGTAAAGATCCTAAATATGCACACTGGTTAACTTACGTAAAATAAGTTAAACAGGTAAAAAAGGACTCGTTTGAGTCCTTTTTTTTATGGCTGGAAAAATCTATTAAACCTGATAGAAATCCCGATACCAGTCAACAAACTGCTTTACGCCATCTTCAACAGAAACTGAAGGTTTATAACCTACGCTTTGTTCTAAAGCAGAACTATCTGCAAATGTATCTGGTACATCGCCTGGCTGCAGTGGAAGTAAGTCTAGAATGGCTTCTTTACCGACTGCTTTTTCAATGGCACGGATATATTCAATCAGTTTGACTGGCGAATTATTTCCGATGTTAAAGATACGGAACGGGGCATTGCTGGTTGATGGATCAGGATAATTGCTATCCCAGTCTGGATTTGGTGCAGCAATCTGGTCACTGGAACGGATCACACCTTCAGCAATGTCTGCGACAAAGGTGAAATCACGGGTATGATTGCCATGGTTAAAGACTGGAATGGATTTGCCTTCAATAATATTCTTGGTGAACTTGAATAATGCCATATCCGGACGGCCCCAAGGACCATATACGGTAAAGAAGCGCAGCCCTGTCGTTGGTAGTTTGAATAAATGGCTATAGCTATGTGCCATCAATTCATTGGCGCGCTTTGTTGCTGCATAGAACTGGATTGGATGGTCGACCCCATGCTTTTCACTAAAAGGCATAGTAGTGTTGGCACCATAGACACTACTGGTGCTGGCATAGGTCAGATGTGGCGTTTTAGCATAGCGGCAGGCTTCAATAATATTGGTAAAACCGACAATATTACTTTCCACATAGCTCATCGGGTTTTCAATTGAATAACGTACACCTGCTTGTGCTGCCAGATGAATCACGCGATCGAATTGATGTTCCTGAAAACACTTTTCGACAGCAGCTTTATCTGCAAGGTTGGCATGAATAAAATTGAACTGCCCTGACTGCTGTTCTGCAGTTTGAATTAGCAGATCTACACGTGCTTGTTTTAAAGCTGGATCGTAGTAGTCATTCATGTTGTCGAAACCGACGACATCATCACCACGTTCTAAAAGCTTTTTAGAAACATGAAATCCAATAAAACCTGCTGATCCAGTTACCAGAATTTTCATTCATCGCCTCCAAAAATATCACGTGTATAAACTTTATCCTCAACATCACTCAGATCTTTGGATTGACGATTGGTGATAATCACATCCGCTTGCTGTTTAAAAGCTTCTAAATCAGTAATCACTTTAGATTTAAAGAACTCAGATTCCTTTAATGTCGGCTCATAAACAATAACTTCAACCCCCTTTGCCTTAAGACGCTTCATCACACCTTGAATGGCTGAGGCGCGGAAGTTATCTGAACCACTTTTCATGACCAGTCGATAAATCCCGACCACAGATGGATTCCTTGCCAAAATGGAATCGGCAATGAAGTCTTTACGGGTGCGGTTAGAATCCACAATGGCCTGAATCAGATTGCTAGGTACCTGGCTATAGTTCGCCAATAACTGTTTGGTATCTTTTGGTAGGCAGTAGCCGCCATAACCAAAGGAGGGGTTGTTATAGTGGTTGCCAATTCGCTGATCCAGACAGACACCTTCAATAATTTGCTGAGTATCCAAACCGAAAGTTTGTGCATAGGTATCCAGTTCATTGAAGAAAGCCACGCGCATAGCGAGATAGGTATTGGCAAATAATTTGATTGCTTCAGCTTCGGTTGAGTCAGTAAACAGAACAGGACTGTCTTTTTTGATTGCCCCTTCAATCAGCATGTCTGCGAATTGTTGAGCACGCTCTGACTTCTCTCCAACAATAATACGTGATGGATAAAGGTTATCGTGTAATGCCTTGCCTTCACGCAAGAACTCGGGAGAGAAAATAATATTTTCTGTATTAAATTTCTCTTTTATAGTTTTGGTGAAGCCTACCGGAATGGTGGACTTAATAATCATGACCGCTTGAGGATTGATCTCGGTCACATCACGAATGACGCTTTCAACGCTTTGGGTATTAAAATAATTAGTTTTAGTATCGTAATCAGTAGGTGTTGCGATAATGACAAAATCTGCGTTCTGATAGGCATCAAATTTGTCAGTTGTTGCACGGAAGTTCAGTGGCTTTTCACTTAAAAAAGTTGAAATGTCAGGATCCTGAATTGGGGAAATCTTCTGATTCAACATTTCAACTTTATTATCAATAATATCTAATGCCACGACTTCATGATGTTGTGAGAAGATCATGGCATTGGAAAGGCCGACGTAACCGGTGCCTGCAACTGCTATTTTCATATCAACCTGATTATGTGTTTTTAATAGGGAAGCCAGAGCTCAAGCCAATATTGGGTGTTCTCAAGGCGATTTCACATCATACCATAAAGTATTTTTGAGTATGATGAAGGTGTTGAAAAGCAGGGGAGTAACTTTGCTTTAGAGATGGTATGATAAGGCGCAGAATGCTGGTGGAAGATGAATACATGCAGGAAAACGTAAACGACTCACTGTCAGGTCAGACGAATACACCGTCTGAACAGAATATTGTGCTATGTATGAAGTGGGGCACCAAATATGGAGCAGAGTACGTCAATCGTTTATACAATATGGTCAAGCGTCATACTACGGTTGACTTTAAAATGGTGTGCCTGACAGACCGTACTGAAGGGATTGATCCTGCAGTTGAATGTTTTCCCATTCCACCATTAGCCCTGCCAGCAGGTAGCCCTGAACGTGGCTGGAATAAGTTATCAACCTTTGAGCCTGATTTATATGGCTTAAAGGGGAATGCGCTTTTCCTCGATTTAGATGTCGTGATTGTCGATAATATCGATAGCTTCTTTACCCATCCGGGTGATTTCCTGATTATTCATGACTGGAAGCGTCCATGGCGTATTACCGGAAATAGCTCGGTTTATCGTTTCAAGCTGGGAGCTTTCCCTGGTTTGATGCCATATTTCCGTAAACATTTTGATGAAATCCGTCAGAAGTTTCGTAACGAGCAGGCTTATTTATCCTGGTATGTTGATCAGGAAAAGAAACTGAGTTATTGGCCGGATTCTTGGTGTAAGAGCTATAAATATCACTGTCTGCAAAAAATTCCTATGGCTTATTTTAAGCCACCGGTGAAGCCTGAAGGTGTCAAAATTATTATTTTTCATGGTGAAATCAATCCACCAGATGCCATTAATGGTGGCGGGGGCAAATGGTACCGTTATGTGTTGCCATCGCAATGGATCAAAGATGCATGGCAATAATTATTAGATGTAATAATTAAGCAATCAGGTACCTATTTTAAGTGATAAAGTGAATGCAGCAGATTGATATTGTAATTGCCTGGGTGGATGGCAATGATCTTGAATTAAAAAAGAAACGGCATAAATATCTGACTGGAGAAGATGCATCAGACGCAGTCAGTGATACCCGTTTCGCCAGTGATAATGAAATCTACTACAACATTGCTTCAATCCTGAAATATGTACCTTTTTGCCGCCATATTTTTGTAGTAACTGATAATCAGCGTCCAGAATTTATTGATGAATTTGCTGCGCAAGGCTTATGTTCTTCCGATAAAATTCGTGTCGTCGATCATCGTGAAATTTTTAGAGGTTATGAGCAGCATTTGCCAACTTTCAATACCCGCTCGATCGAAAGTATGTTGTGGAATATTGAAGGATTATCAGACTACTTTATTTATTTAAATGATGATTTTTTCTTTAATTCAACTGCGCAGCCAGAAGATTTTCTAAACGGTAATAGTTTGGTGATTTATGGTCACTGGCAAAGCAGTTTTGCGCTGAAGACAAAGTTGAAATATCGTCAATTTTTGCAGCGCCAATTTGGCAAGCCGATTCAGCCCAAGCATATGATTGCACAAATGCTGGGTGCGGATATCCTGGGTTTTAAAAAGTTTTTTGAAATTCATCATTACCCGCATATCGTCGATCGTCATGCCTTAAAGGATTATTTATTGGCTCATCCACAGTTGCTGGAAACCCAGATTAAATACAAGTTCCGCAGTGTAGAGCAG
Source organism: Acinetobacter sp. ASP199 (assembly GCF_022700675.1). Taxonomy (NCBI): domain Bacteria; kingdom Pseudomonadati; phylum Pseudomonadota; class Gammaproteobacteria; order Moraxellales; family Moraxellaceae; genus Acinetobacter; species Acinetobacter sp. ASP199. The sequence continues at coordinate 552,988 of NZ_CP062182.1, forward strand.
CTTAATCCCATTTCACTGATGAATCATATCAAGATTCAAAAGCAGCAAGCTGAGCTGAAGCCTGATATTGAATTGGCTTATCTGAAAAATGAAAGTAGTCTCGACAGTTTCGTTTCAGCTCTAGATAATCCTGCAATAAAATATGGTTGCATTCAGAGCCTGGATCAATTGAATCCAGCAGAAGCAAAACAGGTAAGTGATGCCATGCAGCAAAAACTGGCTGGTTATTTACCTAATTCACTTTTGGTTTAGAGGTTCATGATGAAAGTAATCACTTATCTGATAAATCTGGATGGTAGTCATGAACGGCTTGAGCGGGCAACGCAGCAGCTAGAGGCTGTAAACTGGCCTTTCGAGCGTTTTTCTGCGGTCGATGGTCGTGGTAAAGCGTTAACTGAATTTGCCAACTATGATGATCAAGGTGCGCAACAGATTTTAGGTCGTAGCCTGATGAACTCGGAATTAGGGTGTTATTTGAGTCATTATGGCTGTGCAGAGAAATTTCTGAATACTGATGCAGATTATCTGGTTGTGCTTGAAGATGACATGAAGATCAATTTAGATTTCAAGTTAAAACTGGATGGTCTGTTTGCGTATCTTGAACAGCATCAGGATTTAGACTGGTATTTAATCAATATTGCAGCTAAAAAGAAAAAACTGGCGAAGGATATTACCCAGATCGAAGATATGAGTGTATGGCATGCATTCTATTTCCCGATCCGTGGTTTAGGTTTAATCTGGTCACGTCAGGGTGCTCAAGCATTTATAGAAGCAGGTAAGAACATGAATATGCCTGTCGATATTTTCTTTCAGACCTGGTTGAGTAAAAATGGAAAGGGATTAGGTGTATGGCCTGCGTTAGTTCAACCTGCAGGTTTAGACAGTGATATTCTGGGTACCGTAGCCTCACAAGGTGTATCGCGTAAGGCAAAAGAAAATCGTGGCCTATCACATGGTTTAAAGAAGCAGAAGCGGATGTGGCGTGACCGCTATTATGCCCTTAAACACTTAATGGCTTCAAAGTAAGTAAATCTGTATGAAAAACATTGTAATTAGTCTTAAAACAGCTGATGCTCGTCGTGAGCATATTCAGAAAGAATTTGGTAAACAGAATATCGGTTTTGAATTTTTTGATGCATTGACACCGGATTTAGCAAAACCGCTGGCTGAAAAAATGGCACTAAAAGTGCACGAAGATTTTCTGACTTCTGGCGAGTTAGCCTGTTTTATGAGTCATGTATCGATCTGGCAAAAAATGGTAGATGAGCAGATTCCTTATTTGGCTGTATTTGAAGATGATGTGTATTTGGGAGAGAATGCTGCTGATTTATTAAATGATTCAGATTGGATTCATGCAAGTTGGGACATCATTAAAACAGAAGCCTTTGCTGATAAAGTTTTTTTAAGTGGTAATAAGGCTGATGTTACTCATGGAGCACGTCAGATTGTCCGTTTAAAAGGAAAAAATTTGGGTACAGCAGGCTATATTTTAAGTCTGAAGGGTGCACAAAAATATTTGGACTATGTGCATCAGATTCAGTTAATTCCTCTGGATCAAGTCATGTTTGATGAATTTATCCGAGAGGAAGTTCATCCTGTTTACCAGATGACACCAGCATTATGTATTCAGGAAATGATGCTTTTTCCTGAAAAGAAAACTGTACTCTCAAGTGATTTGCTTGCTGAACGTAAAGCACGTATGCGTAAGCAAAAGAAAAAAGGCTGGGCGAAAATTCAGCTTGAGATTTTGCGTGTGCTGAAGCAAGTGAAATATGCTTTAGTTGGTCAACGAGTAGAGTTTAAATAAAGTTAAGCCAACAGAAAATGAAGGTTTGGATAGACTTGTTTAAAAGCATTAAATATAAATGTGATGAAATGATAGGAATAGCTTGAAATGCGTATTTTAGTAACTGGTGGTGCTGGATTTATTGGTTCAGCTGTAATACGTCATATTATTGAAAACACTCATCATCATGTTTTAAATGTAGATAAACTTACTTATGCTGGAAATTTAGAGTCATTAGGCCTAGTTCAACAAAGTGATCAATATCAATTTAGTCAAACTGATATTTGTGATGAGACTGCAATTGAAGCACTCTTTCATGAATTTCAGCCAAATGTTGTAATGCATCTCGCTGCTGAATCGCATGTGGACCGTTCTATTGATGGTCCGGCAGCCTTCATGCAAACCAATATTATCGGTACTTATACTTTGCTTGAGGTGGCCCGAAAATATTGGCTGAATCTTGATGAACAAACAAAAAAGAATTTTCGTTTTCATCATATTTCGACAGATGAAGTTTATGGAGATTTGGAAGGAACCACAGATCTATTTACTGAAACAACTCCCTATGCGCCAAGTTCGCCGTATTCTGCAAGTAAAGCAAGTTCAGATCATTTAGTTCGCGCATGGCACAGAACTTATGGTTTGCCTGTAATATTGACTAACTGTTCAAATAACTATGGTCCATTTCACTTTCCTGAAAAGTTAATCCCATTAGTAATTTTGAATGCACTCGATGAAAAGCCATTACCAATTTATGGTAATGGCCAACAAATCCGAGACTGGCTATTTGTGGAAGATCATGCAAGAGCTTTATATAAAGTGGTGACTGAGGGACGGGTGGGAGAAACTTATAATATTGGTGGTCACAACGAAAAAAGAAATATAGAAGTAGTAAAAACCATTTGTACTATACTGGATGAATTAAAGCCTAAAGCAGATGGGCAATTATATGAATCCTTGATCACTTTTGTGAAGGATCGCCCAGGTCATGATCTGAGATATGCAATTGATGCCAGTAAAATCAAAAAAGAATTAAACTGGAGTCCTCAAGAGACCTTCGAAACAGGTATCCGAAAAACTGTTGAATGGTATCTGAATAATCTGGAATGGTGCCGTCGTGTGCAAGATGGCAGTTACCAGCGTGAAAGATTAGGTGTAAATATATAATGTCAAATCAAACTAAAGGAATCATATTAGCTGGTGGTTCAGGTACGCGTTTATACCCAATTACCAAAGGGGTATCCAAGCAGCTATTACCAATTTACGACAAGCCAATGGTTTACTATCCACTCTCGGTACTTATGCTTGCAGGAATTCAGGAAGTTCTGGTGATTAGTACACCAGAAGATATTGATGGGTTTAAACGTTTGCTGGGTGATGGATCACAGTTTGGTATTCGATTAGAGTATGCGATTCAGCCAAGTCCAGACGGTTTAGCGCAAGCATTTATTATTGGTGAAAAATTTATTGGAGATAGTAATGTCTGTCTAGTTCTAGGCGACAACATTTTCTATGGCCAAGGTTTTACCCCAATGCTAAAAAAGGCTGTTAGCCGAGCTAAAGGTGCAACAGTATTCGGTTATCAAGTAAAAGATCCTGAGCGTTTTGGTGTGGTTGAATTCGATGAACACAAGCGGGCGGTGTCACTAGAGGAAAAACCTAAACATCCAAAATCAAATTTTGCAGTGACAGGACTCTATTTTTATGACAATGATGTTGTTGAAATTGCTAAACAGGTCAAACCTTCTGAGCGTGGCGAATTAGAAATTACCACTGTGAACCAAATGTATTTGGAACGTGGGGATTTAAATGTGGAACTACTTGGACGTGGTTTTGCGTGGTTGGATACAGGCACACATTCAAGTTTATTGGAAGCAGCTCAGTTTGTAGAAACCATTGAAAAGCGTCAGGGTTATAAAGTTGCCTGTCTAGAAGAAATTGCTTTGAATAATGGCTGGTTAAGCAAAGAAAAAGTGTTAGAAATCGGTCAAAGCATGAGTAAAAATGATTATGGGCAATATTTGATGTCTTTAGTGCGTGAAAGTTTATGAGTCTTGTGCAATTAATTGATTTACCGGATTTAAGTGATGAACGAGGTGGGCTTGTCGCACTTGAATCAATGCAATCCATCCCTTTTGAATTGAAACGTGTGTATTATATTTTTAATAATACGCAAAATTCTCCCCGTGGATTTCATGCACATAAAAATTTAAAACAGGTGGCTATCTGTTTGCATGGTCAATGTCGTTTTGTTTTAGACAACGGTTATCATAAAGAAGAAGTTGTACTGTCATCGCCAACCAAAGGACTTTTGATCGAAAGTTTGATGTGGCGAGAAATGTATGATTTTTCAGAGGATTGTGTTCTTTTGATATTAGCTAGTGAGCATTTCAGTGAAGCGGATTATATACGTAATTATTCAAGTTTTCTAAAGGCAGTGCAAAATGCAGTTTGATATCAATCAACTTAAAGCCAATACAGTCCATTTTCGTTTAGTAGAGGAAAGTAATGCTCACTTTATTTGTGAGTTAAGAAGTGATCCTAATCTTAATAAACATATTTCTCAAACTTCTACTTTAGTTGAAGAGCAAAAAAAATGGATTAGGAATTATAAGGATAGAGAAAAAAAAGGTCAGGAGTATTATTTTATTATTTGTCGAAATGATAATAATCTTCCTATTGGTACTGTTCGCTTATATGACTTTCAATCTTCTTCTAATTCTTTTTGTTGGGGAAGTTGGATTTTGAATGAAAATAAAACTCGTTATGCTGCTATTGAAAGTGCATTGCTAGTATATAAATTAGCTTTTGATCACTTGAAGTTCGATCAATCTCATTTTGATGTGCGTAAAGAAAATATAAGTGTACATAATTTCCATATGAGATTGGGGGCAAAACATATTGATGGAAATGAGCTAGATAATTTTTATATTTATTTTTCATCAAAATATTATGAAATTCTGAATGATTATCAAAAGTTTCTAGGCCAATAAATGCAAACACTAAATATTGAAAATATTAAAGTAGGCGATAGAGCTGAATTAAAGCGAAGTTTCTCTGCTGAGGATGTTCAAAGATTCTCACGACTTTCTGGAGATACTAATCCTGTGCATCTTAACGAGGAGTATGCGAAGAACACTATATTTGGTTCTAGAATTGTACATGGAGCATTAGCATCTAGTATTTTCTCAACTATTTTTGCAACTACTTTACCAGGTCCTGGATGTATATATTTAAAGTCAGAGAATAAGTTTACTAAGCCTATTTATCTTAATGATTTTGTTGATTATTACGTGGAGGTTGTCGACGTAATAAAAGAGAGAAAAAAAGTTGTATTTGAAACTGGTGCATTTATAGACGGTAAGAAATGCATATCAGGTACAGCAGAGTTATATATTCCAGGTGAATAATTGAATTATGATTTCATTTTTAGATTTAAAGCAAATTAATCATCAGTACGCCGAAGAGCTAAAGGCTGCATGTAATCGTGTCATTGATTCTGGATGGTATATTGGTGGTCAAGAATTAGAGAAATTTGAACAGAATTTTGCAGATTATTGTGAGACTAAATTTGCTATTGGTGTTGCCAATGGTTTAGATGCTCTAATTCTTACCTTACGAGCATGGAAAGAGTTGGGCAAACTCAAAGATGGTGATGAAGTCATTGTGCCGGCGAATACCTATATCGCAAGTATTCTCGCAGTTACAGCCAATCATTTAATACCTGTTTTGGTAGAGCCAGATGAAAATAGTTTTAATATTTCGATTGAAGCAATACGAGCAGCAATTACTCCAAAAACAAAAGTGATTTTACCTGTTCATTTATATGGACAATTAGCAAATATGTCTGCAATTATGCAAATTGCACAACAGCATAATTTGTTAGTATTAGAAGATTCAGCTCAGGCACATGGAGCTGAAGTTGAAGGTAAAAAAGCGGGTAATTGGGGAGATGCAGCAGGTTTCAGTTTTTATCCAGGGAAGAACTTAGGTGCATTAGGTGATGCTGGTGCCATCACTACTAATGATGCAGAGTTAGCGCAAACTTTAAAAGCTTTGCGTAATTATGGATCCTATGAGAAATATAAAAACTTATTTGTAGGCGTAAATAGTCGTCTTGATGAAATTCAAGCAGCGATGCTTGACGTAAAATTAAAATATTTAGACGATGAAGTTCGCCGTCGTAGAGCTGTTGCAGCGCAATATATTGAAGGAATCGATAATCCTTTAATTTCACTACCATTGCAAAATATCAGTGCTGTGGAATATTCACAACATGTATGGCATCTTTTTGTCATTAAAAGTGAGAAAAGAGATCAGCTAAAAGAATATTTACAACAGGCAGGCATTCAAACACTCATACATTATCCAATTCCTCCGCACAAACAACAGGCATATTCTGGACTTAATTATTTAAGTTTCCCAATTACTGAAAAAATTCATGAACAAGTCCTGAGTTTACCTATGGGACCTACTTTACAGGCTGATGAAGTACAGAAAATTATTGCAGTATGCAATACTTTTGAAGGATGAGATAATGAATACATCACTACCATTGGTGACAGTTGTTATTCCAAGTTATAATCATTCTAAATATATTCAACAAAGTATTCAGTCTGTTATTGATCAGACTTATGCTCGCATTGAATTAATAGTCATTGATGATGGTTCGCAGGATGATTCTGTTGCGCGTATTGAGGTAATGCGACAGTTATGTGAGAAACGCTTTGAGCGATTTCTATTTATCACTCGTGAGAATAGAGGGCTGAGCAAAACTCTCAATCAAGGTATTGCTTTAGCTAATGGAGAATTTTTTAGTACAGTTGCTTCTGACGATATTATGCTGCCAGAAAAAACTACTATCCAAATTGAAGCAATTACTAAAAATACAAATATTGCTGCAATTTTTGGAGCGCATCAGCTTATCAATGATGATGGGGATGTTGTAAAAGTAAAAGAGAATGCGCGTTACCGTGAGTTCACATTTCAAGAAATCTTCTTTCATCAACATGATATTCCAGCTTCGTCCCAGCTCATTGACTTAAAGCTTCTAAAAGAAATAGGAGGTTATAATGAAAATACTAAAGTTGAAGATTGGGATTTATGGCTCAGACTCACTGAGCATGATGCTAAATTAATTTATCTCCCTGAAATAATCGTTGGTTATCGAATGCATGAGACGAATCTTAGTAGAGATAAATCACTCATGTTTGAGGAAGTATTTAAAATTTTGCAACAATATAAGGATAAGAAAGGATATCCTTATGCAGAATATAAAGTGTATAAATTTTATAAAATACGGCCTGCCAAGGAGAAGAGTTATATAAACTATCTTCTGTTAAGAATTAAATACTCTATAAGTTATTTAATTAAATCTATTTGCGAAAAAAAATAAGTCGGATCAATTTCTCATGATTAGACAAATTTTATTGAATTATGCAGCATCGAAAGATTTTAACTTATCAGGCTTTTTTGTAACTTTACTCAAGTTGAAAAAAATTTATATTAAAAAAATTGTTTGGTTAGATCAATTGCCCAACGATAACCTACAGATGCTAGCAGGCGATGAGAGGTGTGTGAGTTATTCTCCTCAATTGCCTGAACAGCAAGAGTTATTTAAATTTACTGAAAAATCGATACAATTATATAAATTTGATCATGTTTTAATTAATATTACTTCATCTTGTATATTATTACGAGCCAACAACAAGATGATTGTCGAGCGAGTAGAAGAAGCACCTATAGAATACTCAGATTATTCTGCAGGTTTTGTTAAAAAGCATAATTCTGATACAGCCTTGGTAAGGTTAAATCAAAAAAGAATTAAAATGAATAACGTTCTTTACCTAGGGGGAAACGGTTGTTTTAACTATTATCATTGGCTTATTGAGATTATCCCTAAACTTTTATATCTCAACAATGATATTCTTGCTGAGTATCAAATAGACAGTATTCTATGTGATATATCTGCTCAAAGAATAGAATCTTTTGGAAAGATATTAAATATAATTTTGACAGAGAAAGGTATTGATCTTCCAATCAAATATGTAAATAGAAAAAATGATATTGAATTACAACGTATACTTTATGTTAATAATTTTAATAACCTAGTTTTTAATAGTAAGATTCGTTTATCTGGTGTCGAATACTCTCATTTTTATATTAATAGTTTAAAAAAACTTAGAAAAATTCTTATTAATGCAGTGAATAAAAAAGACTTGGGTTATAAAAAAATATTTTTGGCTCGAAAAGAGAGTCAAGTACGTTTTTATAATCAAGCTGAGGTGCTAAGTTATTTTATCTCTCAGGGATTTAAACCTGTTTATCTAGAAGAATATTCATTTGAGGAACAAATTTCATTATTTACGCATGCTGACTTTATCGTAGGACCGAGTGGTGCTGCATGGTCAAATATCATTTTCTGCAAAGAAGGGTGTCAAGGAATGAGTTGGTTACCTGAGCGCTTATCAGAGTTTTCAGCTTTTTCTTCACTGGCAAAAATTTTTGGCTGTGATTTAAAATTTATTTTGACTGATCAATCTGAGAACAAACAAGATATTCATTCGAATTATGTGATTAATATAAATAAACTTATTGAGCTCTATACACAGATGACAACTGTAAATTGAAGTTTAAAATTTATTCTTTGTCAGGATTCCCTTTTAATACCATATAAATCAAACCAACAAAAATCAGGAAAGCACCAATAATGCTACTTAAGCAGAAGTAGACAATACGGTCATTGGTATCTAAGGAGAACAGATTGTTGGCAAGGATATAGCGCATAAATAGCCATTGAACGACTGAAAACACAATTAGCATGATGCCACGATTACGGACAGCAGGACGCATCGCCATGGGAGACAATCCCTATCTTAAAAGAACGTTAAGATTATGCCATTTTTAGGGCGGAATCTCAATTTAATCTATTTTCCAGAATTAAGAGTTAGCTAACAAATGCTTATGAAATTTGATTTAAGCTTTATAGGGGTTGCGATTACCAAAACAGTTTCTAAAGCGTTTATAAGACCAAATATACTGTGCCGGTACTACTGCAATCATCTGTTCCATATGTTGATTCAGGCAGAGTACGCTAGTTTGTATATCTTTAGATATAATATCCTTTGATACAGCACTACAGTGAATATCAAAATGACCAGCACGCTTGGTTCGAAGGCAGCTTACACCTACAACATTGCATTGTGTTTTTTGAGCTAGCTTAGGAACAATGGTTCCTGAGAGAACATTTTGCTTAAAAAAATCTGCATAGATGCCCCCCGAAGGCTTAGGAAGATGATCTGGCAAAATAACAGTGAGGCCACCTTGTTTTAAATGTTTAAATATTGCTCTTATCCCAATTTCATCTGCAGGGACTAAAATTGCATTTGTTTTTTGGCGAGCCTCCAAAATATAACGATTGATAGTTTTATTTCTATTCGGCTTATACATAATCATGGGTTGTGTTTGTGTGCAAAGCCACGCATTAAGTAATTCCCAGCTTCCCAAATGTGGCACAATAACAATGATGCCTTTTTTCTCATTGATAGCATTATTGAAATGCTCAATTCCATGAATTTTATTGATACGTGAAAGAGCGTAATCAATAGGCATTCCCCAAAACTTAATGCATTCTAAATAACTTAAACATTGGCTTTGAATGCTTTCTCGAATGATTTTTTTCTGTTGTTTTGGATTCAGTTCAGGATAAACCAGTTGGATATTAATCTGTGTTATACGATGAATAGATGAGTTGGTTTGATATAGAAGCCAAGCAACCAGGTACCCAAGCGATTGTAATATGCGTAAAGGTAATAGAGCTAAAAAAGTTAATAGAAAATACATGTTAAAGAAGACTCTTTTGTTAGGCAATTTTGTTAGTAAAAATTATATAAGTGCCTAAAAATCTAAGAGATTATCAAAAATAGCAAAGCAACTTAATGGCTAAATAAAATAAGGTGAAATAATTAGCTTAGGAAAATTCATCTATATTTTCATATTGAAATGATAATATTTTTTATGCTCAAAGCTTTGGCTAAAACTATCAAAAAATGAATTGCTAAAATCGCGATAAAAAAGCCCTGCACAGAGCAGGGCTTTTCACATCAGTCGCTAAAAATTATTTTGCTTCTTCAGCTTTTGGTTTTTCGCGTAAACGAATACCAAGGTCACGCAATTGAGTTGATTCAACTGGCGCTGGAGCTTGAGTCAATGGACATTCAGCAGTTTTGGTTTTCGGGAAAGCAATTACGTCACGGATTGAAGATGCACCTGTCATCAACATTACCAGACGATCAAGACCGAATGCCAAACCACCGTGAGGAGGCGCACCGAATTTCAACGCATTTAACAAGAAGCTGAATTTCTCTTCTGCTTCTTCTTCACCAATACCAAGCGCTTCAAAGATCGCTTTTTGCATTTCTAGGTTATAAATACGAAGTGAACCACCACCAATTTCAGTACCGTTCAATACCATATCATAAGCAACTGAAAGCGCAGCACCTGGATTGTTCTTCACTTCTTCCACGCTTGATTTTGGTAGCGTGAATGGGTGGTGAACAGACGTCCATTTACCATCATCAGTTTCTTCGAACATTGGGAAGTCAACCACCCAAAGCGGTGCCCACTCACAAGTTGCAAGCTTCATGTCATGACCGATTTTTACACGAAGTGCACCCATCGCATCATTTACAACTTTTGCTTTGTCCGCACCAAAGAATACGATGTCGCCATTTTCAGCGCCAACACGTTTCAACAAATCAAGCACGATTGGCTCGATGAATTTAACGATTGGAGACTGAAGACCTTCAATGCCTTTTTCAAGTTCGTTGACTTTGATATACGCCAAACCTTTCGCGCCATAGATGCCTACAAATTTAGTGTATTCATCAATCTGGCTACGTGGTAATGAACCTGCACCCGGTACGCGAAGCGCAACGATACGGCCTTTAGGATCTTTAGCAGGACCTGCGAATACTTTGAACTCAACGTCTTGCATCATGTCTGCAACGTCAACCAGTTTCAAAGGAATACGCATATCCGGTTTATCAGATGCATAGTCACGCATGGCATCTGCATAAGTCATACGTGGGAATTTGTCGAATTCAACGTTTAGAAGTTCTTTGAACATCTTCACGGTTAATGTTTCCATCAAATCCATGATGTCATCGTCACTCATGAACGATGTTTCAACGTCGATCTGGGTGAATTCAGGCTGACGGTCTGCACGCAAGTCTTCATCACGGAAACATTTGGCGATTTGGTAGTAACGATCAATACCACCCACCATCAACAACTGTTTAAATAGCTGTGGAGATTGTGGAAGTGCATAGAAGCTACCATTTGATACACGGCTAGGTACTAAATAGTCACGTGCACCTTCAGGAGTCGCGCGAGTTAAGATCGGAGTTTCAACGTCTAGGAAACCATTTTCTTCGAAGTAGTTACGAATCAGGTTAGTCAGTTTAGAACGGAAACGTAAACGGTCTAACATTTCAGGGCGACGGATGTCCAGGAAACGGTACTTTAAACGTACTTCTTCAGAAATGTTGGTATTTTCGTCATTCAATGGGAATGGCGGAGTTTCAGAAGCAGCAAGAACTTCGATTTCTTTACCAAGAACTTCGATTTGACCGCTGGTGATATTTGCGTTTTCAGTCCCTGCATAACGACGACGTACGCGGCCTGTAATTTTTAATACAAATTCTGAACGTGATTTGTCGGCAGTTGCGAATGCTTCAGGAGTATCTGGGTCAATAACCACTTGAACAAGACCGTCACGGTCACGCATGTCAAGGAAGATTACACCACCGTGGTCACGGCGACGGTGAACCCAACCGCATAATGTTACGGTTTGGTCAATTTGAGCTTCGGTTAATGAACCGCAGTAATGAGTTCGCATCATAGCGTTAAAAATCCAACTATATGGTTTAAGGTCAGCGAATACGTAAACAGCGTACCGCTTTTCGTAAAGGTAGGATTATGCCTCTTTGGGCATATAGTCACAAGAACCTGGGTCAAAAACAATATTATTTTAAAGTGAATAGACGAAAAGCCAGCGCTTTATCTAACCCATCCTGCGACCTCTGTCTAAAAATAAAAACAGTAAACAGCCTAGGCTGAATGTGATTAGGAAGCCCTGACTAAATTCATTAATAGATCGTCCAGTAAAATAGTAGAGATCTGATTGCCAGACGTCTGTAGGAATATAGCGTGCATAATCCCAGACTGAAAACAGAGCGGTTAATATAGAAAAGAAAAATAAGCCTCCGGCAAATGATTTGATTTTCAGACTGACTGCGAGATATTGGCGATGCTTTTTATAGTAGTGCACACTCATCCACAGCATAAACGGCAAAACAATCACGGACGTACCGATCTGTAAAATCCGGTGCAGCGGATAACTTTGTCCAAATAACTGAAACTGTTGCGCTAAGATTTCATGGAAGGCAAAAGTCCGAAAATCGACGTGGGTCAGACCATCCCAGATTAAATGAGTGGCTGTGCCGATGATCAGTGCCAGACACATCGCCAAGATAAATCTTATAACTGAAAGTATATTGTGAATCTTTAAATCATGCTGAATGCCGATGAAACGGTAAATTACTGGCCGGTAAACCAGATACCAGATGCTACAGAAAGCCAGCCCAATCCAGAGGTCTGGATGAATCAGCGAAGACCATAAATGCGTGATATTTGAATTGCTCGAAGTAAAGAGTCGATGTAAATCGGGCACCATACAGCCAATCGCCATCGCAGCAATCGGTAGCCGATTACCGCTTAAACGTGAAATAGGTGGAGCAAGCACAGCATGCGATAAGGTAAAGGGCATAAAAATAATGTTTTAATGTAATAAAAAAATATTCAAAAAGCATTCTAATAAAATATATCACTGGTTATCGTAAACGATTGCAAAAATAATGAAATGTTATATTATAACATTATTCTATTTTAGTCATTTTGAGCTTGGGTCATGTCTTTTCATAAGAATTTAATAACACTCTCTATTTTTGCGGTTATTACGCCATCAGCATTCGCACAACAAGAAGAAGCGACAGTAGCTGTACAAACGCTGGAAACCATCCAGGTTCAGGCCCATCCATTGATACAAACCGCAGCAGATTTTGCGGTTGCAGATCAGGTCGTGAATCAGAAAGCGTTGTCTGAACGTGCTACCACCATTGGTGATGCCTTGGCAGATGAATTGGGTGTCTATTCAAATCAGTTTGGTACAGGTGCAAGTCGTCCGGTCATTCGAGGTCAGGATGGCCCACGTGTGAAAGTGTTGCAGCATGCTTCAGAAACTGCTGATGTTTCGACCTTGTCTCCGGATCATGCTGTCACCGTTGATCCGATTCTGGCGAAACAGGTAGAAGTGATTCGCGGTCCATCTACATTACTTTACGGTGCCGGTACAGTCGGTGGGTTGGTGAATGTCACCGATCAAAAAATTCCGACCCAAATGCCGGCAGATGGTCTGGAAGGTACAGTCGGCCTGCGTTATAACTCAGGTAGTGACGAAAAACTGGCAAGTGCTGGTGTGACAGCGGGTATTGGTGAAAACTTTGCTCTACGTGTAGAAGGTTCAAAACGTAAAGCTAATAACTATATTGCTCATGCAGGTTATTTCACAGAACATTCTCATCATGAAGAAGATGAAAATGGAAATGAAATTGAAGAAATTCATCGTGAAAAAGCCCGCCGTGTAGATAATACCTTTGCAGAAGGACAAACAGTCAATATTGGTGGATCATGGATTCATGATCGTGGTTTTGTTGGTCTATCTTATAGCAACCGTCAAGACCAATATGGTTTGCCAGGGCATAGTCATGAATATCATGACTGTCATCCACATGGTAATGAATTGCACTGTGGCGGACATGGCCCAGCACCGCAACCAGATCCAAATGCAGTTGAAGAAGAACACGCACATGGTGGTCCATGGGTTGATCTGGAATCACATCGTTATGATATGCGCACTGAGTTAAATAACCCATTTGCCGGTTTTGACAAGTTGCGTGCCCATGCCAGCTTTACTGACTATGAGCACGATGAACTGGAAGAAAATGAAGTCATTAGTAACTTTAAAAGTAAAGGTTATGATGCTCGTTTAGAACTTGTGCATAAACCAGTCGCTGGTTGGGAAGGGGTCATTGGTACTCAATATAGCCAGCAAAAAATTAATCTTGCCGGTGGTACAGAGGAACATGAGGGCCATTCCCATAGTAGTGTTCTGATGGCAGATACCAAAACTGAAAAATATAGTTTATTTGGTCTTGAGCACAAACAGATCGGGGATGTGCATGTTGAACTCGGTGCACGAGTAGAACATCAAAAAATTGATGTGGATTCAACTCAAAAAAATTACTCAGATACCGGTGTTTCAGGTTCAGCAGCAGCCAATTGGGAATTTGCGCCAAACTATAAGCTTTCTGTGGTTGGCTCGCATCAGCAACGTTTGCCTTTGGCGCAAGAACTTTATGCAGATGGGGTTCACTTTGCCACCAATACTTATGAGCGTGGGAATCAGGATTTAGATGTTGAGAAATCAAATAATCTTGAATTAGGTCTGCATTATGAAGGCGATAAGCTAGACTATCATGTGCATGTCTATCACAACTGGTTTGATAACTACATTTATGGTTCAACGACTGATAGTGAAGGTGACTTCCGCTTGGTCGACTATACACAAGACAAAGCTCGATTCTATGGTACGGAAGCACAAGCTGGTTATCAGATCAATGACATGTATAAGCTCAGTGTCTTTGGTGACTATGTGCGCGGTAAAATCGAAGGCGAGAATGCCCCACGTGTACCGGCAGGTCGCTTAGGCACCAAAGTCGAAGCAGACTTTGCCGATGGCTGGTCAGGTCTGGCTGAGTATTATCATGTCTTTAATCAGGACAAGATCGCCAGTTATGAAGATGAAACCCAAGGCTACAATATGGTTAATCTTGGCCTAAGCTATGCCAATACGATTGCCGATAAAAATGCTTATCGGGTGTATTTCAAAGCCAATAACTTGCTGGATGATCAGGTCTATTCTCATACCTCTTTCCTGTCAAATATTCCGCAGGTCGGGCGTAACTTTACTGTTGGCGTACAGTATGATTTCTAATAAGCTAGATGAAATAATCGACTAAATCAAATAGATGTCACTGAAATCTACTTGAAAAATCATAAGATTAAACCTAGCCTGAGCCTATTGGGTTAGGTTTTTTCTTATGCGTATCTTTCAACGAATTCACAATAAATTGAACTGGTCGAATCGCCGTTATGCGGCTTTGATCATTAGTATGCTGGCCGTGGGTTATCTGGCTTCAGCGATCTACCACACGTATAAGCCTTTGCCGGAAGGTCTGAATTATACGGGCAAGCTGCGTCATGCCGAAGTCAAGTTTCTGGCTGATCAGACTTATCTGGATGCACAAGGCAAGCAGCAGCTAGATCATCGCATTTTTAATGAAATGCTGAAAATGATTGAAGAAGCCAAATCGCTGATCGTGCTTGATATGTTTTTATTTAATCAGCAAACAGGGGCATCTACGCAGGAACATCAGGCATTAAGTCAACAACTCACGGATGCTTTAATCAGTAAACGTCTGTTGCAACCTGAAGTCGAAATCAAGTTTATTACTGATCCGATTAATTCCGTCTATGGGGGCATTGTGCCTGAACATTACCGGCAATTGCGCCAGCATGGTATCGATGTGATTGAAACTGATCTAACACCGTTACGCGCCTCCAATCCAATGTGGTCTGGGTTCTGGTACCTGTGCTGTCAGGGGATTGGCAATAATCCGGAAAAAGGCTGGCTACCCAATCCATTTGGCGATGAAAAAATTACCCTGCGCAGCTATTTTAACCTGCTGAACTTTAAGGCCAATCACCGCAAAACTTTAGTAGTCGATACTGATGAAGGCTGGAAAGGTCTGGTCACTTCCATGAACCCTCATGATGGCAGTTCCCGTCATTCCAATATCGCCCTGATTGTTAAAGGCAAAACGGCGCTGGATATCCTGCAGACCGAACAGAGTGTGGGGATGATGTCGGGTGCCAATATGCCGACAGTCATTGCCGGTGAGTTTGAGGCCGCGAAAACTGAACCACAGGTGCAGGTGCTGACTGAAAAAGCTATTTATGATGCGACTCTAAAGCTGATTCAGACAGCCAAAGCCAATGAGCAGATTGATCTGGCGATGTTTTATTTGTCCGAGCGCAAAATTATCAAGAGTCTGATTGCAGCATATGAACGCGGTGTTAAAGTTCGGATTCTACTTGACCCCAATAAAGATGCCTTTGGCCGTGAGAAGAATGGGATTCCAAATCGGCAAGTGGCTTCAGAATTGCATAAGGCAGGTATCGAGGTACGTTGGTGTCATACTCAGGGTGAACAATGCCATAGTAAAATACTGATCAAGCGCAATGCTCAGCAAGCTGAAATGATTTTAGGCTCGGCCAATTCCACCGCACGGAATCTGAAAAACTATAATCTGGAAACCAATATGCGCGTAGTGGGGCAGCCTCAGGCCGAAGTGTTCAAGGATGCTCAGCAATATTTTGAGGGTGCATGGTCAAATCTGAATGGTCGTTCCATGAGTGTGGACTATACACAATATGCAGAAAACTCGCTCTTTAAATATTGGCTGTATCGTTTTATGGAATGGAGTGGCTGGTCGACGTTCTAATACTCTGCAATATTAAAAAAGGAAGTCGAGATGACTTCCTTTTTTAATCGCATAACAATGGATTAACTAAATTCACCGGTTGAGCGTTCTTTGGCCCATTCACGCAGCACAAATTTTTGCAGCTTGCCGGTCGATGTTTTTGGAATTTCCGTAATCACCACATCTTTAGGCACTTTAAAGCGTGCCAGATGCTGCTTGCAGAACTCAATCAGTTCTTCAGCGGTGGCTGTTTGACCTTCTTTAAGTTCTACAAACGCACATGGAACCTCCTGCCAGCGTGGGTCAGGCTTTGCCACTACTGCCGCAGTCAGAATTGCAGGGTGCTGATACAGCACTTCTTCCACTTCTAGCGAAGAAATATTTTCGCCACCAGAAATGATGACATCTTTAGAGCGGTCGGTGATTTTGGCATAACCGTCTGGCTGGCAAACAGCGAGGTCACCGGTATGGAACCAGCCACCGGCAAAGGCTTCTGCCGTAGCTTCCGGATTTTTTAAATAACCTTTCATGACGATGTTACCGCGGAACATGATCTCGCCCAGCGTTTTACCGTCATGTGGCACTTCCTGCATGGTTTCAGGATCAAGCACTTTCATACCATCCTGTAATGGATACGGTACGCCTTGACGTGAGTGCAACTGGGCCTGTTCCTGAATAGAGAGATCGGACCAGCCAGCTTGAGATGCACATAGCGCAGAAGGTCCATAAGTCTCGGTTAGGCCATAGACGTGAGTTACATTGATCCCAATATTGCGCATGCCTTCAATGATGGCTGCTGGAGGTGCAGCACCGGCCACCATGACTTCCACACGGTGATCGAATTTGGTTCTTTTCTGTTCCGGTGTATTGATCAGCATCGACAGGACAATCGGTGCGCCACAGAAATAATCCACTTTATGTTTAGCAATCAGTTGGAAGATCAGTTCAGGATCAACTTTACGCAGACAGATATTGGTGCCGCCGTTGGCAGCCATGGTCCAGGCAAAGCACCAGCCATTACAGTGAAATAATGGTAGGGTCCAGAGATAAGTTGCACGTGGCATCATGCCACAGGCAATAATGTTACTTGCTGCGTTAATATATGCACCACGATGATGATAAACCACGCCTTTCGGGTTGCCAGTCGTGCCAGACGTGTAGTTCAGGCTGATCGCATCCCATTCATCTTGTGGCAGGTGCCATTCAAAATTGGCATCACCTTGAGCCAGCCAGGTTTCATATTCAATCTGACCAATGCTGTTAGCAGCTTGTTCATAGTTCTCATCTGCTACATCGATGATATAAATATCCTGCTTGATTAGTGCTAGCGCTTCGTGCGCCACCGCAGTAAATTCAGGATCGACGAGCAAAACTTTAGTTTCCGCATGTTCCAGCATAAATGCCAAAGTTTTGGCATCTAAACGGGTATTTAAAGTATTGAGTACAGCACCCGCCATTGGTACGGCAAAGTGCGCTTCAATCATGGCTGGGACGTTTGGTAAAAGGACAGATACAGTATCATTCTTGCCTACACCAAGTTGTTGCAGCTGATGAGCGAAACGACGGCAGCGCTGATAAGTGTCATGCCAGGTGATTTCACGCTGGCCATGAATAATGGCATTCTGGTTGGGATAGATATAGGCTGCACGTTCTAGATAGCGTAAAGGTGAAAGCGCTACAAAGTTTGCTGGTGTGCGTGGTAATTCATCATATGCACTGACCATGTTCCACTCCATG
Source organism: Acinetobacter sp. ASP199 (assembly GCF_022700675.1). Lineage (NCBI taxonomy): Bacteria > Pseudomonadati > Pseudomonadota > Gammaproteobacteria > Moraxellales > Moraxellaceae > Acinetobacter > Acinetobacter sp. ASP199. Next base: position 571,174 of record NZ_CP062182.1, read on the forward strand.
AATAAATAATTATTGTGTAATTGCTCTAAATTTAGCAATTTTTAGCTATTTTGACATTTATGCTTTAGTCGAGTGTCAATGATAGATAGAAATTTTAATGCTATATTTTTGTTTTTATTAAAATTTAATATGTAAAATGAACTGTTACTTTCCATGTCGGTCATCAGAATAAACAGAATAGAGTTAGGTTAGATAGAATCCGGTGGGGAGTTTAGTTTCAAAGACCAGCACAAGTAGCTAAAGTTATTGGTTTTTATTTTTGTGGATTAGTGACTGATAAAATCAAATTATTTTGCAAGTATTTATAAAAAAACAAGTTTTACAAATTTATAAAGACAAGCAAGTTGACTTCTTTCTCTAAATAGCCGCATGATATTTTTTAAATAACAAGATGTTCATAACAACAAGAATAAGAGCAATCATACAAGCCCGGGTTTTATTGACTTAAATCGGGTAAAAGGAAATCGCTATGGAGATAGCACACGCGGAGATGTGGGCCAACTGGTCAGGTTCCCAACGATCCAGTCCCAGTATTTTTCATCCTTACAGTATTGAGATGCTGCAGGGGCTTGTGCATGTCTATCCAAAATTACGTGTTGTGGGCGCGGGTCACTCTTTCAGTGCCTTGGCAAAAACCAGTGATGTACTGGTTTGTCTGGATCAGCTTAAAGGGATGTGTGACTACGATCGAGAACAGTGCCGCAGTACCTTTTGGGCGGGGACCCGTTTGTATGATATGGGCGAGAAGCTGGCCACCGTTGATCAGGCACTGGCAAACCAAGGCGATATCGACCGACAAAGTTTGGCAGGTGCGATTGCTACAGGCACGCATGGAACTGGCGTGGAGTTACCTTGTCTGTCCGCATTGGTTTCTGAATTTGAATTGCTGACTGCGGACGGTAACTTGCTACGCTGTAATCCTGAGCAGAATTCAGACATTTTTACTGCAGGACGGGTGGCATGTGGCAGTCTCGGCATTATGACCCGTATCCAGCTGCAAAACCGGCCCATGTACCGGTTGCAGGAGCAGATTCGACTTTGCTCACTCACAGACCTGTATGCAAACATCGAGAAATGGAAGCATCAGCACCGTCATATAGAGTTTTGGGCCTTTACCCATAGCGATAATGTCATTCTAAAAAGTCTGGATGAAACTCAGGAAGAAGCACAGGCGAGGCTGGATGGGTGGCTGGATGAAGACTTTATGTTGAACATGTGCTGTGAGTTGACCCGAATATGGCCAGGGCTAAATCCTTGGTTGCAGCGTCTGTTAAATGTAGCGATCCGACCATCGAAAGTAGTGGACTGGTCCAGCCGTATTTTTCCTAGTGTGCGTAATACCCGTTTTAATGAAATGGAATACCAGCTGCCGGTGAAACAGGGTTTGGCATGCTTTGAGGAGGTCATGGGTGTCCTGCAACAGCAGAAAGCGCCGGTCTTTTTTCCAATTGAATTTCGTTATGTACGCGGGGACGATATCTGGCTGAGTCCGTTTTATCAACAGGATTCAGTCTCGATCTCGGTACATCAGTTTCACAAGCAGGACTATCAGGTGATTTTTGACCTGGTAGAACCGATTTTCAGGAAATACGGTGGACGCCCGCACTGGGGCAAGCTGCATTCACTGGAAGCCCGACAACTTTGCGACCTCTATCCAAAATGGGATGAGTTTATGCAGTTACGAAAATCCCTTGATCCACTGGATAAATGGCTCAATCCTTATCTGGAGCGCCTGTTCATTCCATCTTGAATGAGCTGAGGAGGAATACAGCATGGTATATTTTGACTATTTTCAGGAACTCCAGAAAAGTCTGCACCAGCAAGGAAATGGGCAACCACAACTGATTCTGGATTTGTCTACGCTAGAGCAAAATGTTGACTGGTTGCAGCATAAGATCCCGGCACATCTGAAACCGCGTCTGGTGGTGAAATCATTAGCCAATTCAATGTTGTTAAAACGAATTGCGAAAGCCTTTAACACCCAGTCTTTTATGGTGTTTCATCTTCCGCATGCGGTGCATATCCTGCAAGCCTATACACAGGCAGATATTCTGATGGGCAAGCCTGTGCCTTTGCAATGCCTGAAAAGCTTTATTGAGGATCAGGCCGAACATCTGCCCAAAGTGCAGTGGCTCATTGATTCAGCTGAACGTCTGAAAAATTATCTGGCATATGCCAAGGAGCGGAATTTACAGCTGCGGATCAATCTGGAAATTGATATTGGCCTGCATCGCGGTGGCCTGTCAGATCTGGAACAATTTATGCATTGCCTGGCCATTATCAAAAGCCATTCTGAACATCTGATTTTGAGTGGGCTGATGGGTTACGATGCTCACATCTCCAAACTGCCTAGTGCGTTATTTCCTCCCATTCAGAGTTATCAGAAATCCCAGCAATGTTATATGAACTTCATTGAGGTTATGTGCCAGATGCTGCCTGAACTGGATCTGTCTACACTTTGTCTGAATGGAGCGGGAAGTGGCACTTTGCATCACCACTTTATTCAGACAGTTTGTAATGATGTGTCCTTCGGTTCCATGCTGCTTAAACCGACTGATTTTGATCTGGAAGGGCTAGAGCCGATGCAGCCTGCTTTGTGGATTGCTGCACCAGTATTAAAAGTGTTGGACCAAATCCAGTTGCCTGGGCTAGAGCGATTAAAGCGGTTTCAACCACGGCAACGGGCAGTATGTATCTATGGCGGTTACTGGCGCGGGAAATGTATCTATCCGCCAGGTGCGAAGCCGCATTTACTGTATGGACGTAGTAGTAATCAGGAATTGTTGCAGATTCCATCTAGTTGCCGAATTCAGGTCGATGATTATGTATTTTTCCGGCCGGCCCAAAGTGAATCGATTTTGCCGCAATTTGCTTCGCTGTATGCTTATGAACAGGGCCAATATCAAAAGTGGGAGAATTTTAGGGAATAACAGGATGGATCATGGCAATTATTTCCCAAGTCATCCTGAATATCCTGCAAAGGATTGGCAGTAAAGTATGTTTCCCGCCGAGAAAAAAGGATTAACGGTTTATTAAACGGTCCGAGACGTGTAAAATTCTAGGCGATTTTTTATTTATCCACCGTTTTTATCTTTTGAGGTTCTCCTCGATCATAATCTCGCGGTGACATGCTCTATTGTACGGGGCATCACTCCTTAAGGATTTTTTATGCCAATTATCACTTTGCCAAATGGCGATCAAAAACAATTTGATCAAGCCGTATCTGTGATGGAAGTTGCTCAAAGCATCGGTCCTGGTCTTGCAAAAAATACAGTTGCAGGCCGTGTAAACGGTCAACTTGTAGATGCATCTGACTTAATTACTGAAGACGCAACCCTACAAATCATTACGCCTAAAGATGAAGATGGTGTTCACATCATTCGTCACTCTTGTGCACACCTTGTGGGTCACGCGGTTAAGCAATTGTTCCCAGAAGCAAAAATGGTGATTGGTCCTGTTATTGAAGATGGCTTCTACTACGACATCTTCAGTGAAAAGCCATTTACACCAGAAGATATGGTTGCAATCGAAGAGCGTATGAAAAAGCTCATCGATCAAGACTACGATGTCATCAAAAAAATGACACCACGTGATGAAGTGATTGCAGAATTCACCAAACGTGGCGAAGACTATAAATTACGTTTGATCGAAGACATGCCTGAAGAAACACAAATGGGCTTGTATTACCATCAAGATTATCTGGATATGTGCCGTGGTCCGCACGTTCCAAATACTAAATTCTTAAAAGCATTCAAACTGACCAAAATGTCAGGCGCTTACTGGCGTGGTGATGCGAAAAATGAACAGTTACAACGTATTTACGGTACAGCGTGGGCGGACAAAAAACAGCTTGCTGCTTATGTAAAACGTATCGAAGAAGCAGAAAAACGCGATCACCGTAAAATTGGTAAAGCGCTTGACTTGTTCCATATGCAAGAAGAAGCACCGGGTATGGTGTTCTGGCATCCGAACGGTTGGACCATTTACCAAGTGCTTGAACAATACATGCGTAAAGTTCAGCAAGACAATGGTTATGAAGAAATCCGCACACCACAAGTGGTTGATTTCACGCTTTGGGAAAAGTCAGGGCATGCTGCAAACTATGCAGACAACATGTTTACGACACATTCTGAAAATCGTAACTACGCGGTTAAACCAATGAACTGTCCTTGTCACGTACAAGTGTTCAATCAGGGTTTAAAATCATACCGTGATCTTCCTGTACGTCTGGCAGAATTCGGTTCATGTCACCGTAACGAGCCATCAGGTTCTTTACACGGCATTATGCGTGTTCGTGGTTTTACTCAGGATGATGCGCATATTTTCTGTACCAAAGAGCAAATTGGTCAAGAAGTTGCAGATTTTATCAAATTGACACTAGACGTATACAAAGACTTTGGCTTCGAAGAAGTACAAATGAAGTTGTCGACTCGTCCTGAAAAACGTGTGGGTGATGATGCACTTTGGGATATGGCAGAAAAATCTTTGGCAGATGCTTTAGATGCTGCTGGTCTGGAGTGGGAACTGCAACCAGGTGAGGGTGCATTCTACGGTCCGAAGATCGAATTCTCATTGAAAGACTGCTTGGGCCGTGTATGGCAATGCGGTACGATTCAATGTGACTTCAACCTTCCAGAACGTCTAGATGCATCTTATGTGACCGAAGACAACGACCGTGATCAGCCAGTAATGTTGCACCGTGCAATTCTTGGCAGTTTCGAGCGTTTTATTGGTATACTTATTGAACACTACGCGGGCTTTATGCCACCTTGGTTATCACCAATTCAGGCGTGTGTCATGAACATTACCGATTCTCAAGCTGAGGCTTGTGAGTCAATCGTCGCAAAACTTAAAGAAAGCGGTATCCGCGCGATTTCTGACTTGAGAAATGAGAAAATCGGCTTTAAGATTCGTGAACGTACTTTAGAGCGTATTCCTTATCTACTGGTACTTGGGGACCGTGAAGTAGAGGAAGGTACGGTGAATGTCCGTACACGCTCAGGAACAAATTTGGGTACCATGTCAATCGATGCTTTCGTTGACCTGGTAAAAACAGCCGTTGCCGAACGCGGCCGGTACATTGTGGAGTAACAGCGATTAAACAGCCTGACCGTAATCAACAGGGCGGTAACAAATCAAACCGTCCTGCGTTGAATGATGAAATTCGTGCTAAAGAAGTCCGTCTTGTAGACGAAAATGGTGAGCAAAAAGGTATCGTAAGCTTAACTGAAGCTTTACGTGCAGCAGAAGCCGTTGATCTTGACCTGGTTGAGATCGTAGCAAATGCTGAGCCACCTGTTTGTAAAATCATGGACTTTAACAAGCATTTGTTTGATCTTAAACAAAAGCAGAAAGAAGCGAAGAAAAAACAACATCAAGTACAGGTGAAAGAAATCAAGCTACGCCCTGGTACTGATGTAGGTGATTACAACGTAAAACTACGTGCAATTATCAAGTTCCTTGAAGAAGGTAACAAGGTAAAAATCACGCTTCGTTTCCGTGGTCGTGAGATGGCTCACCAGCAGTTGGGTCTGGCTCAATTACAAAAAATTGAAGCTGACGTAGCTGAAATTGGTGTAGTTGAACAGTCTCCAAAAATGGAAGGCCGTCAAATGGGTATGCTGCTTGGTCCTAAAAAGAAAAAGTAAGCACTCATTAAGCGAAAAAAGCCCTGCAATTGCAGGGCTTTTTTTATGGCAATATATCTGTTTTGTATCACTAGCATTTAATTTTTATATATTTTTTAACTCATATCATTTTTTGGTCTTTAAAAATAAAGAAGTATCTGGTTGTAACTGTTCTGACAAAAATAATAAACCTCTGTCACCCATCTAAAGCTTCAAAAAAACAACTAAACTATGACGCATTATTTGTACTGAAAATAATTTTGACCAAGATTACATATATAAACGTCACAAATATGAGTAGAGAAGAGATATATTTTTTAGTCTTGGTATCAATTGCTGGATGACTGCCTTATGGCTTTGTTAAATAATCCTGTTGTACCGTATCAAATGGTCATTTTTGATGTAGATGGCACCCTGGTTGATTCCTTTGAACAGTTTATCGAGTTGTTGAATCGCTTTGCCGGTAAATATCGCTATGCATTGATGCATAAGGATCAGGTCGAGCATTTAAGAGCTTTGCCGCCACGACAGATCCGTCGGGCACTCAATCTATCAATGTTCCAGACTTTTCGCTTAATGTATGATTGTAAACGAGAGATGCAGCGTAGTGGCAAAACTCCAGAATTATTTGAAGGAATTGCAGATCTACTTCATCATCTGAAACAGCAGGGCGTTCGCCTGGCAATTGTCACCTCAAATACTCCAAATAATTGCCGCAAATATTTAGGTCGTGAGCTATTTCAGTTATTTGACTGGGTCGAAAGCAATGCTTCAATTTATGGCAAGGCCAAACAGATTAGAAAAATTGTACAGAATTCAAAACTGCATCCAGAACAGGTGATTTATATTGGTGATCAGATCATTGATATAGAATCAGCTTATCAGAATGGGGTTACTGTTGCTGCGGTGACTTGGGGTTTTAATAGTGAATCAGCACTGGTGGCTCATCAGCCGCATTATCTGGTTCGTAGTGTTCAACAGTTAGAAAGCCTGTTATTAACTCCACAATCCAGACTGGCTTAAAAACAAAAAAAGGCCCCGAAGGGCCTTTCCAGAATATTCTGTACATTTATTTATTCCGGATTTACTGTTTTTTCAGTGACTTCTTCCGGATTTTCCAGCAACAATTTTTTGCCAATCGGGATTTGTCTTGGCAGTTTTTCTTCTGGAATTACACGCTGTAGGTCAATTACGAGTAGACCGTTCGCATAATCTGCCTGCTGCACTTCAATGTGTTCATCTAAACGCAGTGACAGTTTGAAGGCACGACGGGCAATACCTTTATGTAGATATTCAGTACCTTCAACCTGAACAGCTTCAGGTTTTCCAGAAATTGTCAGCAAGCGATTTTCAAGGGAAATACTTAACTCTTCCTGATTAAAACCAGCAGTGGCTACGACAATGCGGTAACGGTTTTCAGCATGTTTTTCGATATTGTAGGGCGGATAATTTGGCGCATCGCTTTGCATGGCATAATCAATGAAATCGTTGAGACGATCAAAGCCAATGCTGCGGCGGAATAACGGATGTAGATTGATATTACTCATTATTAGAACCTCCTGAGGTCAGCAAAGTTTTAAAAATAAGAAAACGCCTCTGTCATGATGATCATCGACAGGGCAAAAGATGAATGGATCATCCTTATGCAAAAATAAATATGTGTTCAGGCCGGAAATTTTCAAGGAATTTAAGTGAATTTTTTAATGAATCAATGTTAATTTATTGAAATTAAATTAAAAATTATTTTATTAAGCACTGCTTGTTGTTTTTAAGCAGATCTATTATTTTGTTGAAACACCATAATAATAGGTGCATGGAGTATAGGCACGAATGATTGATTTATATTACTGGGGTACACCCAACGGCCATAAGATTACAATTGCATTAGAAGAAATGGGACTGCCTTATCAGATCTTTCCAATTAATATTCTGGAAAATGACCAGTTTCAGCCAGACTTTCTGGCAATCTCACCGAACAACAAAATTCCAGCCATTGTCGATCAGGAGGGACCAGACAATCGGTCGATTTCAATCTTTGAATCTGGGGCCATTTTGCAGTATCTGGGACGTAAAACCGGACTGTTTTATCCATCCGATGAAATTAAGCGGATTCAAGTGGAGCAATGGCTGATGTGGCAAATGGGGGGGCTAGGCCCAATGCTTGGACAGAATCATCACTTTAGCCGTTTTGCTCCAGAGCGGATACCTTATGCGACCGAACGCTATGTAAATGAGAGCAAGCGCTTATATGGTGTACTGGATAAACAGTTGATTGGTCAGGACTATGTTGCTGGTGAATATTCAATTGCTGATATGGCAATTTTCCCCTGGTTGCTACGCTATGAATGGCAAGGTATTGATCTGGCAGATTATCCTGAAGTGAGCCGTTATATTGAGCGCATACAGGCACGTCCTGCAGTGCAAAAGGCATTAGCGATTCAGGTCAGTTAATCTGCTGTTGTTATGTTAATATGTACAAAATTTATTAAAACCACCGATTCAGGTGGTTTTTTATTGGATATGAGCATGAATGCATTTTTCCTGAACTTCACTCGAATTGTAGAAGCTAATCCTCGAATTTACTGGAGTATTATTTTTGGTCTGGCTGCCTGTTTAGCTCTGTTTGTGGCAGAGATTGTGCATATTCAAGTCATTATCAATGAACTGAATACCAAGGATCAGAATGTGTTGGCTGAGGCAATTTTGCCATTGGCAACTAAATATAAATGGTCTCGTATATTGGTGATAGCGCTCGCGATCTTCTGGTCAAATATGGAATATCTGAAAGCCAAAAAACAGTTAGGTTTGACACGCTAAGCTGTTCGGATCACTTAGATGACATTGCTGATTTTGTTTCTGTCTGCCTTTGGTGCGGCAACTTTACTGCCTTTGCAGTCAGAAGCTGTGTTGTTAGGATTACTGGTCAATAGTAGTTATTCAGCTGTGCTACTGATCACCGTCGCCAGTGCAGGAAATATCCTCGGTTCTTGCGTGAACTGGTATTTAGGTCTGAAAATTGAACAGTATAAAGATCGGAAGTGGTTTCCTGTTTCTGAACAGCAGATGCAAAAAGCACAAAGGATCTATCAGAAATACGGTTATTGGTCCTTGCTGCTGAGTTGGGTGCCTATTATTGGTGATCCAATCACCTTAATTGCAGGCCTGCTGAAGGAAAATTTTACTCGATTCTTGGTGATTGTGAGTATTGCGAAAATTGGACGCTATCTGTTTACTTACATGGCCTATAGCATGATTTAAAAAAGAGGCTTAAAGCCTCTTTTGGTTTATTTACATTCATTCAGTTTAAACTGAATTTCATCCTTAAAGCTGGATGGTTTATACAACCATAGGGTACTTGCGCGGCGTTTGGTACTGATCTGTGTACCTTTTAATGCACTCGCGATTTGCTGATCTAATTGATAAATGCCTGAGCCTTTTCTGATATTGACCTTTTTAATTTCACCTTTACGATTGGCTTTAATCTGGAATGCCACTTTACGGTCATGTTCATTCAGTAAATCTGTATCAACGTTTAGTTCAGGCTGATTCAGATACTGAAATTTAGTCTTTTGATGCTGCTGTTGCGCTTGCCAGTTTTTGGAATTAAAGCTGTATTCACAAAATTCCTGATCTTGCTCAGTTAGTTTCAGATTAAACACCTGATAGCCAATGATCGGTAGTGCTGTTTTATTTTCAATATGCGGTTTAACTTTCGCAGATTTCACGGCATTAAGTAGTAGCTGATCCAATTGCTGATAACCGGTACTGTCCTGAATGGCAGCCTGTTTGACTTGTCCCTGCTCGTTGGCATAGATGCGTACCACCGCAGAACGGTTCTGACCTTTTAAATCTGCATTGCTGTATTTCGGTTTGGGAAACTTGGTCCACTCAATGCGTGTAGTTAAATGCATCGGCTGTACATCAATGGTCTGTGTAGGTAATTGCGGGGCTTTTTTTGTGGATGCGCTATAGCTTGCTGCAAAAGGGAAGCCCATCAATAGGGTCATGCACAGAATACGTTTCATAAGTTTCGGTCTTGAATCAAGCAGAGAGGGTGGTCAATCTTGAAGCGCAGTATTTCCTGAATTGGTAGTGCTGGCAAGTATCTCATTCAAAATATTTTATTTTTCTGTCTCATAATTACGTAAGGCTGCAAATGCATCATGGCAGGAGTCGGGAGCTTTTTATAGAAAGATGCACAGATTATAAAAAAGCTTGGATTGGGATGCTTGGTATTTCATCACATAATGCTTATGGAAAGTCGGACTAAACGTCAGTCATCTATCTTTTACTTTTAATACTGCTTTTGTTTTAAACAAAGATGCATTAGAATATCGGCTCCCTTACCTGCAGGGCGTCTTTGCAATGGTGCAGACGTGCCGAACAGGTGTTCAAAAGAGGTTGTTATGCCTAAGATGAAAACTCGCCGTGGTGCAGCTAAACGCTTCAAAGCGACTGCTAACGGTTTTAAGCGTAAACAAGCGTTCAAACGCCACATTTTGACCAAAAAATCTGCTAAGCGTATTCGTCAATTGCGCGGCTGTGTAATGGTTCACGTAAGTGACGTTGCTTCAGTTCGTCGTATGTGCCCGTACATCTAAGGAGATTATAAATGGCTCGTGTAAAACGTGGTGTACAGGCTCATCGCCGTCACAAAAAAATTCTTGCTCGCGCTAAAGGTTACTATGGTGCTCGTTCACGCGTTTACCGCGTAGCGTTCCAGGCGGTAATCAAAGCTGGTCAATATGCTTACCGTGACCGTCGTCAGAAGAAACGTCAATTCCGTGCTCTATGGATTGCGCGTATCAACGCTGGTGCTCGTCAAAATGGTTTGTCGTACAGCCGTATGATCGCTGGCTTGAAAAAAGCTCAAGTGATTATCGACCGTCGCGTACTTGCTGACATCGCTATGCATGACGCAGTTGCGTTTGCAGCTCTAGCTTCTAAAGCTAAAGATGCATTGGCTGCATAAGTCTTTATGACTTAGAAAAAAGACCGCTTTAGCGGTCTTTTTTTTAGATAATTCTAAGTTTCTTTTCTGGAGTAAAAAATTTCATATTAGTGAGCTTTTCAAGTATAGAGATTGAAATATTCAACTCATTAGAAATTTGTTCAGCAGAAATACCATCACTGAGTATGATATTTATGGCATCTTGAAGTAACGAGGGTGTTTCAATAGGCATCCTGATATCCTCAGATTCTTGTCTTGCCTCACCATTAACTCTTAAATGAATAGCGCCAGTTTTATATTGATTATCATCAATCAGATTGAGCTGCTTGGCTCTATATAAGATAGCTGCTTTGCTAATCCCCCAAATTTGCTTAAACTCACTCATTTTATTCCAATCAAATCTTCCGCCTTTAAATAAAATGGGAAAATTTGTTCTTAACATGGCTTGTGGTAATAGTAAGGCACTGGAAAATCTATGTGCTTGAGATTCAGTTAATGTATCCCCCGTAGTGACTCCATTATGGAGTACCATGTGACCAATCTCATGAGCAATATCAAATCTTTGTCGACATGCACTATTTTTACTTGTGTTGCGAACGATAATAGGTCTTTGGCAAATTAGTGATAAAGCATCGACTTCACTTGAGATTGAGTTAAAATCAGTTATAACAACCCCAATATCTTCACAGAACTCAGTTAAATTGCTAATAGGGGCTAAATCTAAATCAAATTCTTTTCTAAAGTCTTCAGCAATTTTTTCAATTTGGTCGCCTGTCAATTGAGTATGATCAACCTCAATAGAATTAATTAGGTATTGAGGTAAATCAACATGTTCTTCAATAAATCGAATTAATCGATTTAACTGTTCAGCCCTTGAGATAACAACTTGTTTAGCAAACTGCCTAGAAGTTTTGAGACTCCGGAAATGAATTTGATCTTCTTGAAGCGGGGAATGAACTTGATAAAAAAAATCCTTTTTCACGTCAAAAAAATTGCATAACTCCACTAAAAGGTCATCGGTTGGATAGCTAAGACCTGTTTCTAGCTTATGTATATATTGTTTTGACTTACCAACTTTAACTGCTACGTCTTCAAGGGATAACTCATTGAATAATCTAAGCAGTTTGAGTTCGAGTCCATTGAAAGAATTAAACATTATAAAACCTAGTAATTAATTCAATTCTCATCAGATCTGTCAGCTTTGTTTCGCTTGCTTGATAGGTTTCGAGTGCGTTTCGGCTTACGATTATCAGGGGTATACAGATCATCTGAAGGGATTGATGGGGATGAGCTGGAAGAATTATATTCCCAGAAAGAAACTATATTCTCGTTAACATCATAACTAACAAAACGTACAGTTGCTAATGGAAGTCCATCTTCATCTAATGAATACATAAGATAGAAGTTAGAATAACAGGGCAAGCCAATATCACTAAATAAGCTTAGCTGTTCATTTAGAACAAATGCGCCTTTTTTCGTTGGATTATAGTAGTCTTTTTCTTCAAAAAAACGACAAGGAGTTTGCCCAATTTGAAAAATAAATTTATTAGTTCGATCTAAAATTTGAATGTTATAAGGACATGTATTGCTTTCAAATTCTTTCTTTAAACGATTATGAGTACGTTTAAAGAATACTGTTCCAAATGTATAGTTATCATCATCAGGATCTCGTGTATCCCTAAAACTTTTATCAAATGATGAAAGCATTAATTTTGATACATATATTAATTTTTCATCAGTAAGTTCTTTGTCAAATGTACAAGGATGGGGGTAATTTCCCATATAACGGCTCCTTTTTCTAATTTTTACCTAAGGTTAGCGAACTTACAAGTTATTTCAAAAGTTTAAAAACGTCAACTAAATATTTCAAATATTTAATTTTGTCACCTAAATTTGATGGCTAATTAATCTTATTCTATGATGTAAACTTATTTACTCAATTTGAAAAGAGAAGTGAAACCCAGATATTCACTTATGGGATTTAAAAATAGCTCCTAAATTTTTTAAATTTAGGAGCTATTCTTACGTATTAAACTATAAGGAAAGTCTATAAACCAAAATAATACCCAATCAAACAGATGATCACCGTAATAATAATCAGGGTAATGACATTGCCTGAATTGGATTTGGCTGTATCGTGAGGCTTGTGTGATTTAGATAGTTTGGTCACATGTTCTTCGGTATTCATCCCGGCAAATGGATCGGCACTGATTTTTGGACTCAGTTTAGCGGTCTTGTAATGATTCGCGATTTTGACAATAAACTTCGCTTTCAGATCATCCAGCTTTTGCGCAAAATGACGTAGATCAAGCTGTTGATCGGGTGTCAGTACTTCACCATTTTCATGATAAGGATGCTGGATTTTGGCTTCGATCAGTTGTTCCAACGCATCCAGGCGGTATAGCATGTCATGGGCAAAGTCAGCCGCATAATCGGTTGGCAGTAACGCAAGTTTACTACCGATGCCTGTATCCGTAGTAGAAGAAACCCCATAATAAGGCTGTCCAAGTTGAGCGGGTTGAACAAAACCTTGCGCAAATCTGGTATCAAATAATTCATGATCCATAAAGACCTGAATATCATCCCAGTTTGGTTGTTCCAGATCTGCAAGTACACGTCTGGCCAGTTTGCTGTTGAGTTCATATTGCCAGAAGGTTTCATGACGTAGAGAGGATCGCTGCGTAGCAGGCGCTTCATAGTCATTGTCTGCCGTATACCATTCTGGTAGTTCCTTACCAATAATCCAGGCATTTTTTTTCTGGGCTTCATGGCTCACAATGAAATATTCAAATGGCAGCAGCTCTACATTTGCATTGGGATTCTGTTCATCTTCAAGCAGGGTAGAGCGGTGCAAACTTAGACGCTGTACGCCCTGTTTTTTCAAACCTTCCAGCCAAACCTGGAAATGCTGTGCTAAAAGATGCTGTGAAATCAGATCACGAAAGGCAAATTGATGTTGATTAAAGATGGAATGCTGAAGCCAGCGATTGAAACTTAAATCCTGAGACAGGTACTCATTTCCATAAGTCACTAAAGTAAGTTGCTGTTTCCAAATTTGATCGATTGCCATAGTGATTTGATCTAATTGATATCATGTTTATTTTATACTTTTTATTTTTGCATCTGCCAATCTAATTTTCATTGTATGCCATCTTCATCAATGTGCCTAAAAACTGTTAGAATATGGGGTTTTTAAAATAATTTTTTAACCTGTTGCTTTGAGAGTTACTATGTCACTGGAAGCCCTGACCACTGAAGCGCTCGCTGCGATTGCAGCAGCGGAAGACCTTGCTGCACTTGATCAAGTACGAGTGCAATTTACGGGGAAAAAAAGCCAGCTCGCGGAACAATCTAAGTCGCTGGGTAAAATGGATCCGGAACAACGTAAAGAATTCGGTGCAAAAATCCATGCTGTGCGTGAAGCGATTACAGGTGCACTGACAGCACGTCAGGCAGAACTGCATAAAGCTGCGCTGGAGCAAAAGCTTGCCAGCGAAACAATTGATATTACATTACCTGGTCGTGGCCAGCAGGTGGGCAGTATCCACCCAGTGACCCAAGTACAGGAACGTATCTGCCAGTTCTTTACCAAAGCAGGTTTTACAGTGGCAACAGGCCCGGAAGTTGAAGATGATTATCACAACTTTGAAGCCCTGAACATTCCAGGCCATCACCCTGCACGTGCCATGCACGACACTTTCTACTTTGATGTAAATCACTTGCTACGTACGCATACCTCTGGTGTGCAGATCCGTACCATGGAAACACAACAGCCACCAATTCGTATTGTGTGCCCAGGTCGTGTATACCGTTGTGACTCGGATCAAACCCACTCACCAATGTTCCATCAGATCGAAGGTTTATACGTTGCTGAAAATACCAGCTTTGCTGAACTGAAAGGTTTGCTGGTGAATCTGTTGAATGAATTCTTTGAAAAAGATCTGAAAGTACGTTTCCGTCCATCTTATTTCCCATTCACAGAGCCAAGCGCTGAAGTGGATATCATGGATGAGCGTGGCAAATGGTTAGAAGTTTTGGGTTGCGGTATGGTACATCCAAACGTACTCCGTTCTGCGGGTATCGATCCCGATAAATACAAAGGCTTTGCATTTGGTCTAGGTGTAGAACGCTTTGCGATGCTTCGTTATGGCATTAACGACTTGCGTATGTTCTACCAAAACGATGTGCGTTTCTTACGCCAGTTTGCTTAAAACAAATTTATACCTCTCCCTGACCTCTCCTAAAAGGAGAGGGGTTGTACAACTATGACACAGGGTTCTCCGCCTTTGATACAGGGGAGTTAGAGGGGATTCTAAAGATTTGAATTACAGGTTTTATATCAATGAAAATTAGCGAAAATTGGCTACGCACATGGGTTAACCCAGCCATCGATAGCGACACATTATCCGATCAACTGACCATGTTGGGTCTGGAAGTTGACGACTTATCTCCTGCAGCGAAACCATTTACTGGTGTGGTTGTTGGTGAAGTTCTGACTGTTGAACAGCACCCGGATGCAGACCGTTTACGTGTAACTACCGTGAATATCGGTTCAGGTGAACCACTCCAAATCGTGTGTGGTGCACCAAACGTACGTGCAGGTATGAAAGCGCCTGTTGCAACAATTGGTGCAGTACTCCCGGGCGATTTCAAAATCAAAAAAGGTAAACTTCGTGGTATTGAATCACAAGGGATGCTGTGCGGTGCGTCAGAAATTGATCTTGAAGACAAAATTGATGGTCTATTAGAGCTTCCTGATGATGCGCCTGTTGGTGTCAACATCCGTGAATATCTAGACTTAGATGACAATGTGATTGATATCAGCATCACACCAAACCGCGGTGACTGTTTCAGCATTCGTGGTATTGCACGTGAAATTGGTGTGATTAACCAACTTCCTGTGACTGCGCCAGAAATTCAAGAAGTGGCTGCAACCATTGCTGATGAAAAGAAAGTGGTGGTGTCGACTGAAGGTTGTCCACGTTACCTAGGTCGTGTGATCAAGAACGTTAATACCAAAGCACCAACACCTGAATGGATGGAGCGTGCATTGGCACGTTCAGGTATTCGTCAACACAGCATTTTGGTCGATATTACCAACTATGTATTGATCGAGCTGGGTCAACCGTTACACGCATTTGATGGTGGCAAGGTTCAAGGTGCAGTTCACGTTCGTCAAGCAACAGCCGGTGAAAAGCTGGTGCTGTTAAATGAACAGGAAGTTGAACTGCATGAAAAAGTGATGGTGATTGCAGATGATGAAAAAGCATTGGCAATTGCAGGTATCATGGGTGGCTTGTCTTCATCTGTAACCGATGAAACCACTGAAATCTTCTTGGAATCAGCATTCTTCGCACCATTACACATTGCAGGTCGTGCGCGTAGCTTTGGTTTACATACCGATGCATCGCAGCGTTATGAGCGTGGTGTGGACTTTGAATTGCCAATGATCGCAATGCATCGTGCATCTCAACTGATTAGCGAGCTTGCAGGCGGTGAATTTGGTCCAATTACCATTGCTGAAAATGCAGCAGTATTGCCAACACGTGAAGCGATTGAGCTTGAACAAGCGCAAGTGGATCAACTTCTGGGTTATAAAGTTGAATCAGACTTCATTACTGACGCGCTGACACGCTTAGGTTGTGAAGTGACTGTGAAAGCACAAGGTCAATGGTCTGTGGTACCACCGTCGCACCGTTATGACATGGCGATCTACCAAGACTTGATCGAAGAAGTTGCACGTATTCACGGTTATGACAACATTCAAATCAGCTTGCCTGTGATTGATGTCAAACTTGCTAAATACCAAGACCAATTTGAAGTGGCTCAGCTTCGTCAAACTGCGGTGACTTTGGGTTATCAAGAAGCGATTAGCTTTAGCTTTGCTGACCTGAAACTTGAAAAACAATTGAATCCAAGTGTAAATCCATTGGCATTGGCAAACCCGATTTCAAGTGATTTGGCCGTGATGCGTTCAACACTGTTATCCAGCTTGATTCCATGTGTACAGTACAACGTCAACCGTCAGCAAAACCGTGTACGCTTCTTTGAGCTGGGTCTGCGTTTTGATTATCAGGATGCTGCATCGATTCATGACCTCAAGCAAATTCCAACTTTCGCTTTGATTGCGACTGGTTCACGTACCAATGAATCATGGCATGGTAAAGCACAGCCAATGGACTTCTTTGACTTTAAAGGTGATGTTGAGGAAATTCTGGCAGCAGCTCGTCTGAATGTTGAATATGTACGTTCTGAGCGTGAATGGCTACATCCGGGTCAATCTGCTGAAATCATGGTTGATGGTCAGTCGATTGGTTATTTGGGTCGTTTACATCCATCGCTTGAAGATGAGCTGGATTTGGCAACCACTTGGGTCGCTGAACTCGATCAAAAAGCCGTTTTGCAAACTTATGTATCTAATTTTACAGAATTATCACGTTTTCCATCGGTTCGACGTGATATTGCGCTTTTAATTAGTGATAAGATTAATGTTAGCGAAATTCAGAGACTTATCGAAAAGACTGGTGGTGAGCTCCTAGAGTCAACCTGGTTGTTCGATGTGTACACTGGACAAGGGGTAGAAGAAGGCAAGCGTTCTCTAGCATTTGCTCTTCTCTGGCAGCATCCAACCCGTACCCTGGAAGATGCTGAAATTAAATCAGGCATGGATAATATCCTGCAAGTGTTAGAAAACACTTATCATGCGACATTGAGGGCTTCATGACAGCACTAACTAAAGCAGAGATGGCTGATCATTTAAGTGAGCTCACGAGTTTAAACCGTCGTGAAGCAAAACAAATGGTCGAGTTGTTCTTCGACGAGATTAGCCAGGCGCTAATCTCGGGTGAGCAAGTAAAACTATCAGGTTTCGGTAATTTTGAGTTGCGTGATAAGCGTCAACGTCCAGGCCGTAACCCAAAGACTGGCGAAGAAATTCCGATTTCTGCACGCCGGGTTGTAACCTTCCGTGCGGGACAGAAGTTCCGTCAACGTGTAGGAACTGAGCAGGTCAATTGATCTGCTTTTTTCTTTACATGGATTGCCTGTAGAAATTTCGATTTTTATAGGCATAAAAAAAGAGAGCCAATGGCTCTCTTTTTTGTACTGAATAATCGTTAGATTATTGAGCAGCAGCTTCAGAAGCAGCAGTAGCGTCAGCAGCAGCGTCAGTAGCAACTGCAGCAGCTTCAGATGCAGCAGCAGCGTCAGAAGCAGCAACTTCAGAAGTAGCTTCTACAGCAGCAGCGTCAGCAGCAGCTTCAGCTTCAGAAGCAGCTTCTACAGCTTCAGAAGCAGCTTGGTTAGCGTCAGCAGCAGCATCTTCAGTTTTTTTAGCACAACCAACGAAAGCTAAAGTAGTAGCAACTGCAGCAGCAATAGCGATTTTTTTGAATAACATGGCATCACTCTCTAAAAATTGAGATTAAAAAAAAACCGACGTTAGCCTGTTATGTGCTTTTATTATTCCTAATTTTGTTAGGTACTAACAACGCAGGAGCAGTCTAACTGGTCTGCAAATATGCTATCACTGCGCATTTTTAATTGCTACAGGGCAAGTCTAAAAAAGTGCGAAAAACATATGAAATTCATGATTTTTTTAACAGAAAATAACAATTAAAGGAAAGACTTACATTGGAGAAAGGCGATTTAAACCCCTAAAACTTATACAATTTTTTTTACCATTATTTTATTAATCATAAACTTGCAAATAAGTTTACAAATTCCGGTGGACTTTGTTTCTTTGTGTAATCAATGTCAACCTCAATAAAAAAGGCCATCGTTTTAGATGACCTTTCTATAATTTACAGGGCTTAGTTAGATGCCTTACGCTTCATCTGATCGAAGAAGTCATCATTAGTCTTGGTTTCTTTCATACGATCAAGCAGGAATTCCATTGCCGCCAGTTCGTCCTGAGTATGCAAGAGCTTACGGAGAATCCATACTTTACGCAGATTGTCTTCTGACATCAGACGTTCTTCACGACGGGTGCCAGATTTCTTGATGTTCATTGCCGGGAATACACGTTTTTCCGCAATACGGCGATCAAGCGTGATTTCCTGGTTGCCTGTACCTTTGAATTCTTCGTAGATCACTTCATCCATTTTACTGCCGGTTTCAATCAGTGCAGTAGAAATAATTGTCAGTGAACCACCTTCTTCGATATTACGTGCCGCACCGAAGAAACGTTTTGGGCGTTCCAGCGCATGAGCATCGACACCACCTGTTAATACCTTACCTGATGAAGGAATCACAGTGTTATAAGCACGTGCCAGACGGGTAATTGAGTCAAGCAGAATCACAACGTCTTTTTTGTGTTCAACCAGACGTTTGGCTTTTTCAATCACCATTTCAGCTACTTGTACGTGACGAGCTGGAGATTCATCAAAGGTTGAAGCAACCACTTCACCACGAACCGTACGTTCCATTTCAGTTACTTCTTCAGGACGTTCGTCAATCAGAAGCACAATCAGGAAACATTCAGGGTTGTTACGAACAATCGACTGCGCGATGTTTTGTAACAACATGGTTTTACCGGCTTTCGGTGGTGCAACAATAATAGAACGCTGACCTTTACCGATCGGGGCAACCAGATCGACCACACGAGCTGTCAAATCTTCAGTAGTACCATTACCCAATTCCATCACCAATTGCTCAGTTGGGAAGAGTGGGGTCAAGTTTTCAAATAGAATCTTGTTACGAGAGTTCTCAGGTGTGTCGTAGTTAATCTGGTTCACTTTTAACAGTGCAAAATAACGTTCACCTTCTTTAGGTGGACGAATCGTACCGGTAATGGTATCGCCTGTACGCAGGTTAAAACGACGGATCTGTGAAGGGCTGACATAGATGTCGTCAGGACCTGCCAGATAAGAGCCTGCCGCAGAGCGTAAGAAGCCAAAACCATCTGACAGAATTTCCAAAACGCCATCACCAAAAATCTCTTCACCATTCATCGCATGGCGCTTTAAGATGGCAAAAATAATGTCTTGCTTACGGTTACGGGCCATGCCTTCAAGGCCCATAAACTCGGCAATCTTGATGAGTTCGCCAATCGGTTTTTTCTTGAGTTCGGTTAAATTCATAGGTGGTCGGATAGAATCAAAGTTCTGAGGTACAGGTTAGAAAGGGAGTAACATTCGGCCGCATACAAGCATTCAAACGACAGCAATTGAATTTGCACAAGAACAATTCAGAGGTTTGTTTGATTGTTTCAAAGAGAAATGTGAAAAACAATTTCTATTGCCGAGCGGCATCTTATGTATTGTGTCTTGTAAGAAATTGACAGGATTTAATATTCCTGATCTCTTGAATGAGCAATATAAGAGAGAAACAGGCGTTTGTCAATTTATTCTAGGCGAAAAAAATACGCGAGGTTTAATCGCGTATTTTTATCTTTAAAACAGCGTCAATTAGATGTTTTCTTCAATGAACGCAGTTAATTTAGATTTAGGTGCTGCACCCACTTGAGTCGCAACCACTTCACCATTTTTGAACATCAATAGTGCAGGAATGTTACGGATGCTATAGTTCACTGCAGTTGCTTCGCAAGAAGTCACATCAACTTTAACGATTTTTACTTTGCCTTGGTATTCGTCAGCAAGTACTTCCAGTACCGGAGCAATTGCTTTACATGGCGCACACCAGCCAGCCCAAAAATCAACCAATACAGGAACGTCTGATTGAAGAACGTCTGCTTCGAAGTTTGCGTCAGTAGTATTTATGATGTTGCCAGACATGGAATGCTCCAGAAAATAATTTTTTAAAGATGACTATAATTCTTAGTATTACATAGCCTTCTTTAACAATGTAGGGGAATATGCAAATTTTCAACCTATATTGTCAATTTGTCTAATGGATGATCACGATAGAGATGATCGTGTAACACAATTGTCACATAGCAAGAAAAAATGGAAAGGGAGGAAATTGTCGATACAAATGGCTTTTAAATTGCATGGTTGTGAATTACTCTAAGCACAATTCGTTAAAGGTTTATTTCTGGAATGGCTGACTTTTTGATTGATGAAGAATTACTTGCCGCTATCGATATGGGATCAAACAGCTTTCATTTGGCTATCGCTCGAGTGGATCACGGTGAAGTCAAAAAAGTGGCATCAATGTCAGAAAAAGTTCAGCTTGCAGCAGGTCTGGATGAAAATAAAAATTTAACCGAAGCTGCGCAGCAGCGCGGTTTAGCCTGTCTGGCACGTTTTGTTGGTCGTTTGGGCTCGGTTCAGCCAAACCGTTTACGTATCGTGGCGACCAATGCCTTGCGTCAGGCCAAAAATGGTCATGAATTCATTCAAAAAGCAGCAGAGATTTTACCCAAACCCATTGAAATTATTGCAGGTCGAGAAGAAGCTCGTCTGATCTATTTAGGGGTATCACATACCATGGCCAATAGTGGCCGTCGTCTGGTTGTGGACATCGGTGGTGGTTCAACTGAACTGATTATTGGTGAAGAATTTGAACCGATTCATACCGAATCCGTGCAGATGGGTTGTGTTGCCTTTACCAAAGCTTATTTCGAAGATGGTGATATTACTCAAAAAGCCTTTGATAAAGCCGTTACAGCAGCACGTAAAGAAATTTCCGGTATTGCAAACACCTATAAAGCAGCAGGTTGGGATGCTGTGGTCGGTTCGAGTGGTACCATCAAGGCTTGCCGCCAGATCTGTGTCAATATGGGCTGGAGCAACGAGCGCGAGGAGTTGACGCGTGAAGGCCTGGAAAAAATCAAAGATAAATTGCTCAAATATAAACATGTCACAGACATGGAATTCGAAGGTCTCAAAGAAGACCGTCGGGCGGTTTTACCAGCAGGAATTGCCATTCTATATGCAGTCTTTGATGTGCTAAATATTGATTATCTGACCTATTCTGATGGGGCATTACGTGAAGGCGTGATGTATGACCTGTTGGGGCGTTTCCAGCACGAGGATATCCGTGACCGTTCTGTGCATGCCTTGATGGGGCGTTACAATGCCGATACCAAACAGGCTGAACGTGTAGTCAAAACCGCGCAAAAACTGTTTGAGGATGTGAAACTACCTTTGGCTTTAAATAGCGAAGATAGTGATTTATTACGTCGCGCAGCTTATCTGCATGAGATTGGTCTGGCGATTAGTCATAGTGGTTATCATCGTCATGGGGCTTATTTGTTACAGCACTCGGACATTGCCGGTTTCTCGCAAGTCGACCAGAATTATCTGTCACATTTGGTCGCACATCATCGTCGTAAATTGCGCGCTGATGCCAGGGTAGATGTCAAGAAAGTCGGTGGTTCTCGACTTTTGTACCTGTGTTTACTGCTTCGTCTGGCGGTTTTGGTCAATCACAGTCGTAGCGATGAGATGCTTCCTGCCATTGAACTGAAGGTGAAGAATGCGCAACAATGGCAACTCAGCGTAGCCGGTGATGCCCAACAATGGCCTTTACTGGTGGCTGAACTGCATGATGAACAGGTGCAGTTTGGGAATTGGGAAATTGATCTCGCAATTCAGTCTGAACAATTTGTTGATTAACACCTTTATAGGGATGAAAACGGTTAACCTATGAAAAATAAAGCGACTCCATCAAAAGCATGGAAGACCGTGCAAATTGCACGTCATCCTGAACGTCCACAATTCCTGGACTACGTGGGTGAAATATTCACTGAATTTGATGCTTTACATGGTGACCGTCTCTATGGTGACGATGGTGCAATGATCGGTGGTCTGGCTCGTCTTGACGGTCAGCCTGTGATGATCGTTGGTCAGCACCGTGGCCGTAGTACCCGTGAAAAATTACAGCATAACTTCGGGATGGCGAATCCTGAAGGTTACCGTAAAGCACAACGCCTGCTCGATATGGCAGAGCGTTTTAATCTGCCTGTATTTACCTTTATTGATACGATGGGTGCTTACCCGGGTGTAGGCGCAGAAGAGCGCGGTCAGGCTGAAGCGATTGCCACAAGTCTGGCACAGTTGTCTAACCTGAAAGTACCTGTGATTGCCACTGTACTGGGTGAAGGCGGTTCTGGTGGTGCACTGGGTATTGGTGTAGCAGACCGTGTAGTGATGCTATCTCATAGTATCTATTCTGTGATTTCACCAGAAGGCTGTGCATCGATTCTGTGGAAAACTGCGGACAAAGCTGAACAAGCCAGTGAAGCATTGGCACTGACTGCAGAAAAACTGCAGCATATGGGCATTGTGGAATATGTGGTAGATGAAGGTGAAGGCGCGCATTTAAATCCTGATCAGGTGATGCAAGACCTGAAAGCGGTATTGAAAGAAGCGCTGAATGAACTGCAACCGATGGAAGCCGAGGCACGATGCGAAGCACGTTACCAGCGTTTAATGAAGTTTGGCAGCGACAATTTAGGTCTGGTTTCTTAAAACAGCTGCAGGACTTTCCTGCAGAGACAAAATTTCTCATCGGATGTAGTGGCGGCGTGGATTCCATGCTGTTACTGCATCTGATGTTTTTTTTGTGTCCAGAAAAAATCCGTGCAATTTATGTCGATCATCAGCTGCAAAGTCCTAGCGCTGAATGGGGCCAATTTGTCCAGCAGGAATGTCAAAAGCTAAATATTCCTTCTATTGTTCAGCCAGTTGAGGTGGCACAGGGGAATCTGGAAAATCAGGCACGAGAAGCACGCTATCAGGCTTATTTGCAGCATTTGCAGCCGAATGAAATTTTAGTTCTCGCGCATCATCAGCAGGATCAGGCAGAAACCCTGATGCTGCGTTTGCTCTCTGGGGCAGGAGTCGATGGCCTGTCTGCCATGAAGCGGGTAGATGTACGGGAAGATTTAACCCTCTGGCGTCCACTGCTGGATGTTTCCCGTGAGCAGATTTGCCAATGGGTAGCTGATCTGAATATTCAAAACATTGAAGATCCGACCAATCAGAATCACTATTATGATCGTGCCTGGGCACGTCAAATCTTGTGGCCACTATTAAGTGAGCGCTTTCCAAAAATGCAGGCAGCGTTAGCTCGGACTACGGATCTGATGCAGGATGCTCAGGAAATCTTGCAGGATGTGCTACAGCAGGATACTCAGACGTGTATTCAAGATAATATTTTAGACTTATCTAAATTTTCTAAACTGTCTTTAGCACGCCAGCGCCAGCTGTTATCTAACTGGATGAAAGGGGAAGGACAGTATCGTCCTGCACTGGATATGGTGCAGCGCTTACAGCGCGAAGTAATTCATGCCCGTGCAGATGCCCAGGCAGCATTACATTGGCAAGGTTTTTATTATGTGCGTTATCAGCAGCAGGTCTATAAGCTCAGTAAAGAGATTTATCTGGCAGATCAACAGCCATTGCCTGGCGAACAGCAGACGAATTTCAGGCTTCAGGAGCGTATTGATCTGCCTTCAGGACAGTTTCAGATTCAGCCTGCAGCGATCGGTTTATCATTGGATTTATTGAATCAGCACTTGAAACTGACACAGCGCCAAGGTGGCGAAAAGATTCATTTACAGGGGCGAGTGGGCTCCTGGCCGCTGAAAAAAGCCATTCAGGATGCGCAAATATTTCCATGGATGCGGCATACAATTCAAATATTAAGCATAGATGATGTTATGCTAGGCGTATTTACGCCTAAAGGATTTTGGCTGGCTGAATCTGCCTATTGTGAGGCGGAGGGGTGGCGGCCAATTTTAGTCTCTTCAATCTCAGAACACAAAGACGAGCATTAAAAATGAGTGCAGCTTTAAATTGTAATATCAGTTTTATTGGTGGTGGTAACATGGCTCAAGCCCTGATTGGTGGTTTGATTGCGCGTGGTTTGCCTGCGACACGTATTACAGTTTCTGATCCGGTCGAAAAAGTACGTTCACTGCTTGCTGAAAAAGAAGTGAATGTTACCGATGATAATATTGCTGCAATCAAAAATGCCGATATTGTGCTGTTTGCAGTGAAACCGCAGGTGCTAGCCAATGTACTTAAACCGCTACAAGGTTTGTTGGACGGTAAATTGGTCATTTCTATTGTAGCAGGTGCTGAAATTGCGACCTTGTCGAGCTTACTTGGTACTGATCGTATTGTGCGTGTGATGCCGAATACACCCGCACTGGTACAGACCGGCGCACATGGTTTATTTGCCAATGCAGACATGAGTACAGCAGACCGTGAGCTGGCGAGTCAGGTTTTGGCTTCAACCGGACTCACAATTTGGGTAAACTCTGAAGCGCAAATTGATGCTGTAACTGCGGTTTCTGGCTCAGGTCCGGCTTATTTCTTCTATATGATGGAAAGCATGATCCGCGCTGGCGTCAATCTGGGATTGGATGAGAAAGTTGCGACTGCATTAACCTTGCAAACTGCATTGGGGGCAGCGCAAATGGCAATTACCAGTGCAAATACACCAGCTGAATTACGTAAAAATGTGACTTCACCGAATGGCACGACTCAGGCTGCACTTGACGTCTTTGATCATACCCAGATTTCTCAAAACATTCAGGCAGCTCTGGCTGCTGCTGCAAAACGCAGTCAGGAGCTCGCTCAAGAGCTTAGCGACAACAGTAAGTAAATTTTCAAATTTAATATTTAGGAACCTTCAGGTATGGGTGCAAATTCTGCGCTAATTTTTGGCATTATCATTAACGTCGCAATTTTGCTCGTATTTTTCCGCTTTTTAATGCAGCTGGCTTCGGTAACTCCTTACAATCCGGTCGTACTTTCGACTATAAAGGCCACCAAAATTGTAGATGTGTTTAGTCGTATTCTGCCAACCTTGGCAAAGGGACGGGTGAATACTGCAGCGCTGGCATTGTTGGTGGTGCTGTATTTGCTGAAAATCTTCGGCATGATGTACCTGTCAGGGGGGATGCCAAATGGTCCAATTCATCTGATAGTACTGACTTTTGTGACCATGATTCAGGATCTGATCCGTTTCTGTCGTTACCTGATTTTCGCGACGATCATCTTGAGCTGGGTGGTGATGTTTACTCAATCCCGTTCACCATATATTGAGGTGGTTCAGGAACTGGCAGAACCATTGTTGGCACCATTCCGTCGTATCATGCCAAATATTGGCATGATCGACCTGTCTCCAATTTTGGCGATTCTAGCGCTGATGGTGATTGATCTGATCATGCGTGAAGTGGCTATGGTATTGCTGACTGGTTTCTAAGATTCAACAATATAAAAAAGGACGCTTAGGCGTCCTTTTTTTTGGTTTGAACTCCTCCCTTTAAAAAGGGAGGTTGGGAGGGATGAAATATTTAGTTCTTGCGAATATAAAACTAAAATTCCTCTGCCTTGGGGGAGGTGAAGAAAAAATCTCCCCAACCCCTCTTTATGAAAGAGGGGCATTAAAGCAATTTAGTGTGCCTCATCCCAATTCTTGCCTTTGCCCACTTCTACCAGTAACGGTACAGAGATTTGCACTACAGACTGCATTACTTCAGCCAGTTTAGGTGCCAGCTCGTCAGCAATTGTCTCATCAACTTCAAATACCAATTCATCGTGGACTTGCAGCAGCATTTTGGCTTGGTCTTTTGGCAATATCTTGTCGACTTCAATCATCGCCAGCTTGATGATATCGGCAGCTGAACCTTGTAATGGTGCATTGATTGCAGCACGTTCAGCAGCTTTTCTTATCATCATATTGCGGGCATCAATATCTGGTGTATACAGACGGCGGCCAAGAATGGTTTCTACGAAGCCCTGTTCCAGCGCAACCTGACGGGTACGCTGCATATATTCATAAATACCCGGATAGCGGTGAAAATACTGCTTGATGTATTCCTGTGATTCCTGACGGGTAAAGCCGAGCTGACGAGTTAAACCAAACTCAGACATACCATAAAGCAGACCGAAGTTTACTGCTTTAGCCTGACGGCGTTGGTCATTGGTGACATCTTCCAGGGCGATACCGAGAACTTCTGCAGCGGTACGGCGGTGTACATCCTGACCATGAATAAAGGCATCTACCAGTGCATCATCCTGAGACAAATGCGCCATCAGACGTAGTTCAATTTGTGAATAATCGGCTGCAAGTAGAATGCGACCTTCCGGAGCAACAAAGGCTTTACGGATCTGGCGGCCAATTTCTTCACGAATGGGAATGTTCTGCAGGTTTGGATCGGTTGAGGATAGACGGCCGGTTGCAGTCAGTGCCTGATGATAGCTGGTATGCACACGATGAGTGTCATTATTTGCCTGCTTGCAGAGTCCATCAGTATAGGTACTTTTTAGCTTGGACAGACCACGGTAGTTCAGGATCAGTTCTGCAATCGGATGCTCGAGTTTTTCCAGAATACTTTCACTGGTGCTGTACTGACCTGTTGTAGTTTTCTTGCCACCTTTCAGTCCCAGCTTATCAAACAGGATTTCGCCGACCTGTTTCGGAGAGCTGACATTAAAGGATTCACCCGCCATTTCTTCAATCTGCTGCTCCAGATTTTTCATGGTCTCAGCAAAGTCACAGCCCAACTGATCCAGGAAAGCCAGATCCAGCTGAATACCATTTTCTTCCATGCTGGTTAGTACGCGTGCGACCGGCATTTCAATATTCAGCAGGATGTTGAGTAGTTCTGGATACGCTTTGAGTTTTTCATGTAGCACTTCATACAGACGATAAGTGACATGGGCGTCTTCTGCAGCATAGTGTGCTGCAGTTTCGATATTAATCTGATTAAAGGTTTTCTGTTTCACCCCTTTACCGGCAATCTGCTCAAAGGTCGTGGTCAGGTGACTTAAATAAAGTCGCGCCACATCATCCATGCCATGACGTGTTGCTACGGAATTAAGGACATAAGAGGCCAGCATGGTATCGAAGTACCAGCCTGCCATTTGAATGCCATGATTTTCCAAGACATGGGCATCATATTTCAGGTGATGACCAATTTTCTGAATATTGTTATCTTCCAGAATTGGTTTGATTTGCGCAAGAATGGTTTCACGGTCTAACTGTTCAGGCGCACTATCATAGTCATGTGCTAATGGTACGTAATAGGCATCCTGTGCATCAAAAGCCACCGAGAAGCCCACGATTTGAGCAATACGATAATCTAGACTGGTGGTTTCAGTATCGAAAGCAAAACGTTTGGCTGTGTTTAAACGATTAAATAGTGCATCCCAATCTGCCTGATTCAGCACGGTGTGATAAGTCGCTTGACCAAGCTGATCATCACTGCTGGTCAATGAAGCATGATTTTCTTCTACCGGAGCTGCAGGTTTAGCAGTGATTGACTGAGCTGCCTGCTTGTAATTACTATTATTCGGATTATTTGGATGATCCAGAGATTGCAATTGATTACGGAATTCAAGCTCGGTATAGAGTTCGCGTAGTTTGGCAACATTTGGCTCAGCAAGTTTTAAATCATCATAACCAAAGCTCAAATCCAAATCGATCACAATACTGGCCAGTTGATGATCCAGCGTAATGCCTTCCACATTGTCTTTGATATTTTGTCCGACTTTACCTTTGATCTTGTCGACATTTTCCAGAATGCCACCAATTGAGCCATATTCATTCAGTAATTTGGCTGCGGTTTTGGCACCGACGCCAGGTACACCCATAATACCGTCTGAGGCATCGCCCATGAGGGTCAGGTAATCGATAATCTGATTTGGCCAGACCCCAAACTTTTCAAATACACCATTTACATCGAGTGGCTTTTCTTTAAAGCTGTCTTCCAAGGTTACTTTTTCAGTCACCAGCTGGGCCATATCTTTATCACCCGTAGAGATCAGTACCTGATGTCCCATGGCTTCAGCACGTTTTGCCAGTGTGCCGATAATATCATCGGCTTCTGCACCTGGCAGGACGTGTAATGGAATCCCTAAGGCTTTGATTAATGCGTGCAGGTAGGGAATTTGCTCGGCAAGCTCGCTCGGCATGCTTGGGCGGTCACCCTTATAGATTGGTGACAGTTCATGGCGAAAAGTGGGTTCAGGGGTGTCAAAAATCACCGCCATATGTGTAGGCTGGACACGGCGCATCAGTTTTTGAATGGCAGAAATTGCACCACGAATTGCGTTGGTGTGTAAACCGGTTGACGTGGTTAACGGTGGCAGCGCATGAAAGGCGCGAAATAAAAAGTAAGAGCCATCGACCAAGACAAATGGTGGCATGTATTCAATTCCTTATTCAAATAATAGCGTTATTGTACGTGATTTTTAGCGTGCCCGCTGAGCAAGTCTGAGGCAACAGCTTAGCGAATAATGACCGAAGATGAAATAACCGGCAGCGGCATGTTGTATGATGGAGGTGTATGGGACTGGAAAATATAAGAATGACAACAGGGCAAAATGAATTGCGTATGATGTGGCTGATTAGTCTGGTGATTGTAGGCCTGAGTACCTGGTATCTGGGTTACGAAATTGTCAGCTATTTATGTGGGCTCGGTTTTCTGATAAGTGTCATGCAGTATGTCAATGCGGTGCAACAGCCACTTGAAGAAATCGCTGGCCAGCATCAGTCGTCTATTCCCAGTTATTCCAAAGTTCCACTATATATTTCTTCCCTAGTTGCCATTGTAGGCGGCGTCATTGACCTGAAATGGTTGATGGGGCTGGGCGTCACGGCCTGGATTTTCTTTCTGTTCCGGTGGCTGCAACGAATAGAGCTGTCATTGCAACAGTTACAGCATCGTATTCATTCGATGCCAAGCCCGGACACTTTAAATTCTCAGCCAGTTCCACTGCCAGCCTTTCATCAGCCAACTCAAGTTGATCATGCTTCACCGGGTTTATTCGATCAGATCCAGCGCTGGATTTTTCAAGGCAATCCGGTGCTTAAGGCTGCAATCGGGATTCTGGTGATCGGGATTATCCTGTTACTCCGTTTTGCAACGGAGCATTGGCAAATCAGTCTAGCCATGAAATTGGGCCTGATTGCTTTGGCAAGTATGGCTGTTGCTGGGTTGGGCTATTGGTTGATCGAGAAAAACCGCAGTTTTGCATTGGCATTAGAAGGGCTGGGATTAGGCGCGCTGTTTCTGACCTTATTCTTTGCCTATTACAATCTGGTCATTCCTGGCCTGTTAATGGCATCAGGGCTATTTGTGTTGATTATGGCCATCACGCTATATCTCAGCTTTAAGCAGAATAGTTTTGAGTTGACAGTGATGGCGGTGCTGATTGCCTATATCGCACCGTTTACCTTACCTGTACGGGATACCACCGCCGTAGAGCTGATTGCTTATTATCTGGTGATTAATATCGGAGTAGCAACGCTGACCAGCTTAAAACCCTGGAAGACGCTCAATCAGATTGCCTTTCTGGTCACCGCGATTGTGGGAGGCATCTATGCGCTGATTCATGGCTACACTTCTGAACGCTACAGCATGACTGGCCTGATTCTGGCGCATAGTGCCATATTTATTTGGCTGGGATTTCGCTTCAGTCAGTTGCTTGCTAAAGATGATCTGAGCAGGTTCCAGCTCAAGCCAATTCTGGATATTGCGCTGATCTTTGCCGCACCGATTACGGCTTATATTTCCCTGTATCTGATTCATTTTAATGAACGCATGTGGCAGGCAGGACTCAGCCTGATATTTGCTGCAGTATTCGCAGCTTGCTGGTTATGGTCGCGCCGTAGCCATACTCTGAATATTATTGCCAATAGCTATCTCAGTTTGATGCTGATTTTTATTGCCCTGATTCCACCAATTTTGCTGGAAGGTGAATGGAGTGTCGTGGGTTGGGCAGTAGAAGGCGTATTGATTTATTTCTGGGCTTTGGAAAAGAATCTCAAAGTTGGGCAATACTTGAGTATGGGCTTGCTGATCATGGCTGGGCTGAGCAGTCTGTATTATCTGGTTGAACTGAATCCCGCACCGCGACATATCTTCTGGACACTCAGTGGCTGTTATCTGGCAGTGATCCTGATCAGCCAGTTCAAAGAGCGTTATATCCAGCAACTCGATGGGTTGAGTACGGGCTTTCTGAGCTTACTCAGTTTCTCAGCCAGCCTGATGCTGTTTGCCTTACTGGAAGACGTGTTCACCTCGTCAGACGCCCATATTTATAGTCTGGCTACGGTCGCACTGATTTTTGCTGTTCTTAATGAAATTATCTTCAGAAAAAATCAGGACTGGAGCTGGCTGGTGCCGAAATGGTGCGGCTTAACGCCATTAGTTTTTGCTGGTGTGGTTTTGGCAATTGATCATAGTGAAAATGGCGTACTGATTTGGGAGAGTCAATTTGCCCGGATGATCTTTGGGTTATCTAGCTTATTGCTAGCCTGGCAATGGCTGCGACCATCTTCAGGCTTGTTGCTTTCCAAAGAATGGGTGAGTTTAGGGGCTTTAGTGAGTCTGACTCTGGCAAGTCTATGTCTGATTCCAGATATGCCCTATATCAGTATGGTCATTTTACCCTTAGGCTTGTGTTTCTGGTCTTATAAACAATCTGCAGACTCTGCTTGGCCGATGCTGTGGCAAAGCAACAGTGCCCTAATCCTGATGGCAGCCTGGTTGTTGTGTTCACAGCTGCTCAGTCAGCAGGCCTTTGAGTTCTATTTGCTTCCTGCCCTAAATCCTTTTGATCTGGTGAGTATCGCCATGTTGATCGGCTTTATCTGGATGTTGCTGCAACAGATTCGAGCAGGGCGAGATAAAGGTATGATGGCGGTGCTCATGGTACTGAGTTTACTTTGGCTATCCAGCTATATCGTATTACGTGCTTTGCATATGTATTTAGAAACGCCGTTGAACAATTGGGAAGTCTGGAGTAATTCCACAGTCCAGTTGAGTTTGACGGTTCTGTGGGTGCTCTTGGCTTTTGCAACGATGTGGCTTGCGGCATTGAAATCCCTAAAACCGATGTGGATTCTGGGCAGTAGTATTCTGGTGATTGTGACGTTGAAACTGGTGCTATTTGACCTATCTCATATCGGGACCTTAACTCGAGTATTATCGTTCTTGCTGGCAGGTGGGGTGATGTTATTGATTGCTTATGTTGCACCAATGCCGGATGGAGATAAGCGGGTTTGAATCTGCCTCTCTCATTGGGGGTAAAGAGTTTACCTCTCCCTTGCGAAGCAGTGCTTCTCATCTCTTGAAAGGAGAGGGAATCTGCATTTGAGAATCTAAGATTGAAAAAAGTATTTATTTAATGACAACTCCCTCTCCCTGTGGGAGAGGGTTGGGGTGAGGGAGATTAAAGGATTATTTTAAATCCGGTTCCCGTTTTAATTCTTTCTCATTGGCATATTGATCAATATCCTCATTTCCCAGCGGACGCGCGAGAGGATGATCTACAAAGCCCATTTTCGGTACGGGAATCTCAATATGATTTTCCAGGAAACCATTACGAATGCGTTCCTGCATTTCATCGCGAACTTTCAAAAAGTTTTCGCGTTGACACCAGACTGCAAATAGCAACTCAATTGAAGACTCACGGAAAGCGGTTACCGTGACAGCCGGTTTCGGATCGGCAAGCACCATTGGATATGCATTTGCCACATCCAGCAGCACTTCACGCACTTTGATAATATCTTCATGAAAGTTAATTGCCAGCGTAATCGGAATACGCCGGATCGGGAACTTGGACAGATTCTGTACCGGGGCACGAATCAGCTGTTCATTCGGCAAACGGACGTAGATATTGTCCTGCGTTAATAATTTGACTGAGAGCAGGTCAATCGAAATCACTTCACCTTCAATGGTATGTCCACGAATCAGGGTAATCTGAATGGTATCGCCAACTTCAAAAGATCCCTCACCGATCAGAAAGATACCGCTGATCAGGTTGGATGCAGAGGTTTGAGACGCAAAACCCAGTGCAACCGTTAAAATACCTGCTGCACCTAAGAAGACACTGAGCTTAAAGCCGGCTTCCTTTAAGCTGGCCATAACAAACAGCAGGAAAATAAAGTAGAAAATACCGCGACGCCAGACCATTTGCTGATGGGCATTAAAACGAAGACCAATTGTCCGGATAAAGGCATTCGAGAAAAAGCGTGCAATGAGGAAGCCGATAAAACACAACACGATTGCAACGGCGATTTCCGTTAGCCGGTCGGTATTGATATTGGTAAATACACCTTTCAGGCTACTGGTGACTTCAGAAGAAATACTTGAATTTGCCATTAGCCGTCCTTAAAAGAATGAATCGAACATATTAAACAGGTTGCCTGCAGGATCACGCGGCGGATGCAGATAGTCCACTTCACCAGCATGCGGTGGCGTACGGTTTTCAATCCGAATTCGAGGTGGACGATCCAGACCTTCATGCAGGACTTTAATTTGTGAGGTCCAAAGGCGTCCAGTGCTGGCGCTAAAAAATAGCGGTAGGGCAGGTACGGGCACATTCATGCGGTCAAAGCGCAGTTGCTGATTACTGGTATTGTGGAACTCAATTGGCGTCACAGCACGAAATGCACGCGGTGTCAGCTGTTTCAGTTCAGTACGACCATCGACTGCTGTGGCATAACAGATTTCCCCAGAACGATGATTCGGGCCAAACCAGGTATCTTTCGGCAGAATGACCGGGACATCAAAAATCGGATCTCGCTGTCCATCGACAAAACCGGCAATCCATAGTGGCGTGCTGATATACAAGGTTCCACGTTGCCCGGCAGGAATATAAATGGGATCGACGGGTTTGATCACGACAGAACGGTCTGCCAGACGAGGCATCAGTTGCAGTTTACTTTGGGTTGACTTGAACATATAGCGTTCAATTTTCACTGGCGGAGGAAAGGCAAAGTGCGGATCTTCGATTTGATACCATTTCTGCTCATAGTCAAACTGTACCACAGGGCGGTAATACTCTAACCGCCATTCCTGCAAGCCACGTGTCAGGCGGAACAGCAGCGAACCAAATTGCCATGCTTTGGATTCATTTATTTCAAAATTCTGTTCACCCCACCAATGAATAGAGGGCTGAGTAGAGGAAAAATCAACTTGATCTTGTGGCAATGCGGCTGTCCTTTCGTACTAAATCTTTCTAAACATACTTCACGCTGTCATGTGCTTAGAGTACACTCAATTTAAATTTTTTCACTATTATTATAATTCCGCGATGCAAGTACTGAAACAATTACAAATCCCTTATAGTTTTGCCAAACGCCATGGGGTGTTGTTACGTTATGAAGGGGATCAGGTCTTTATCGTCCGTCGTGATAATACCTCGATGCTTGCATTGCAGGAAGCACGCCGTTTTTTGGGTCATGCTGCCCAGTATCAGCTCTGCAATGATCACGAATTCAGTCAATTACTCAGCAGCAGTTTCGCTGGGGACAGCGGTGAATCACAACAGGTCGCAGCTGGTCTGGAAGATCATCCAGATTTACTTAGTCTGGCCGACTCTGTGCCTGAAGCCGAAGATTTGATGGATCAGGAAGATGATGCGCCGATTGTCCGCCTGATTAACGCCTTACTTTCAGAAGCCATCCGTGTAGGTGCTTCCGATATTCATATTGAATCCTTTGAAAAGAAACTTTCAGTGCGTTTGCGGGTCGATGGTCAGTTACGTGAAATTGTCCAGCCACGTCGTGAACTGGCACCACTGTTAGTATCTCGTATCAAGGTCATGGCCAAACTGGATATTGCCGAAAAGCGTATTCCCCAAGATGGTCGTATTTCCCTGCGCTTAGCAGGGCGTGAAGTTGATGTCCGTGTTTCTACTTTGCCATCTTCTTATGGTGAGCGCGTGGTAATGCGTCTTCTGGACAAACAGGCGGGTCGTCTGAATATGACCCACTTGGGTCTGATGAATAATGACTATGATCGCCTCAAGACTTTAGTGCATCGTCCACACGGGATTATTCTGGTCACTGGCCCAACTGGTTCAGGTAAAACGACGACACTTTATGCAGCATTATCTGACCTGAATGATGGTTCCAAGAACATCCTGACCGCGGAAGATCCGGTCGAGTATCAGCTAGAGGGTATTGGTCAGACTCAGGTAAATACCAAAGTGGATATGACCTTCGCCCGTGCTTTAAAAGCGATGTTGCGTCAGGATCCTGATGTGGTCATGGTGGGTGAGATTCGTGACCTGGAGACAGCAGAAATTGCCGTGCAGGCATCTTTAACCGGTCACCTGGTTTTATCAACCCTGCATACTAATACTGCAATTGGTGCAGTAACCCGTCTTAAGGATATGGGGATTGAACCTTTCTTATTATCCAGTTCATTGATCGGGGTGATTGCCCAGCGTTTGGTACGTACGCTCTGTTCACATTGTGCGACCTGGCATGTGGCGGACGAATATGAGCAAGGTCTATTTGCCCATGTTTATGACGGGACACAATTAGAGTTACCACAACCGAAAGGTTGTGAGCGCTGCTCACATACCGGCTTTACTGGTCGAACTGCGATCTATGAAATTGTCCCGGTGGATGATCACATGCGCCGTCTGATTCATGGTAATGCGCCAGAATATGAGTTGGAAAGCTACGCACGCCAACAATCTGGTTCTATTCGTGATGATGGCTTACGTAAAGTGCTGGCAGGTAAGACCACGGTTGAAGAAGTACTGCGTGTCACCAATGAAGCTGCTGAGCTAGCTTAAAAAGACCGACTTTAAATTAAGAATAATGCCTATAGAAAATAGCAGCCAATCAGGCTGCTATTTTTGGTAGATGGCTAGACTCTGAAACTTTATGGTTGTGGTTATATTTGAGTTCAGCCCTTGAGTTTTATCAGTGTAATTTAAAGTTGGGTGATGACGTTGAGTGTCACATCTATATTATTCCGCGTCGCATTAGAATATGGACAGACGATATGTGCAGCATCCACCAGCTTTTGAGCTTCGTCCTGATCCATACCTTCCAGATGAATATTTAGGGTGACTTCAATACCAAAGCCAGTTGGGATTGGACCAATACCGACATCACCTTCAATATAAGCATCTTTACTGATATTTAGCTTATCGCGATTGGCCACAAATTTCATGGCACCGAGGAAACAGGCCGAATAGCCAGCAGCAAAGAGTTGTTCCGGATTGGTACTGCCGCCAGGACCACCCATTTCCTTCGGTACTGCGAGTTGCATATCCAGCAGTTGATCATCCGTAGTGACACGACCATCGCGGCCACCTGTCGCTTTGGCATGTGCGGTATAGACAGCTTTTTCTAATGACATGATATGAATCCCTGTTATTTTTTCATGGAGCTTCTATGCTCAATGATTTTTAGGCAGGAATAAGCAGGGATTTTGTTATTTTATGCAGGAAAATCGCAAATTCTAAAACTGCATCAATTTGCGATGTTGCATCAATGGCATGGATTCACGAACTTTATGCTGTTCATTTAAATCAAAGTCTACCGTGATCAGTTGAGCACCTTCCGCATGTACCATATCCAGCACCTGACCGCGGCTATTGGTTGCAGCAGCATGTCCCCAAGTTTGACGTTTTTCTCCATGCCAACCCTGTTGCGCGGCACCAAGAACGGCACATTGGGTGTCCATGGCACGTGATTGAAGTAATAATTGCCAGTGCATCTGACCAGTCGTATAGGTAAATGCAGCAGGAGCAGTCAAAATGTTTGCGCCCTGTTGGCGTAAGGTTAAAGCCAGCTCCGGGAAGCGTAAGTCATAACACACCATCAGACCAATATTGCCAAATGGGGTTTTCGCCACCATGACATCTGTACCAGGTTCAAAGAATTTGGATTCCTGATAGCCACCGACGGCATCACCGACTTGTACATCAAATAAATGAATTTTGTCATAACGTGCTTCAGTCTGTTCCGGGCTAATGCATAGGCTTACTGTGCGAACACGACCATCTTCAATGACTGAGCCATCCGGACGATAAGGGCAAGGCAGGGTACCGGCGATCATCCAGATCTGATATTGATGTGCCAGTTTTTCAAGACGTTGCTGAATAGCTTCAAACTGAGCTGCGGTTTCGCGTTGTTTTCCGGCAGCAAAGCAGACAAAGTTTTCAGGAAAGACAATCAGTTCAGCACCATTGGCTTTGCTCTGTTGGATCAGGGATTCTATCGTTCTGAAATTGTCTTCAATTTCATTCTGAGAATTCATTTGTACAACAGAGAGTAAAGTCATGGTTTCCTTCCTGGAAAATTAAGATTAAATATTGGGTTCGGACACCTTATCGAGATTGTCCTGCTCTTTTTGCAGTTGTTTGACCAAAGGCTCGAACATATTCTTGTTACTTTCATTGAGTTTCATCAATGTCTTATGCGCATCCAGAACTGTGGTCAGCATATTGCGATGTGTCACATGTTCTTCAATGAGGGCGCGCGTACAGACATGTGAATCTCCACAATAATTCAGGATCACAAATACCTGTCCTAAACCCATGCTATTGGCCAAGGTGGTGATATCTGAATTGGTAGAGAGCATGACAGCCTGGATATGATGCACTTGTTTCAGCTTCAAACCCAGTTTTGCAAGAACGCCGAGTACAGTACTGTCAATAAAACTGGTTTCGGTTAAATCAACGATCGCACCAACGACATTATTTTGCTGTTCAATTTTGTTCAGTAACTTGTCTAGACTTATGCAAGATTGCGCACGCACTTCGCCAATAAGTTTAAAAATATGCGTTCCGTTCAAACTTGCATATTCAACATGACCTGTTGACATATAAATGCCATTTGCAGAGAAGGATATTAAATTATCCCATAGGGTAGTTTGATACTCAAGTAGCTGAAGGTCTGAGTCAATTTAAGTATTTATTAACACAATAATTATATTACTAATTCATGCGGATGAAGCTAAGGAAGGCAATATCGTCTGCTACATGCTCTGGCGCTTGAAAAGATTGATTTTGCAAGTGATAGACCAGCTGTGAAAACTGTTCATTCAGGCCACCATCAAAAGGTTCCAGGGCACCATCTGAACATAAAATGAAGCGGGCATGACGTTTCAGGACAAATTCCTGTTCACTGACTTCCAGTTCTTCAGTTAGTCCAAGAGGAAAACTACTGGTGGATAAAATTTTTGGTGCCTGATTCGGCTCAAAGATAATAGGTGGTGGATAATGCCCGGCACTCGACCAGCGCACTACATGAGTTTCAAGGTTTAAAACCCCGGCAATCATGGTGATATGCTTTTCAATATTTTCCTGAACCAGCATCCCATTCAACTTTTTAATGAGCTCGCGTGGTGATTTAGAGCGACCGTGGAAAGCTGCCATCCATGAGGTGAGCAGGCTGCTGGTGACACCATGACCAGAGACATCAGCCAGATAGAATATCACCTCTTTATCGCTGATTTTCCAGTAATCGTACCAATCACCAGACAGATAAGCAGAAGGCTGAAAATACGTTTCTACCTGATAGTTCAACAGCTCAATGGGATTGGGCAGGAGTTTTTGTTGTAATTCTGCTGCGGAAGGTAAATCACGACTATCCTGGTTTCTTTTATATTGCGCATCAATTTTTTGTAAAGCGAGGAGAGGTTGAGCTGGAAGTTTATTCCAGATCCACCCGGCAAGCGCGCCTTGCTCCCAGGCTTGAGACAGTTCAGCACCTTCATTTTCCAAAGCCAGTACAATGGTTGGAAAATCCCATTGGTATTTCAGGTAATCATGCACGTCAGAAATTGCGAGAATAGTCTGGTCATACAACTCATGATCTTCAAGACCAATCATCTGCACATCTGGAAGCGTGTCAAGGACTTGGTCAAGATAAGGAACATCACGAGTCGGCTGAATAAAATACATAAGGAAGTGAACTAATCCCAAGTTTGTTTATTAGATGTACTATAACAAGCTATTGATTACCAGCGAATCTTTTTCACCGGTAATCTTGCGGAAATTATGAACTTAGAAGGCTGGTTCTGTCGATTCAGTCTGATCTTCATTAAATTCATCAAACTCATCTTCAAATTCGTCATCTATGTCAGTGAATAGACTTTCAGATTCCAGACCTTTCTTTTCAGCAATTGCATAGCTGGTACGTTGCAGATAAATGTCACGAATCTGTGCATATTTATCACCGCTTAATACACCTTCAATCTCAAGT
Organism: Acinetobacter sp. ASP199; assembly: GCF_022700675.1. Taxonomy (NCBI): domain Bacteria; kingdom Pseudomonadati; phylum Pseudomonadota; class Gammaproteobacteria; order Moraxellales; family Moraxellaceae; genus Acinetobacter; species Acinetobacter sp. ASP199. Next base: position 609,634 of record NZ_CP062182.1, read on the forward strand.
AATTGAGAACGTGCATCGACACCGCGCCATACCTGATCAAACCAGTATAGACCTTCCTGATCTTCCAGAAGATATTTCTGTGGACGTGCCTGACTGTCAACAGCAAGGCCAATACCATCACGAATTGTACTTGGACCAAAGACAGGCAATACCAGATAAGGACCA